>JBKEAR010000008.1:0-48994 GCA_047972425.1 Alphaproteobacteria bacterium | reverse complement strand
GTTGAGAGATGAGTGCTTGAATGGTGAGGTCTTTCATACACTTAAGGAAGCGCAAGTTATTATCGGTGATTGGCGCAATCATTATAATCATATACGGCCACATAGCTCGTTAGGTTATAAACCGCCAATGCCGATGATGCACGTAATGGGAGAAGCTTGCTCAGCTACGCTTCACAATCATCTCCCATTACATCAGAACAAATATGAAACATTACGAACTTAAAACTGGACTATATTTTGGGGGTTGACCAGTCTCATAAGTTCTATAGTTATAAATTTCAGAGCATTCTGTTAACGGTAAATACAAATTTTCTTTAGACACTTCATCAAAATATCTGAAAGCATCTTCATTGTTCATTACCTCATTCTGGACAAAACTCACCCACTTATCAAAATATTTATCCTTAGAGATTTTTAATCCGTGCGGGTCTTGCAAATATTGTGTATTAGAATTAAAATTATTCATTATTGTTCCTTTCAACATGAAAAAAGTTTATAAATACACTAATGACAAATAAGATGTGACCCGTCCAGACGTTTCGAGGAAGTTTTAAAAAAAATTTAATTTATTGTTTATATAAAATATTGAAATCTAAAAATAGGAAACTGCTGGACTTAATTTGGACTTAGAAAATTTTTACAGAAAATAAAAATAACTAATAATTCTATTTTTTGGCTTAAATACTGGTGCCGCAGAGTGGAATTGAACCACCGACCTCTCCCTTACCAAGGGAGTGCTCTACCCCTGAGCTACTGCGGCAAATATAGATGATAAACCGAAGAGGTTTACAAATTTCGTGTAGCGATATATAACAATATCAGTATGAGATTGCAAGAAGATTTTTATATATCTCGCTAGAAATAAGGCATGGGGGAAAATTATGGCGACAAATATTACAAAACAAAAGGAAATTGAGCGCAAACAGAAGTTTGAAAAAGAGGCTGAGCGCCTAAAAGCGAACCTACGTAAGAGAACCGAGCAGCAGAAAAAACGCAACCTTAATCGCTCTGCCATTAAGAAAAAGCCGTAATTTTGAGCCATAAAAAGCCCAAATTATCCCAGATTATCCGCCAATAATAAAAAATTGACCGATTAACCGATGAAATTAGCCATTAAATTTGCATCAACAAGCATAAAATCCGCGGCTAAAACTATCTTTAAAATGGATATTTTGGGATTATTTTGGTTGTTGAAAATCCTTATTCCACAAAATATCACCTTGCCCTTTATTGTTGCAATATCTGGCTAAAGTGAAAAAATAATCCGACAACCGATTGATATATTGCAAGCATAAAATATCCACAGGCTCTTGTTCATGAAAGCGCACCATTAGGCGCTCTAACTTGCGGCACTCTGCCCGCGCAATATGGATTTGAGCACTGGTGATATTCCCCCCGGGTAAGATGAAATTTTCTAATGGCGGCAAATCATCTGATAGCCGATCAATCTCTTGTTCGAGTGCTGTAATCATCGCCCCGGTGATTTCTTCACTCCCTGCCGCCTTCCAAAAATGGGCTCCGATATTAAATAGCTGATGCTGCAAATTTTGCAAAAAAGCCCGATTATGCGCATCTAAATCCTTACCCACAGCCAAAACTAAACCAATATAGCTATTGAGTTCATCTATTTGCCCTTCCACTGCAAATATCATGTCGGACTTCGGTCGGCGCCGGCCATCAACCGATGTCGAGCGACCTTTATCGCCTGTTTTTGTATAGATTTTCATCGGTTAAATCACCCTTGTTGCCCGCAATAAATAATCTTTAACACCCCGATCGCCCTGAACAAAATACAAAAGATTTTCCCGTACCTTACGATGATAATCATTGAGCCAATCGCGCTCTATTTGGCTGAGCATTGAAACATCAATCAGCCGTACATCGATGGGGCAGTAAGTTAAATTACAAAAATGATTTTGTTTATAGGCTGATTTCACAATAGCTAAATTCTCAATACGAATACCAAAATGCCCCTCTTTATAATAACCCGGCTCAATAGAACATACCATATTGGCATCTATGGCTACATTGCTCCCCCGTGGCGATATCGATTGCGGGCCTTCATGCACGCCCAAATAACAGCCCACACCATGGCCGGTACCATGATTATAATTCATACCCTTATCTAACAAAGGCTGGCGGGCAATGGCATCGAGCTTATCGCCTGTTGTGCCCCCGCTAAATCGGGTATTAAATAGCTGTATCAGCCCTTTAAGCACTAAAGTAAAAGCGGTTTTTTCTTCGGCCGTTGCTGTGCCGATTTTAATAGTACGGGTAATATCGGTTGTCCCCATAACATATTGCCCACCACTATCAATCAAATAAATTTCATCGGGGGATAATAGCCGATTACTCTCTGCACTAACCCGATAATGGGGTAAAGCGGCATTAGCACCAAAGGCCGATATGCTCTCAAAACTCACCGTTGGGCATAAGTTATTTTCTTGCCGTAAATCGTTAATTTTATTGGCTGCATCCAGCTCGGTTACATTACCTTTGGGTACTTCGGTCTCTAACCAATATAAAAATTTTACCATGGCAACGCCATCAATAATATGGGCTTCTTTCATGCCCTCTTGCTCGGTAATGTTTTTTTGCGCTTTCGGTAATAAGGCAGGGTCGCTCAATGCTTTAGCACCGTTGCCCAATAAATCCACAATGGCAACTGTTGCTGTTTGTAAATTATAGCCCATTTCATAATCAGAAAAATCATACTGATATAATTGCTCTGGCGCATAAAAATCGACAATATCGGCTAAATCATCTATGGCCTTTTGGGTTAAACGCCTTTTATCCACATACCAATCTACTTTACCGTTTTGCCATACAACCGCAAAAGTAAGCGGTATGGGGGTATCGGCAATATCGCACCCACGAATATTTAGCAACCAAGCGATATTTTCGGGCTGGGTAATAATATAACCATCGCATGATTCTTGGGATAATTTTTCTTGGTAGTAAGCTATTTTTTCCGTTACTTCTACACCCGCATATTTACGCCGATGATGCCATATGGGGCCTATGGGGTCGGGCAAACGATTTTGCCATAAATCATTTAATAAGTTAAAATTATATAAAGCCTTAAGTGATAACGAAAGTGCAGATTGCATTTTTTGGTAGCTATCATAGGCCAAAGCATGGGCATTAAATAACAGCACATCATTATCGGTTGTATTATCTTTAAGCCAGCTGATAGCCGATTGATCTTCTATGCCTATTTGCTCAAAATGCGGTGATTGCTTAGCCGCTTGGATTGTATATCGGCCATCGGTAAATAACAAAGCCCGGTTTTTACCAATGATGCATGCCCCGGCAGATCCGCTAAATCCGCTTATCCACCATAAATATTCTTCTGAGCGGGCAACATATTCACCCGGCCAACGCCCCGATTTGCTTATATATAAATATTCGTTATCTTTAAGCTGCGATTGCAATGCCGTTAAACGGGCTGCGTCATATTGTTTAAGCCCATCATTGGGGGCTTTGCGCATGCTCTCTATTAAATATTCATCATGGTTATCTATCTGAAATGCCGCATATATCGGTGTTATATCAACTATTTTTGGTGCTGTAAATGCTGTTGCAAAACCGCGTATAATATCTTGTTTCATTATCTATTCAACTTTTTAATTTATAATCATAAACGGATTTTATAACGATTTTCAGTCAAGATAAAGCATATAAAAAAATAATATAAACACACAGAAATGCAAAAAACGCATCACACAAATGCCATAATTAGAAAAATATATTCACTTTTATATATTTTATCTATTTGATATTAAATACTTTTTATACTATTAACTTTAATTTAACTAGGTTTGCATAAAGCGCATAGGTGATTTGTAATCTTTGCGTTTTTATTTTTTGATGAATATACCTATATTGAGACCGTAGAGAAAAACCCCTAAATAATTTTCTACAAGATAAGGAGATAAAATATGTTTGAATTAGGATTTGTATTTTTTAAAAATTTATTTAACAACAAAGCAACTGTTGTTCGTGAGCCAGAAGCTTTTGCACCATTTAACCTTGATGTGTTAAATCAGTGGAAAGTCGAAGACAATGCCATTAAAAATGGTGAGATTGTTCCGTTAAATCTTTCTGCTCTTAAAGCATGGAAAGCAAACACAGCCCTTAAAGCCAAAACATTGGCCGCTAGTGCAAATGTTGATATTGAAGTTGCCAATACTGCATCGGTTAAAGCACGTAAATTAGCAAACGCTTAATTACTTAATATTTTAGACGATTTAATTTTCACTAAAATATTAAGGGGTTACCATGCTACAAGATCAAGACGATAATTCGTCAAATTTCATATAAACGCTATTCTTAAAAATAAGAATAGCGTTTTTTTATATCCCCTCTTTATTATTATAAATATATAGATTATTATAACCCGAAAATAAATACCCATAACCAAGGATGATAGTTTAATGAGCGAGCCTAAAGCCAAAAATAAATCGCAAATGTGGGGGGGGCGGTTCTCTGCAGCACCAAGCGAGTTGATGCAAGAGATTAATGCCTCCATTGATTATGATAAAAAACTCTATAAGCAAGATATATTCGGGTCTATCGCCCATGCCAAAATGCTGGGTTCTATTGGTGTATTAAGCGACGATGATGTTAAGGCCATAACCCATGGCTTAAAACAAATTGAGGCCGAGATTAAGGGGGGCCAATTTACCTTTCGCCGTGATTTAGAGGATATTCATATGAATATCGAAAGCCGCTTAAAAGAGCTAATTGGCGATGCTGCGGGGCGCTTGCACACTGCCCGCTCGCGTAACGACCAAGTGGCACTCGATTTACGCCTTTGGGTACGCGATGCCATTGATGCTTTTGATGCAAACCTTAAAATTTTACAAGATGTTTTAATTGCAGAAGCCGAAAAATATTATAATATCGTTATGCCCGGCTTTACCCATTTGCAGGTTGCCCAACCCATCACTTTAGGCCATTGGATGTTAGCCTTTGTAGAGATGTTTAATCGTGACCGTAGCCGTGCGCAAGATTGCCGCAAACGCCTCAACCAAAACCCCCTAGGTGCTGCAGCCTTAGCCGGTACGGGCTTTGCGATTGACCGCCACTTAACATCGCAACTCATGGGCTTTGACGAGCCAACCAAAAACTCCCTTGATAGTGTTTCGGATCGCGACTTTGCTATTGAGTATATGTCCGTACTCACCTTATGTGCTACCCATCTTTCGCGCATGGCTGAGGAGCTTGTGATATGGTCATCTGCCCAATTTAACTTCATTCGCCTTGGCGATGATTATTCCACCGGCTCATCCATTATGCCACAAAAACGCAACCCCGATGCCGCCGAGCTTATCCGCGCGCGCGTGGGGCGTGTTTTGGGGGATTATGTCAATTTGGTTACCGTAATGAAAGGCCTGCCCCTCGCCTATGGTAAAGATATGCAAGAGGATAAAGAACCGATATTCGATGCCCATAAAACCATTATGTTATCTATCGAGGTGATGGCACGGCAAATGGAAGGCGCAAGTTACAATGAAGAGCAGCTTAAAAAAGCCGCCGCCCACGGGTTTTCTACCGCAACCGATTTAGCCGATTGGTGTGTGCGTGCGCTCAATATTCCGTTTCGCCAAGCCCATCATATCACCGGAGCTCTTGTAAAAATAGCCGAGGATAAAAATTGCCAACTCCATGAGCTTACACTTGCCGATATGCAGTCCGTTGAACCGCAAATCACTCCAGATATATTTAATGTTTTAGGGGTCGAAAACTCGGTATCATCGCGCATATCTTACGGCGGTACCGCCCCCGATAATGTATTAAAAGCCGCAAAACAAGCCAAAAAAGATTATTTATAAGGAATTTCAACATGAAAAAAGCATTTGCAATATTCGTTATTTTATCAAGCCTTACTATGGTTTCGGCCTGTGGTAAAGATGGTGCCCCCCAAAATATTCCCTATGGTCAAAAGGCAAAATAGATAAGTAGATTAATCAACCAATAATGTTTTTGAGAATATAGGATAAATTATGGATCATTTCACTTATAAAGATAATCATCTTTTTGCCGAAGAAATTGCAATAAATAATATTGCACAAGATATCCCCACCCCTTTTTACGTTTATTCTAAAGCCACATTATTGCACCATGCCAACATACTTAAACAGGCCTTAGATGGTACCAATGCCCTTATTGCCTTTGCGGTAAAAACAAACTCTAATTTGGCTGTACTTAAAATTTTGGGCGATGCCGGCTTGGGTGCCGATACTGTATCGGTTGGGGAAATTAAACGGGCATTAAAAGCCGGTATTGCGCCTAATAAAATTATCTTTTCGGGTGTGGCAAAAACAGCTGCGGATATTGAATTTGCCCTCCACACAAAAATTAAACAAATTAATGTGGAATCCGAAAACGAGCTTTACACCATAGAATCCGTTGCCCAAAATTTAGGGCTGGTTGCACCTATTGCTTTTCGGGTGAACCCCGATGTTGATGCCGGTACATTAAAAGATATTACCACTGGTACAAAAGAAAATAAATTTGGTATTTCGGTGGATAAAGCCGAAAGCTTATATAGCTATGCGTCATCTAGCCCCCATTTAAAAACTATTGGTTTGGCTACCCATATTGGCTCGCAAATACCCACAGTTGAGCCATTTGCAGCAGCTTGGGCTGTGGTGGGCGATTTGATAGAAAAACTCAAAAGCAAAGGTTACGATGTCCCTTCTTTTGATTTGGGTGGTGGTTTGGGTATCCCTTATTATGATAACCAAGCCCATTTACTACCCAATGAATGGGGCAATGCGGCTAAGCATATTCAAGAACTAACCGGTTGCGAAATCATTGTGGAACCCGGGCGCATGATTGCGGGTAATGCGGGCATCATGGTATCTAAAGTGATTTACAATAAACAAGGGGACGGTAAAGAATTTGTTATCTTAGATGCAGGCATGAACGACCTTGCACGGCCTGCCATTTATAAATCGCAACATACAATCATCCCGGTGGATATGATAGAAGGCGAAAAACGCAAAGTGGATGTTGTAGGCCCTATTTGCGAAAGTACCGATTTATTTGCCAAAGATTATTTATTAGAAGCCATTAAAGAAGGCCATTTGGTTGCCTTTAGAACTGCCGGTGCTTATGGTGCGGTAATGGGCAATAGCTATAATAGCCGCCCGATAATTGCCGAAATTTTGGTAGATGGCAATAAATACCATATTATTCGTAAAATCTTACCCATTGAAGATATTATCGATTTAGATATAATACCATAACAAAAAGCAGGGTTCTCGCCCTGCTTTTTTATATCTCTCTTAATTTACGATTGGCCGGCATCAATAATCCGTTTGCGTATCTCTCGCCCACGGGAAAAATGTTTTTCGAGCGCCGCACCATCTTCATCGCGTATTGCGCGCTGCAACATGGTTAAATCTTCACTAAAGCGCCCTAAAGTTTCAAGCACGGCGGTTTTATTATTTAAAAAAACATCACGCCACATAATTGGGTCCGATGCCGCAATACGGGTAAAATCCCGAAAGCCCGATGCCGAAAAGCGAATAACATCACCTTTGGTACGCTCTTCCATATCCGCAGCTGTACCCACAATCGTCCATGCAATCAGGTGCGGCAAGTGGGAGGTTATCGCCAAAACTTCATCATGACGTGCCGCCGGCATTATACTCACTTGGCTTTTAACGGCCGACCATAATTGGCGCAATTTTTCTATCGCCGCATTGGGGGCATTATCATCGGGGCATAAAATGCACCAGCGATCCTCAAATAACTCTGCAAAACCCGCCTTAGGCCCCGAGTATTCCGTACCCGCCACCGGGTGACCACCAATCATAATGGTATCCGCCTTTAAATGGGGTTTGACTTCATTTTCCATCACCGCTTTTACCGAACCAACATCGGTTAAAATAGCATTTTTAATCAAATGGGGCGCAATATCTTGCGCAATTGTGCCAAATGTACCCACAGGGGTAGCCAAAACAACCAAATCGCAGCCCTTTACAGCCTCGGTTACTGAATGCGTATATTCATCGCCCAAATAAAGCTTTTTCGCTTGGTTCAGATTATATTCCGAGGCATCACATATCATAATTTTATGGGCAAGCCCGTATTTGCGCAATGCGCGGGCTAATGATGAGCCAATAAGCCCAATGCCGATAATACAAACATGATGAAAAAGCGGTGGTTGGCTCATTAACTATTTCCCCATAAATTCCGTTAAAACTTTAACAATGGCTTGGTTTTCATCCGCTAAGCCAATGGTAATACGCAAGGCTTCGGGCATTTTATAGCCGCCCATTTTGCGCATAATCAGCCCCTGATTTTTTAGGGCAAGCTCGGCGGCATCGGCCGTTGCAGCATTGCTAAAACGCACCAAAATAAAATTGCCTTGGCTTGGTAAAACTTCTAACCCAATTTGGCTGATGGCATCGCTTAACCATATGCGCCATTTTATTGTATGGTTAATCGTTGCGTTTAAATGTGCCGTATCATTCAGCGCAGCAACACCGGCTGCCAAAGCCAGTGCATTCACATTAAAAGGCCCACGCACACGGTTAAGAATATCAATAATATCATCATTTGCGTAACACCAGCCCAATCGTACTCCACCCAAGGCATAGGCTTTAGAGAATGTACGGGTCATCACCACATTATCAAATTCATTCACCAGTTTTATGCCGCAATCATAATCATTGGCTGTGACAAATTCTGCATAGGCAGCATCAATCACAAGGAGGATATCTTGGGGAAGTTCTTGACGCAGGCGGCGCATTTCGGCTTCGGGTAAATATGTACCTGTTGGGTTATTGGGGTTGGCAATAAACACCATTTTTGTTCGGCTGCTGACCTTGGCCAAAATCGCATCAACATCGGTGGTATAATGATTTTCATCTGCCCAAACAGGAATTGCCCCTTGGGTTAAGGCGGTGATTGGATACATTAAAAACCCATATTTGGAATATAAAACTTCATCCCCTGCCCCGGCAAAAGATTGTATCAGCAAGGTGATAATCTCATCGGAGCCATTGCCGCATAAAATTTGGTTTGGGTTAAGCCCATGGATTTCCCCTAATGTTTGGCGCAATTTATAAGCACTACCATCGGGGTAGCGATGCATATCTTTTGCCGCCAAATTAATGGCTTCCATCGCTTTGGGCGAAGGCCCCAATGCGCCCTCGTTCGCCGAGAGTTTATGAATATTGCTTAAATCTTTTAATCCGGCTTCTCCACCAACATAGGGCGAAATTTCTAATATGCCAACTTTGGGTTTAATCGTCATAATATCCTCATATATATTCGGGCGTTTTGCCAATGGTTCCGAGCAATGTTACTTTAAATTCATAATCACTAAAGGCCGATAAAAACTCGGCAATTATAGTCTCATTATCTACCAAATATCCATCAAATTTTACAAGCGCAGCCGAAAATTTATGTTTATCGGGGTCTGCCTTTTCTATCAGTACGCAATCTTGCATTGCAATTTTTTGTAAAAAGCTTCCATAATCACCCTTTAGAACTTCAATACAAAATAATGTTTCATCATGTCCAGATGGCTCGATAGTTGCACAAGAAAGCACCAAAGCTTCTATATCATGATAAGCCCAGCTATTTGATGGCCCCGAAAACGGTAAATGAAAGGCAATCCGCGGATACCACTCGGCCTCTTTTGGGCGGTTAGCCAAATAAAGCCACCAAGGCTCGGGGTCAATCGAGATATTTTTAATGGGCATGACCACAAGCTCAACTTCATGCTTAGCTAATTGCTCAATCATCGCAATTTTATCGGTACTGCGATAAATCGGGCACCAAGAGCCAAAATGATCCCGGGTGAGATCCCATAATGCCAAAGATGTGCGTAAATCATTTTTTTCATCAAAAAAGACATCAACGGCAAAATCGCCTTCAATTGTAAGGGTAGATGTAATAATCTCGCGCCAAATGCGCTGTAACACTGGTGCCGGATAAGCAGGAATAGACTTTTGCGCTAAATTCCAGTTCATCTGAATTTCCCTTGCCGGGCGCACTTTTACGGGCTGTTTTTCCTTATACTCACCCACTTTATAAACAACTTTTGAGCGTTTTTCTAAGAGCGATAAAATTTCATCGTCAATTGCATCAATCTGCACACGTAATTCTGCAAGTGGATTTTTCATCAGGCTTCTTCCTTTTATATTTAAAAGTCTTTTTATCTTAATGGATTTGCTTGGGCAAGTCGAGGGAATTGCCCATAGATATTTTTTGTTTTTTCTGATTAAAATAGAAGGTTATATGATATTTATATGCTATATTGTTTCTATAGTGTCATTTAGGAGAGAATATGCGCCAAAATAATGATCAGTTTTTACCGCTTGATTATATAAGCTGGTGTTCATTTATGAGCTTTTCGGTTAGCTCGGTAATTATTGGCCTTTGTTTACCCGAAATTTCTAATGAATTGAATTTAAATAGTGTTGAAGGTGGCTTAACTGAAAGCTTACGCAACTTTGCCCTAATGTTCGGTTTACTGATTTTTGCTATTTTTGCAACAACTATTGGCAAAAAAATATTTAGTTTTAACGGGCAATATCTGTTGGCTCTGGGGCTTTTATGCGCAAGCTTTGCTCCGTCTTATCCGCTACTTTTGGTAAGTTTAATCTTTATTGGCTTTGGTGGAGGTATCATCGAAGGTGTGATTAACCCGCTCATTGTCGATTTACACCCCAATAATACCAATAAATATGTTAATATTGCCAATGCGTTTTTTCCGGTTGGGGTTGTTATTGCGGCTATTATTTTTGGCCAGCTTTTATATATGGATGTTTCTTGGCGGATTATCTTTCGTATTGCCGCATTTTTTGCTTTTTTGATAGGAATATTATTTAGTGTTAGTCGCTTTCCCAGAAGTTTAGATAGCGAAAATTTTAATATCCAAATTATTTATCGCTTATTTAAAATGCGCATCTTTTGGATATTGGCGGCCGCATTATTTTTAGCTGCCGGGGTTGAATCGGCCTTTACATTTTGGAGCCGCACTTATATCAGTAATTTTTTATCCGATAATATTCGCATCGGTACATTTGCCGTTGTGGTATTTTCTTCATCAATGGCCATTGGGCGCTTTTTAAGTGTAAAATTATCCAATTTGTTATCTGAGATTGGCCTCATGTTTTTATCGGCCATATTAGGCATAATTGCCTCTTTACTCATACCATTTACTTTTAGCATTTTATCATTTTATCTCATGCTGGCATTAGCCGGATTTTCAGCAGCATGTTTTTGGCCAATGATATTAATTGTTGCCGCACGATTAATCCATACCAATAACTCCGCTTTATTTTCGTTACTGGCATTATTTGGTATTAGTGGCTTTGGTATTTTTCCGGCGGTTATTGGCTATCTGAGCCAAATTTTTAACCTCAGAATCGCTATATTCATTTTGCCATTGGCTTTTGCTTTACTGATTATTTTAATCTTTCGTGTTCAGAAATACGCACAAAACCACTAACTCACCAATTTAAAAATTGCATGCTCCGCTTGCCAATTGGCTGCACCGATAGAACGGGTAATATCTTTGGTTTTAGAGTGCCGATTAAGGGCATAACCTTGCTCGATTGTAAAACCAAGTTGCCCACATAAAATCACAAAATCTTTAATGGTACAAAAATGAATATTGGGTGTGTTATACCACTCCCAAGGTAAGGTTGGGTTTACGGGCATGCGCCCCCTTGTGCTTAAATACCAACGCACCTTCCAATGGCCAAAATTCGGAAAAGAAACTATTTGTTTTTTACTAATGCGCCCCATTTGCTCTAATACATGGCGCGGGCGATATAATGCCTGTACCGATTGGCTAAGCACAGCATAATCAAAGGCTTTATCGGGCATATCATCTAAATCGTTATCGGCATCGCCTTGGATAACCGAAAGCCCTTTAGATAGTGCATTTTTTACACCATCGCGCGAAATTTCGATACCTTGCCCCGAAATATCATGCTGGCTTTCTAAATAAGCCAATAAATCTCCATCGCCACAAGCGATATCGAGTAATTTAATATTATCATCGCACATCGATGCAATAAGTTCGTAATCATGGCGAATATTACCATCGGCCTGTAAATGAACACCTGTTTTTATGCGTTGATTTTGTTCCTCAGTGCGCATCTTTTTTTCCTCCGGTTAAAAAGCCCTCGACTGTTTCAAAAAATCGGGGTTCGTTTAATAAAAATGCATCATGGCCGGCATCGGATTCAATCTCGACAAAACTAACATTGGCCGCATTTGCAATAAGCGCTTTAACAATATTGCGGCTCTCATTGGTTGGGTATAACCAATCCGATGTAAAACTAATTACACACCAACGCACATTATTTTCTTTAAAAGCATCGGATAAATGCTCACTTTCTGCACTTGCTGCAAGGTCAAAATAATCCACGGCTCTTGTGATATATAAATAAGAGTTGGCATCGAACCGATCCACAAAAGTAGAACCCTGATAACGCAAATAGCTTTCTATCTGAAAATCAGCATCAAAACCAAAAGTAAGGCTATCTCTATCTTGTAAGCGCCGCCCGAATTTACGTTGCAAGGCGGGCTCCGATAAATAAGTTACATGGGCCGCCATGCGTGCCACGGCTAACCCCCGCTTAGGTATAAGCCCTTGCTCTAAATAATTGCCCCCGCACCAATCGGGGTCGGCCATTACGGCTTGCCGGCCAACCTCGTTAAAAGCGATATTTTGTGCCGAATGTTGCGCGGTTGTGGCAATAGCTAAAACCGATTGCACCCTATCTTTATAGCGCACGCCCCATTCTAATGCCTGCATACCGCCCATAGAGCCACCGATAACCGCAAATAGTTTATCAATGCCCAAATGGTCAATCAGCGCACATTGTGCCGCCACCATATCGGATATCGTAATAATCGGGAAGTCCAACCCCCAAGCCTTACCTGTATCGGGGTTAATGCTTGCCGGCCCTGTTGTCCCCATACAGCCGCCCAAAACATTGCTACAAATAACAAAATATTTTTCAGTATCAATGGCTTTTTTGGGGCCTATTAGGTTGCTCCACCAGCCGGGCTTATTTGTTATGGGGTTTTCATCGGCAAAAAACTGGTCGCCCGTTAAAGCATGACAAACCAAAATTACATTGCTTTTATCGGCATTCATTGTCCCTGTGGATGTCCATGCGATGCGGATATTTTGTATCTCTTTACCGCTCATTAATAGGAGCGGCTCATTTAAATCGAAATATTCACAAGGAAAATCGTCTAGGTTTGGCACTAACATGGCTTTCCGATCATTATTATCATTTTAAAGGGAAAAAAATTATAACCGATAATTATTTTTTTTTCCAGTTGCGATTATTATATAAAAAAGGTCTCGGTTTTTAGCCGAGACCTTTAATATGGTACAATAATTTATTCTTATTATTGCGGTACGTTAAGTTCTTGACCCGGATAAATAATATTTTGATCGTCTATCTTATCTTTATTGGCCTTAAAGAAATCCGGATAACGCTCTCCATCACCCAATAATTTTTTAGAAATCCCCGATAATGTATCACCAGTTTTCACAACATAATTATCAATGGCTGCTTTCGCTTCGGTTGCTTTTTCTTTAGTGGCATCCATCATCTCGGTTGCTTTTTCTTTACCAACTTCCATCATCTCGGCTGTTTTTTCCGATGTTTTATCCATAGCAACTTTTAGGGCTTCTTTGGCTTCTTCAGCCTTTACTTTGCTGGCATCCATCACTTCTTCTGTTTTTGCTGCAGCCACATCAACGGCATCTTTTACAGCTTCTTTGGCTTCATCAATTTTGCTGGGTTCAAGAACGGTAATCCGGCCATCTAATTTGGGTTCATATTCTGGGTGCTGTGTTAAATATTCAATCACAACATCTTCTAAATTCGGGCCAAAATCATAAGGGTTAATCGCATTTTCTTTAAAGATAGAAAAACCGTCACCACCACCACGAACATAATCGTTTGTTACGGCACCATAAGTTTTTGTTTCATCTAAAGGCACCCAATTTTCGCTCTCTTGTACTTCTACCGAGGTTACACGCTCGCCGGCAGGTAAGCTGGGGTCGAATGTATAACGTAAACCGGCTACTTGCAAAAAGCGCCCTTCTACATCTTCAATCTGGCTCACACCATTTTCTAAAGCGGCTTTAACATCTTTTCCAGTTACTTGAAATGTTGCTAATGTATTTTGGAACGGAAGAACTGTTAATACTTCCTCCATTGTAATATCACCTTCATCAATAGAGGCACGAATACCCCCACCATTTTGGAAAGCTAAAGTAATGCCTTGGTCTTTTGTACGCTCAAGCATGGCATCAGCAATTAAATTACCCATTTCGCATTCTACCACACGGCAAAAAGCACGGTCGCCATTAATCGGTTTTTCAGAATAACCAACTATTTTTTGGCGTACTTCATTAAGTGGCTCGGCATAGCTATTAACAACTTCAATAACTTTAGTATCTTGTGGAATATCATCTGTTAATCGTTTTGTATCGCCTTCCCAAGCAACAATCTCTCCGTTTTCATCGAAACCAACTGTTAAATCACCCAAATATTGCGTATAAGCATAAGCTTGTACAATTGGTACTTTGCGCCCTTCGGGGTCGGTTGCCACAAATGGATACCCACTTTGCGCGCCCTCGGCCGAGTTAGAAAGTAATGTATTTGTATGTCCACCAACAATAAGGTCGATACCAGCAACATTTTTGGCAACTTGAACATCATTCCAAAAACCAATATGAGTCAAAACAATAATTTTGTTAACTCCTTCGGCCTTCAATTTTTCGATAATTGGGGGAAGCACCTGAATAGATTCTAAAAATTTTATTTTATCACCTGGGCTGGAGGTTACACTCGTTTGCTCAGTAATTAAACCAATAATACCAACTTTTTGATCGCCAACCTCTTTAACAATATATGGGAGTATCTTGCCGTTAATTTCACTATCATCTGCAATCTCTGCATTTGCCATAAGGAGCGGAAAGTTTACATTATCGGCAAACTCGGCCAATATTGATGGTCCATCATCAAATTCATGATTACCCAATGCCCAAGCATCAATCTCCATTTGGTTCATTACATCGGCCGTGGCTTTGCCTTTATAAAAACTATAAAATAATGTTCCCTGAAATGCATCGCCGCCAACTAAAACTAAAGCATCTTGGCCTTTACTCGCTGCATCGGCTTTGCCATCGTTAATTGCACCGGCTAAACGGGCTGCACCACCAAAACATTTACCAGCCTCGGCAGCATCTTCGGCACTACATACACTATTATATTTGTTAACAGGCTCAAAACGTGCATGAAAATCGTTAAAATGCAAAATCCGTAATTGGTCTTTGGCTTGGCTCATATCGCCCATCGGCTCAGCCATGGCACTATATGAAAATAGTGAAGTTAATATAGTTGCTGTGAGTAATTTTTTCATTTTTTCTTCCTTATTAATAAACTCTTTTATTGCTATGATACACAAGAAAATTTGGCTTGCAAAACTTGGACTTTACGCGCACCACCATAAGGGGCAGCCTCTTGGTTCTCAAAACCACCTGCATATGTCTCTACCGAAGAACGGCCATATTTTTTAACTGTATCGGTACTGATAACCTTTACATTTTTACCTTGGCGCGCACATGTTTTTTGAGCTTTTGTTTGGCATACGCCGGATTCTAATGGCGAGCATTCTACTTGGTAAACACCACCCCGCTGTGATTGTACCCCGGCCGTCTGATTAACGGTGCATCCGCTTAAAATAACCAGACCAACAAACAAAAGATTCTTTTTCATTCATTTTCCTTTTTACTGATGCTTATTTATACACCGAATGATAATAAAAAACAAAAATTAATTATTATTTTTCAGGCTATGACTAATGAGACCATCGGCCAATTTGGGCTCGAACCATGTGGATTTAGGTGGCATGATTTTATGGGCATCGGCAACCTCCATAACGGCTGTCATGGGTGTAGGGAACATGGCAAAAGCGCAAGCATCTAAGCCTTGTTGTACCCGAGATTGCAAATAATTTAATCCCCTTGCGCCCCCCGCAAAATGAATGCGATTATCGGTGCGCGGGTCATTTATGCCTAAAATAGGTTGCAAAATTTTATCGGCCAACATCGCTACATCTAGGCGTTTTACGGCATCGCTTGGTTTTTCGGATTTATCGGTGAGTAAATAGATACCATTTTTTAAAAAAAGCGTCATTTGACCTTCAAATTTGGGCGATACCACATTCTCCTGCGGTTCAATAATAAAATCGTTTTCGAGTTTTTCTAAAAAGCTTTGCGCATCATATGCACCTAAATCGGTTACTAGCCTGTTATAATCCAAAAGCTTCATTTCATCGGATGGGAAAGACACACTTAAAAACCATTGGGCTTGGGGATTATCCGGTAATCTTTTCGATAATCTTGTGGCCGCCGCCGAGCGATGATGGCCATCGGCAATCCATAATTTCTCCATGGCATCAAATTGTGCTGAGATTACGGTAACATCTTTGGGTTGGCTTACAATCCATAAACGATGGGTTGCACCATCATGGGGTGTTTGTGCCTCTATAACAGGCGGAGTATTCACCATATAATCATTGGCAAATGCCGTTAAGGCGGCATTGGGTTTATGGGTGAGTAATACGGGCCCTGTTTGTGCACCGATGGTTTGAATTTGGTTCAGCCTATCCTCTTCTTTATCCGGGCGTGTGAGCTCATGCTTGGCAATTAAATTTTTATCGTAAGCCGCACAGCTTGCCACCCCGCCAAAACCTGTTTGTATATGCCCCGATTGATCTTCTATTTGAATGATATACCAGCTTTCATTTGGCTCTTGGATAATCGCACCGCTATCGAGCAATGCTTGCATGGCATGAGCTGCCTGATTATAAACCGCTTGGCTATGGGGGTCTATATTATCAGCTAAATCCACCTCTGCACGCGATACATGCACAAAGCTTAAAGGTGATAATTGAGCATATTTTTTTGCCTCTTCTTCCATCATCACATCATAAGGCGGTGCAATAATTTGTTGCGCTTGCTCTTGCGTGCTTGGCCTTAATGCTTTAAACGGACGAAAGATAGACGGCATATTAAATACTCCATAAAATTTCAGTCACCATTAATAAGACAGCTCAGTCTCTTTTTGTCAATAGCTCAGATAAAAAAAGGCTTTGTTCTCACCGAACAAAGCCTTATAGCATGGATAGCTTATCAATTATTTTTCTTGCGTAATTGGTAATGCCAAGTAACGATCAGACCCCGCTTGATGAACCAGCATCAAAACAGATTCTTTGCCTTGCTCTTTGGCATCTAAATATTGCTCAGCTGCATCATCGGGGTTAGCAACTTTTTGTTTATTCATTTCTACAATCACCGTACCCGGCACAATACCTGCTTTAGAGGCTGCACTTAAGGGTTTAACTTTACTTACCAACACACCTTCAATATTGGTGGCAACACCATAACGTTGGCGGGCATCATCGGTAAGTTCTTGGATGGTTAATCCGGTACTATCCAATAAAGCTTCATTACCACCCGATTTATTGGTTGATGAAGCTAATGATACATCTTCTTTGCGTTCGTCAAGCTTAACGGTAATTTCTTTTTCTTTACCATCACGCACCACAACTACTTTAGCGTTAGAGCCTACAGGCGCAGCAGCAACCATGCGCGGTAACATGCGGCTATCTTTAACTTCTTCGCTATTAAAGCGAATAATCACATCGCCTTGTTTAATGCCCGCATTTTCGGCAGGGCCTTCAATTAAGCCCGAAACCAAAGCACCTTTGGGTTCATCAAGGCCTAAACTATCGGCTAAATCGTCACTCACTTCTTGAATTTGCACACCCAACCAGCCGCGTTTCACTGTGCCGTCTTCACGTAATTGCTTAATCACATCTTTTACGGTTGAGGTCGGCACAGAAAATCCAAGGCCAATAGAACCACCGGTGGGGCTGATAATCGCTGTATTAATGCCAATTACCTCGCCAGCCATATTAAATAATGGCCCGCCCGAGTTCCCACGGTTAATCGGGGCATCGGTTTGGATGAAATCATCATAAGGACCCGAGCCGATATTACGCCCCCGTGCCGAGATAATGCCTTTGGTTACTGTACCGCCAAAGCCAAACGGATTACCAATAGCGATTACCCAATCGCCCACACGGGCATCGTCGCTATTGCCAAAGGATACAAAGGGCAAATCTTTAGCCTCTACTTTTAAAAGGGCAAGATCCGTTTGTGGGTCGGTACCAATTAAAGTGGCTAGCATTTCCTCGCCATCTTGGGTAATAACTTGGATTTCATCGGCACCGTCTATCACATGGTTATTGGTTACAATATAACCATCGCCTGAGATGATAAACCCTGAACCTAAAGCTTGGGCTTCTCTGGGGTCTTGGTCAAGCTGCGGAAAGTTGAATTGCTCGCCAAAAAATTCCTCAAATGGGGCAAAATTACGCATTTGGGCATTACCTTCAACCACCTGCGTGGTCGATATATTCACCACAGCCGGCATAATCTGATCCACCAAATCAGCAAAGCTACTTGGGGCATTTTCTAAAGGAGTAATATCGGTACCTAAGGCCACATTTGGGATAACCGCCAAAGGTGTTGTTAATATGGATAATGCAAGCGCTGAGCTTGCTAATTTTTTTGAAAATACTTTGCTCATATTGAAACCTTTTGATTTGTTATTTTCATCTCTTACAAAAATAATATGGTCTTAAAATGTGGCGAAATATAGTGTAACTTTTAAGTTACACTATCAAGATGCACAAACCGATTGCATTGGCGTAGCCAATGTGGGGGGTGTCTTGCCGAAGGCGAGCATAGATAATGACTGTTTTGGGGCGTAAGAACACACCCCGTCAGGCTGCGCCTGCCACCCCTCTAACTAGAGGGGATAAAAAAGTAAGGCGAAGCCTTTAGATTTTGCGGTTTACATAAGCGTCAAAATCATTGGGTTCTGGCTTAAAGTCGCTTGCTCCAAATAAGGGGGAGCTAATACAAAGCTCGGCTGTTGCCCTATTTGTTGCCATAGGCACATTATAAATCACCGCCAAACGTTGCAGGGCTTTAACATCGCTATCATGGGGTTGTACCGATAAGCCATCGACCATAAAAAGTAGAAAATCAATTTCACCTTCGGCAATTTTAACCCCAATCTCTTGGTCGCCACCTAAAGGGCCAGAGCGCACCGGGCGAACATCTAAATGATCCCCAACCTCGGCTTTTAATATGCGCCCTGTTGTACCTGTGCAATAAAGAACATGATTTTTTAGTCGGTTTTCATGGCGCTCAACCCAATCGACCAAATCCCGCTTGCGGCCATCATGGGCAATTAAAGCGATATTCATTTTTTTAAACGACATTTCAGTCCCTTTTTTGATTAATCTAAATCTAAGCCTTTAAGTAGCTCGGTATATTCGCGCTTGCTCATACCGCTATCTTCGGCCGTTACGTTTTCACCTTTAATCAAGCGCTTAACTAAAGCCAATTGTTGTGCCGATAAATTCAACCCACCGACTCGGTAATCATGAAAAGCTTTATAAGTGATAGGTAGCCATTCTTTTATGATGTTCAACATGGCCTCGGCATAAACCCGAATTTCATATTGGGCATGGCTATCGGCACGAAGCGAGAGAAAATGAAGGAGATTATGTAAATCAATCTTCCAATACCATTGGGTATAAGTATTAAGCGTTAAATTCATGCGGGCAAGCTCGCGGGCTAGTCCTTTACGGCTTTCGTCCTTAATATTGCCATTAGCATCTTCATTCATCATATATTCGTAATTACTATAAGTACGCTCAGCATCATCTTTTAAAATTTGTAAAACCTCATGGGCTTCGTTGCCGGTTAAAACATCACCACGGCCTTGGTGATTTTGGGTAGATTGCACGCCTAAAGCATCTTCGGTTGGAATATAATATTCTTTATCTAAAATAGAATAACGTGCTGAATATTCATTAACATTCGCCGTGCGATGGCGTATCCATTGGCGGGCAACAAATATAGGCATTTTCATGTGAAATTTAGCCTCTACCATCTCAAAAGGTGTGGTATGGCGATGGCGTAATAAATAACGAATAAGCCCGGCATCGGTATTAACTGTTTTGGTACCTTTACCATAAGAAACCCGAGCCGCTTGGGTAATGGCGCTATCGTCGCCCATATAATCAATTAACCGCACAAATCCATGGTCAAGCACATAAAATGGTTTATATAAAACATCTTCGGCGGCAGCAACGGTTACACGTTTTGTTGCAAATGACTGCGCACGTTGTTCTTCTATTTGCGCTAATTGTTCTTTTGTTAAGCTCATTAATCTAGTCTCCGTCTATTCAAATTAAATAAAACTTAACAGAAGAACAATCAAATTACCACAGCTATTTAGATTAAAAACGGAGAGAAAGTTGGCGACCGACCATTACGCCAACAACCATCATAACTGCGGTAAAAAACACTTTGATATCAAACGACAACAAACCAACTAATGCAGGCCCCGGGCATACACCAACAATGCCCCAACCAAAACCAAAAAGGCTAGCACCGCCTATCAGTTTGGCATCGACTTTTCTTTTTGCCGATACACAATATTCATTCACTAATAAAGGGCGAATACCCGATTTTTTAATGAATGCAAAGCCGAATATCGTTACCAAAAGACCACCACCCATTACAAAAATAAGCGAAGGGTTCCATAATCCTTGAGGAATAAGTGAAAAATTCAGAAAATCAATCACTTTTTGCGGATTAACCATACCACCCATTAACATGCCTAAGCCCATCAATAGCCCAGAGACCAATGCCAAAATTTTATTCATTTTTTTATAATTACCTTTTTAGTGAATAAATGATGCGGCCAAAACACCGGCTGTCATAAAAACCATTACGGCGACCAATGAGCGAAAAGATAGCTGCCCCAGCCCACATATTCCGTGGCCGGAGGTACAGCCATTACCAATGGCTGCCCCTAGCCCCATAATGAATGCACCAATCAGCATAAGCGGCCATGTGTTCGGCTGTATAATCATAACCTCACCAGTAATTAATCTATACGGAATGTAAGATAATATTAGCCCCAAAATAAAAAATAAGCGCCAGCGGTTATCTTGGCTAAGCGGTGCCTCAAAAAAATTACCGACAACACCGCTAATACCAGCAATGCGGCCAATGCCCCAATAAAGCAAAAAAGCACCCAAGCCGATTAAAACTCCCCCCAAAAGGGAAAGATAGGGCGTAAATGATGGGTTAAGGCTGAGCATAATAAAGCAAACTCCTTAATTAATTATTCGAAAACTGATCAAATGCATCTAAAGCATCGGCAGCATACATTAATTTAGGGCCACCACCAAGGTAAACACACATGCCCAAAACTTCCTCGACCTCTTCGCGGGTTGCACCAAGATCAATTAACGCTTTTGTATGAAAGCCAATACAGCCATCACATTGCACCGCAACACCAATAGCAAGGGCAATAAGCTCTTTTGTTTTTTTATCTAAAACACCATCGGCCAAGGCGCCTTGTGCCATTTGGCTAAAGCCCTGCATGGTTGTACTTTGGCTTTTACGAAAACCGGCTAAATTTTTATTAATATTTTTAGTGATTTCTTTATAATCTTTACTCATAATGATACTCCTACTATAATTGTTTACAAAATATACATTTGATTATGTAAATATATGAATGTATAATGTCAAGTAGAAATGGATTTTGTATGGACAAAAAATTGAGTGAGAAACTGTCACAAGTTAAGCAAGCGGCGCAATTGTTAAAAACATTATCGAACGAGCAACGTTTGTTTATTTTATGTGCATTGGGCATTAAAGATATGAATGTGAGTGAGTTGGTCGAAGTTGTTGAAATTCCGCAAACAACAGTTTCGCAACATTTAAGCCGTTTACGTTTAGAAGGCTATGTGCAAGCGCAACGCGATGGTAAAAATGTTATTTACAGCCTAAACTCGCCATTGATTAAGCAAATTATTAATATTTTGCAAGATGAATATTGCCCGTAAATTACTGTGTTTTATATTTTTGTATTAGTGCCTGATGCACTTTTTTAGAAACAAAGGGCGAAACATCGCCACCTAAGCGGGCAACCTCGCGCACAAAACGCGATGCTATAAGCTGATATTTATCGGCAGCCATTAAAAATAAAGTTTCAATATCGGGCGCAATATGGCGGTTCATACCCGCCATTTGAAACTCATAATCAAAATCCGATACCGCCCGCAACCCCCGAATAATCACTTTAGCATTTTGTTCATGAACAAAATCGACCAAAAGGTTAGAAAATGGAATAATCTCTATTTTGCTACCATCTAAACCAAGCTCGCCAATTGCCTGATTAAGCAGGGATACTCGCTCTTCTATCGAAAATAACGGTTGTTTATTTTCATTAAAAGCAACGCCTAAAATTAGTTTATCAACAACGTTAAGAGACCGCCGAATAACATCTAAATGGCCTAAAGTAACCGGATCAAATGTTCCCGGATAAACACCAATACGCATGGTCATTCGCTTTCCTTTATATCCATTTAAAATTTATGGCATTATTCCATGCTATTCCTCATTTTGCAAGCGAAAGATTATTAGGCTTGACTATGGTAAATTTATTGGCATATTAACAATTAAAAGGAGCCGCCATGGAAAAAAAAGCTTATATTGCCGACTTTACATTATTACTTGCTGCAATTATTTGGGGCTTTGCTTTTGCATTCCAGCGCCAAGGCATGGAATATATAGGTCCTTTTACCTATACGGCTGTACGCTTTTTAATTGGTGGCATCACTTTATTACCCTTTGCCCTTATTTATGCGCCGTTACGTGGCGAGCAATTATCGGTTAAATTTTTATGGCCTGCCGTTGTTTTAGGCCTTTTTTTATTTTTTGGGGCAGGCACACAACAATGGGCTTTGGTTTATTCTACCGAGGCCAATGTAAGCTTTATTACCGGCTTATATGTGGTTTTTGTACCGCTGATTTGTTGGGTGTTGCTCAAACAAAAAGTCTCTAAATATGTGTGGATTGCCAGTTTCATCATGCTTTTTGGTATGTTTTTAATGACCTTTTTTGCCGCCCCGCCCGAAATGATATCGGGTAAAGAGCATTTTCGGGCATGGGGGGATATTTTAGCGGTTATCTGTGCAATATTTTGGTCGGGGCATATTATTTGGATATCCATTTACAGTAATCGCATCCCCCCTCTTTGGTTGGCCACGATTCAATATTTTGTGTGCGGATTCTTAGCCTTAATTGTGGCTGTAATATTTGAGGATATATCACTAAAAGCCCTATGGGATGCCCGCATTGCTTTAGCCTATGGTACTTTTATGTCGGTATGTGTGGCTTATACATTGCAAATTATTGCCCAAAAAAATGCCCCTGTTACCCATGCCACATTAATCTTAGCGTTAGAATCTGTTTTTGGCGCTTTGGGCGGTTGGTTAATCAATGGCCAACAAATGACCCTATTTGCTATATTCGGTGCCGCTTTTATGTTCGGCGGCACACTTATTGCCGAATTTTCGGACTATTTTGTTAAAAAAAACCCACGTAAATCCTATTAAAAAAATCAGATTAAATATAGGTTTATAAAAGACAAACAAGTCTGTTTTTATGGAAATAAGCCTTGACTCTCACTATCAATTCCTATGTAATCGGGTTTTCGAGAGTGAGTAAATAAAATACTCGGATATATTCAAATGACTTGTGAGGAAAAACAAACATGTCTTCCCCTAATCTCGAAAACTCAGATAAAATTGATTTTCATACTATTATTCTAGGCATTCAAATGCTTTTTGTTGCCTTTGGCTCTTTGGTTTTGGTGCCGTTGCTCACCGGGCTTAACCCGGCGGTGGCATTATTTACTGCCGGAATCGGAACCCTGATATTCCAAATTATTACCAAAGGCCAAGTCCCTATCTTCTTGGCCTCTTCTTTTGCCTTTATTGCACCTATTCAAGGTGCGGTGCAACAATGGGGCATACCTACAGCTATGGTTGGCCTATTGGCAACGGGCTTGGTGTATATTCTGTTAAGCTTGGTTGTACGGACATACGGCCAAAATATAATTAACCGTATTTTACCACCTATTGTGATTGGCCCTGTAATTATGGTGATTGGCCTTAACCTTGCCCCTGCGGCAATTAATATGCTACAGGGTTTTCCGGCATCGGATAACCCCATGCCATACGGCGCATCGATGACTTGCGGTTTGGTGGCGCTCATTGTTACCCTATTCTTTTCTATCCGTGGGCGGGGTTTGTTGCAGTTTTTATCCATCTTAGTGGGTATTGCAGCCGGTTATATTACAGCACTTATCTTTACTTATGGTTTTAATATCCCTTTGGTGAATTTTGATACCGTAAGAGAAGCCGCTTGGATTGCGGTGCCTGCATTTACCTTCCCTGATTTTAAAAGCCCCCATGCATTAGCAGCCATTTTATTTATTGTACCTGTGGCTATTGCCCCTGCGGTGGAGCATATTGGCGATATGGCAGCGATATCGAAAGTTACCGGTAAAGATTATTTAAAAAAACCCGGCCTAAAAAATACATTACTCGGCGATGGTATTGCTACAAGTGCTGCGGCCTTTTTTGGTGGCCCGCCCAATACCACATATTCGGAAGTAACCGGTGCGGTTGCTTTAACCCGTGCGTTTAACCCACGTATTATGCTTATTGCCGCAATTACCGCCATTATATTATCTTTTGTGGGCAAACTTTCGGCCTTTTTAAACTCGATACCTGCCCCTGTAATGGGTGGGATTATGGTGATGCTATTCGGATCCATCGCCGTTATTGGTATATCGACCCTTACCCATATGGATGATGATATTATGCGTAAACGCAATATGCTGATAGCCGCACTTATTTTGGTTATCGGCATTGGTGGTTTAAGTATCGAAATTGATGCTTTTCGCTTTGGTTCGATTGGCTTAGCCGCTATTGTGGGTATTTTTGCCAATATGATTTTACCCAAGCATATCAGTATTCAAAAAACCCAAAAATAATAAATGTAAGGAGCTTGAAAACAAGCTCCTTAATTTTTATGGGAGGTCGCAATAATAAAATTTGAAGAAGCAACTATTGATGATTTAGATACAATTATCGCCCTTTTGGCCGATGATGATTTGGGTAGGGAGCGTGAGGATATATCTGCCCAAGCGCGCCCCTTTTATCTTAAAGCATTTACCGCCATTGATAACGACCCCAATAATATGTTGGTTGCGATAAAAAAAAATAATTTGGTTATTGGCTGTTTACAATTAACATTTATTCCTTATCTAACCCATAAGGGAAGCATGCGTTGCCTAATTGAGGGCGTGCGTGTGCATAAGGATTATCGGGGGCAAAAAATTGGCCAAGCCGCATTTGAATGGGCAATTGCCTATGCCCAAACAAAGGGTTGTAACATGGTGCAGCTCACGACCGATAAAGCCCGCCCAGCTGCAATAAATTTTTACAAAAAACTTGGCTTTGTGGCCTCTCATGAAGGCATGAAGCTGCATTTAAAATAATAAAATAAACAGGATGGAATAATGTTATTTATCGAAAAAGCATGGCAAGACAATCAACATATTTATAAAAAAATTCTCGCAATGCCGTTTAATCAGGAGCTTAAAAACGGCACATTAAAACAAGATATTTTTCGGGATTATATGATCCAAGATGCCCATTATTTAGAGGGATTTTCGCGCTGTTTGGCTGCTGCTGCGGCTAAAGCCCAAACGACCGAGCAAATGGCCATACTCAGCTCAAGCTCTTATGGTGCAATTATCGAGGAACACTCTTTGCACCAAACTTATTTAAAAGAATTTAGTATATCCGAAGAAGAATATAACAATACCGAGCCTTCCCCCATATGCGAATTATATATTAGCTATTTAACAAAATTGGCTTATCAGGCACCGTTTGAGGTGGCATTGGCTGGTCTTTTACCTTGCTTTCATATTTATTACGAGGTTGGTTTATGGATGGCCAAAAACCCAACAGAAAATAATCCGTATCAGGGTTGGGTAGATGCTTATTCTGGTGCTGAGTTTGAAGAAAGCGTGCAAAAAGCCATTACCATCATTAATGATGCTGCCAACCGTGCATCACCCGATATTGTGGATAAAATGCACCAAGCTTATACAAAAGCATCGAAATTAGAATGGATGTTTTGGGATAGTGCCTATCGTCAAGCCCAATGGCCATTATAATTATATAAAAATTCTACTTATTTTTGCCATAACTCTTTATTAGCTTACAAAAAGAGAAAAAGCAGAAAAAGAGAGAAATAATATGATTGTTGTTGGTATTTTTGCCTTTTTAGCCATACTTGCCCTTTGTGCTATTGGCATAGCAATTGCTGTGCGTTTTGGTGTGCAATGGGCAATATCGGCACAATTACCGATTATAAAAAAATATTTAGCAACGCCAGATACTACTATTTTAAACGAATCCCTCCCCGATGGTTCTGAACTTAGCGAAACCACAGAAATTGATGATAACATAAAATCTTTTCGGTTTGAGAATGTAACATCGCACCCCCTTGTGCGTTTAATTTTTATGGGGATTATCTGTTTAGCGGCTATGGTTCCGTTAACAATTTTAGATGAGCTTATTCAGGATCGGAGCCAATATGCCGAGCACGCCACCATGCGCGTTGCCGAAAGCTGGGGGAATAGCCAACTTGTTCGCGGCCCGGCCATATGGGTGCCGTATCAGCGTTTAGAGGTTATTAACGATAAGATTATTGATAAAGATGGTAACGAGACCTTCAAAACCCGCAATGTATGGGCAAAGCATTATCGGCTATTTTTACCGAATGAACTCAATTTAACAACCGACTTGCAAACCCAAACACGCTATAGCGGTATTTACCCCGTGCCCGTCTATACGGCAAAAATCACTGCAAGCGGCCAATTACCCAAGCTAAGTTTTGATGGCCTTGAGGAAGGGCAAATTAAAGTGGATTGGAGTGCGGCTGTTTTGGTTACAAGCGTTAGTGATGCTATTGGTTTAAAAGGTGCTGCTCCTTTAACAATTGGCAATGAAAATACCGATGCCAACTCGGGTATCCCCAATGTTGCAAACTCCGGTAGTTCTAAGGGTTTTTATTATTATTTTGATGCGCAAAATTGCGCACAAACCCAATGTGATTTTAATTTTGACTTTGAGCTTAATGGCGTAAAAAGTTTAGGATTTTCGACCACCGGCAAACAAACCACTATCCAAACATCATCTAACTGGCCACACCCCAGTTTTGTGGGCAATGGCCTGCCTGATAATAAGAGCATTAATAGTCAAGGTTTTGAGGCCGAATGGCATGTGAGCAATTTGGTGCGTTCTTACCCACAAATTGGCGATGATTATACCGGCCTTGATCAGTTTAACGAATATACGGTTTCGGTGGATTTAGTGCAGCCTGTCAACCCATACTCCATGACCATACGCGCCGTGAAATATGGTTTGCTTGTTATCGGTATGACCTTAATTGGTATGTTTGTATTTGAGCAATCTATCAATCGCCAAATGCATATTGTGCAATATCTCATTGTGGTTGCGGCTCTCAGTTTATTTTACCTCACTTTACTTTCACTTTCGGAGCATATTGGCTTTAATAACGCTTGGATTGCAGCATCGGCTGTAATTATTACCATGGTTTGTAGTTATGTGGGCCTTGTACTTAAAAGTAAAAAATACGCCTTTGGCTTGGCCTTATTTATGGCGGGTGTTTATACGGTTATGTATGCCCTGCTCCGCCTAGAGGATTATGCATTGCTTGTGGGCACGGTCATTCTATTAATCATTATGATTGTTGTAATGAATGTGACCCGAAAGCTTAACAACAAAAAACCCAATGAAGCTTAATTGAGCATCTCATAAAATAAAAACGGAAGGTTCAACCTTCCGTTTTTTATTGCTAATTATTGCTCTAACCAGCTAGGCAACCAGCCTTTATGGGCTGCCAAAAGCTCATCAACTAGCGGGTAAATATCCGCAATATCTAAAGAAGCTGCAGTATGGGGGTCAACCAAAGCCGCATAATAAATTTGCTGTTTATCTTCATTAAGCATAGCCTCTACCGTTAGCTCTTGCACATTAATATTGGTGCGCATTAAAGCCGCCAAATGGGTAGGGATTTCACCAATTGCGGTGGGCTGAATACCATTATCATCAACCAAACAAGGAACCTCTACACAGCAACCATCGGGTAAGTTCGTGATTAAACCATCATTGCGTACATTACCGTAAATAACGCTTGGTGCACCTGTCCAAATAGAGTTAATGATAGTGGAGGCATATTCATGGCTTTCCTCAAAGCTAATTTTATCACTTGCTTTAAATTCTTCTAGCTGGTGTTTCCAACCGGCTATTTGCTCCACACAACGTTTCGGATATTCATCGAGCGGTACTTGATATTTCGCAATAATATCCGGGCGGTTCGGTTTAATAAAATAAGGGGTATATTCGGCAAAATGCTCTGAGCTTTCGGTAACAAAATAACCCAAATATTTAAACATTTCATAACGCACAATATTTTGGCAGCGCGGATTATGGTCGTTATGCTTGGGTGCTTTGCCATCGGTATAAGCCTTTAACAAATCGGGGTATAAATTTACATAGCTGCCGTCTTCGGTTCTTTTTTCAAAATTTAAATAAAAAGCCATATGGTTAATACCGGCCGAGCGATAACACAAATCGGCATAATCAATATCCAAATCATTGGCAAGTTCTTTGGCTGTTCCTTGTACCGAATGGCAAAGCCCAACTTGTTTAATATCGGGATATTTAGCATACATTGCCCATGTATTCATGGCCATGGGGTTTACATAATTAAGCATTGTGGCATTAGGGCAAACCGCACGCATATCTTCGCAAATTTTCCATAAATGAGGGATTGTGCGGATAGCACGCATAATTCCACCCACACCTAAAGTATCGGCAATGGTTTGCTGCAACCCATATTTATTACAAATTTCAAAATCGGTTACGGTACAAGGTTCAAAGCCACCAATCTGAAAAGCCACGACCACAAAATCGGCATCTTTTAACGCTGCTTTTTGGTCATTTAAATGGCATGAGACCGTTGCTGGGGCATCGATAGAATAAATGAGCTTTTCAACCACAAAACGCGATTCTTCTAAACGGGTTTCATTAATATCCATCATGGCAAAATGCGCATTTTTTAATGCGGGTTTGTGGAGGATATCGCCGATAATATTTTTCATAAAAATAGTCGAGCCTGCGCCGATAAAGGCTATTTTTGCTTGTTTCATTTTTTTATTCCCTTTAAGTTTTTTTATGAATTTAAACCCAAATATCATTTATTTCTTATCATATTAAAACTTTTTATTCCTATTTTTAACAATTATGCTAAATTATATGAGTAATAGAATGATTGAGGGGATATTATGGATAAAATTTACAACAACTTATCTTACCCTTTTTCTCACGACCAATTTTATATTGAATATCAAGACCCACCCACAGAAATGCCCAATTACCATTGGCATAATCATATTGAGTTTAATTATTTATATTCGGGTTCTATGGAGTATATCTTTGGCGATCAATCATTTAATTTGCCCACACAAAAATTGGTGTTTTTTTGGGGCGGTATTCCCCATAAAAGCTTAAAAGTAGAGGCACTTAACCAAGATAATGCCCAATTATGTAATTTATATTATCCGTTAGAGAGTTTTTTATTATGGGATAAATCTGCCCAAGTGCAATCTTTATTAATGGAGGGCAATATATTAACCCTCGATGCCCCCTCTTCTTTTATATCCATGCTCATTGATGTTTGGCGCAACGATGTTGCCCAACGTAATCAGCAAGCGTTAGAGGCGATTAGCTTAGAAATCCGTGCTTTGCTCAACCGCTATTCTTTTGAAATTTTACTTTCGGCACAAAAAATTTATAGTTTATCCAATAAAGAAAGCACTCATCTGAAACAAAAGCTCTTTGTTAAAACCCTACGCTATATTTTACAAAATTTGCAAGAGCCCTTAACAAACCAAAGTATTTCGGACTATTTAGGTTATCATCCCAACCATATCCAACGGAATTTTCAATCAATTTTAGGCATATCCTTGCGCCAATTTATTGTGCAAACAAGGCTTAAATATGCTTGCTCCCTTTTAAGCGAGACCAATCGGCCTATTTTAGATATCGCCATAGAATCAGGTTTTGGCTCAATTAGCCAGTTTTATAATAGCTTTCAGAAATATTATCGGCAAACACCCAAAGAATATCGCCAGCAACAAAAGACACTATGAGTCCTCCTTTTTGGCTATTTCTTCGTCATCATCATATGCGCTACCATTAAAAATGTACCCTTTAGAGGATAGTAAAATAGCAATAGGGCGTGTGGCTTTAAAATTGGCTAAAATAATATTAAAAATTGCCGTAAGCGGCACACAAAAGAAAGCCCCTAATATACCCCATATTTTTCCCCAAAATACAAGGGCAAAAATAATCACAAGGGGCGATAAATTAAGGCGGTCTCCACTAATTTTGGGGTCTAAATATCCACCCAAAAATTGTTGCACAGCTGTTAAACAAGCAAATAAACCAAGCACCGTAATAACATTAAACTGAACCAATGCAGCAATCGAGGTAAGCACAACGGCCAAAAGCGAGCCGATATTGGGTATGTAATTAAGTACAAAAGTTAAAACAGCCCAAAACTCGGCAAAATCCACACCAAAAATCCGCAATATAACATAAGTAGAAATGCCCGTTAAGGCCGATATAAATGTTTTAACCTGTAGGTAAGAAAACACACCTTCGCGAATACGCAACAAAACTTCATCAAAATTATTTAATTGGGTTTTATTAACAACTAAAGCTTCTATTTTGCGGTGAAAAACTCTTTGCTCCAAGATCATAAAAATTAAAAATAAAATCATTAAACCAAAAAAACTGGCGGCATTACTTAATGCTTGCTGAAAACGCGTTGCCCATGCCCCCACATCTATCGAGTTTAAGGCCTGCACCACAGGGCCGCGGCTATCGATATCGAAGGTGCGCCCTGTTATGCTCTGAATACGCAATTGCGCCCAATGATCCAAATCGCCCACCATTTGGGTAATCACATTTTTATAGCTTTCCCATTTGGATAATATTTCCGCAACCGAAATAGAAACAAACATCGAGAGCACAAAAAATACCGCACCAAAAATAACAATGAATGCCAATATGGTGGGTATGCCTAAGGGGAGTTTTTTACCGAATATCTGAATACGCGCAAAAATATTAGAAAGCGATGTAATAAACAAAAACATCAGCATGGCAACCACAAATGGCTGTAAAATGGATTTACCCACAACCAATATGCCCGTAATCATAATCGCAATGGCTAAAACAGCCGCAATGCGAAAAACCATTACACCTTGTACACGTATATTTTCGCTTTCCATAAATGCGTTTTCCCAAATAATCTATAAATACTGCATTAGAATATCGAATAATCAGAAAAAAAACAACCAATAGCGTATGGTAAAAACAATAATTTGTATGTTTTTATAAAATGTTAAAAGTGATATAGCCCAAACATATGCTATATAACATAAGGCTATGCTTAAAAATCTTGTATTTCTGTATATTTATTATTACAATATTTATTTGGTTTAATCAGAATATGAAAGCAAAATGAATGTCCGAAGCTTTACGTGTTGAAAATATCCATAAATCATTTGGCAATAATGAGGTATTAAAAGGAATATCACTTAAAGCAAATAAGGGCGATGTTACGGCTATTATCGGTTCATCGGGTTCGGGAAAATCTACATTATTACGCTGCATTAATTTATTGGAGCGCCCCCATAAAGGAGAGATTTTTTTACGGGGAGAAGAGCTTAAATTAACCCCCAAAGCCGATGGCATGCTTGATGCCGTGGATACCAAGCAGCTGAGCCATTTTCGCTCGCGCATTGGTTTTGTTTTCCAAAGTTTTAATTTATGGACTCATATGACCGTGCTCGATAACATCATTGAAGCCCCTGTACATGTGTTGGGCGTACCCCGTAACGAGGCCATTGAGCGTGCAGAGCGTTTATTAGAGCGTGTGGGTATGGCGGATAGGCGCGACCATTACCCCAATTGGCTCTCTGGTGGGCAACAACAGCGTGCCGCCATTGCTCGCGCCCTTGCAATGGAGCCCGAGGTTTTGTTATTTGACGAACCAACATCGGCTTTAGATCCTGAGCTTGTGGGTGAGGTTTTACGAGTAATGACCGCTTTGGCCGATGAAGGCCGCACCATGCTTGTTGTAACGCACGAAATGGGCTTTTGCCGCGAGGTTTCTAACCGTGTGGTTTTCCTACATGAAGGCCGTATAGAAGAAGATGCTGCTCCCGATGAATTTTTCAACCACCCGAAATCAGAACGTGTACGCAAATTTTTAGAAAATAACTATAAATAAAATATAATCGCTTTTTAAGCAGTTTTTTGCGGTAATATTGTTATCAGCACAGCCGAAAGTAAAATGAGGGTGCCGCCTAAATAAATCATGGGGCTGGGTTGCTCGTTAAAAAATAATATCCCCCATAATGTAGCCAAAGCAGGTTCTAACAATGCAATAATCGAAACCGTAACCGGTATTAAATACCGCATGGATGAGCTCCAAAACATATAGGCCAAAACTGTTGCTATTGCGCCTAATGAAAATAAGCTCAGCCAAATAATTGGCGTTTTGGGGGCAAAATTCACAAAGGGCAATATACATAAGCTGGTTAATAAAAATAAGATGGCAAAATTCCAAAATATCGGTTGGCGTTTAAGTGCGCTGTTATTAAAAAAATACTGCAAAGCATATCCTAACCCCGATGCAATACCGCTCATAATGCCAATGAGCGATAATTGTATATGTTCCCCCGGCCAACAAATAGCAATAATACCACCTAAGCCTAAGCCAAGAGCTACCAACTGAGATATACGAGGGAAGTCTCTAAATATCAAAGCGGATATTACAATAATCCATAAAGGGGCGGTATAAAGCAAAATAGAAGCTAAGCCATTACCCACATAATGCACAGCAAACATATAAGATACAAAATTAAGCAATACACCAAATAATACCCAGCCCAATAATAATGGGATATCCGATTGTACATAATGGGGTTTTTGCCGAGAGATTACGGCCAAAACCAAAAAACAAGAACCCGCTAAAAAAGCCCGCCAAAAGGCAACCTCTAACGGGTTTATATGGTTGCGCATCGCTACTGAGCCCAAAGGCCCGATAAAGCTCCAACATATAGCGGCAAGGATTATAAGGATTATGCCTTTTAAACGCATTGATGGCATCATCATGCTAGTTAAGCCTGCTCTTGCCCTTTAATTTGCGCCAAACGATAATAAACAACCGTTGGAACAATCATGGAGATTGTTATGGTAAAATAAAATAATATCAGGGCTAATAATCCCCATAATATCACGGCAATGGCGGAGTTTTGGGCAAGTAAAAATAATGATGCCCCGCCAAAAATAGAAACGGATAATAAAACCATCAATATCAATAAAATAATCAATCCAAACATAGGTAATTTATAACCACCCGTTAAATACATTGCTTTTTGAATGGAGCGCATCATATTTTTCTCTAAAATAAAAATTGGCTCTGCTACCATGATAATAAAGCTCCAATAAAGAATAATAAACATAACCATAACAAAGAGCAGAAAAAACACAATCGGTGACGGCACCAAAAACCCAATAATAAATAATGAGCATATCAATGAAAAACCCAAGGAAATAACAATTGAAAAACCGATAACCGGCAGCAAGCGTTTTATCATAAAAGAAAAAATATCTTGCGGAATAATCGGGTTATTTAACAGGCTATCCATTGTTATTTTGGTATTGCCAATCAATGGAATAAACGATAGCAATATCGTAAAGAAATAAACAATATAATAGGCTGCCCCGTAACTATTCATTATATCACCATAATATTTAAAAATTTCATCGGCCGAGTAATTTGAGAGTGCAGCACCGTCCATCATCGGCACTTCGGGTTCAATATAAGTTAAAATAACATTGGCTATCATGGCTAAAGATGCTGTGAATAAAAACATTATTTTATGTTTATTAAATATCCGAAAACTCGTACCCAGTATTTCCATTACGCCTAGGGGCTGCATTATCATTGTCTCCTTTAAAAAAGGATACTTTCTCAAAGCCGAAAAAGTATCCTTATATTCACTTTAATATCTATTATTTAAATTAAATTGGCAAAAAAGTCATTGCCTTTATCGTCAATGATTGTCATCGCCGGAAAATCCTCAACTTCAATGCGCCAAATGGCCTCCATACCCAATTCCGGATAAGCCACAACCTCTACTTTGCGAATACAATCTTTGGCTAAGCGTGCGGCTGGCCCCCCAATAGAGGCTAAATAGAAGCCGCCATGTTTTTTACAAGCATCAACCACTTGTTTGCTGCGGTTACCTTTGGCTATCATAATTTTAGAGCCATTATGGGCTTGGAGCAAGTCCACATAACTATCCATACGCCCTGCCGTTGTTGGCCCAAAGGAACCCGATGCATAACCTTTGGGTGTTTTAGCTGGGCCTGCATAATAAATGGGGTGATTTTGGATATAATCCGGTAAATCTTCGCCATTATCTAATTTTTCTTTCAGTTTGGCATGGGCAATATCGCGCCCCACAATGATTGTGCCTGTAAGAGAGAACATTGTACCCACCGGATATTCCGATAATTGCGCCAATACTTCATCCATTGGGCGGTTTAAATCAACAGCCACAGTTACATCGGCCTCGGCCATATTCGGGATATATTTTTGGGGTTCAAATTCTAACTGCTCTACAAACACACCTGCTTTGGTAATTTTACCCAATGCTTGGCGGTCGGCCGAGCAGCTTACACCCAAACCAACAGGGCAAGATGCCCCATGCCGCGGCAAACGAATAACCCGAACATCGTGGCAAAAATATTTACCGCCAAATTGTGCGCCAATATGGGTTTCTTGTGTCCATTTTAAGATTTTTTCTTCCCATTCTAAATCGCGATAAGCTTGGCCATATTTGTTGCCTTCGGTCGGTAAATTATCGTAATAACGTGCCGATGCCAATTTTACGGTTTTTAAATTTTGCTCGGCCGATGTGCCGCCGATAACAAGGGCTAAGTGATAAGGCGGGCAAGCCGAAGTACCGAGTTTTAAGATGTTTTTACGCACAAAATCCTCTAACCCTTTGGGGTTTAACAATGCACGGGTTTCTTGGAATAAAAATGTTTTATTGGCCGAGCCACCACCTTTGGCCATAAATAAGAATTTATAATCGCTACCAGTTGTTGCCATTAAGTCAATTTGTGCGGGTAGGTTATCACCCGTATTGACTTCATCGAACATATTGAGCGGTGCATTTTGTGAGTAACGCAAATTATTATTACCCCATGTATCCCTTGCACCTTCCGAAAGTGGTGCTTCATCATCAAAATCGGTTAAAACATATTGGCCTTTTTTACCTAAAACAATGGCTGTGCCGGTATCTTGGCACATGGGCAATACACCCTCGGACGATATATCGGCATTTAGCAAAAGCTCAAAGGCTACTTTTTTATCGCCCGCACTGGCTTCGGGGTCGTCTAAAATTTTGGCTAATTGTGCCAAATGAGATGGGCGCAAGTAAAATGAAAGATCATGCCATGCGGTTTCGGCCAATAAACGTATGGCCTCGGGCTCTATTTTTAAATATTCTTTGCCATCGACATTAATGGTTTTTACAAGATTTTCGCTACCTTCTAATTTTCGATACGGGGTATCGTCTTTAGTTTTTGCAAATATTGGATAATAGGTAAATTCGCTCATTAGTCAATCTCCGTTTATTTTGTTTTAATCTTTTTTCCGAAAGGCATTTAGGCTAACCACTTTAGAGGTCTCTTGTATTTTGGGCTTTTGGCTATCCTCTTTTGGGGTATCCTTAACCGGTTTTTCCTTTGTTTCCTCTAACAAATCTAAATCATTAAGCTGAATAACAAATTTTACCGATGGATCCACAAAGGCCACAATATTACGCCACGGAATACGCAAACGCTCATGCATGCCATTAAAAGCTAAAGTGACGGCAAATAATTTATCATCTACCCGCAAATCCCAAAATTCATGCTGCAGCGCAATTGTCATTTCCTCGGGCCATTTTGCCCGTAAATGATCCGGAATATCGGTAGATGTATCATCGGTTCTAAAAGTGATATAAAAATGATGGTCGCCACTAAAACCTTTTTTGGCTACTTTGCCAATTGCCTTTTTTACAACCTCATTGAGTGCATCATTATACCATTGATTATACGGAAAATCTTGTGTTTCCAAGTTTAAATGCCCCCTAAATTATATATTTCACATCGTATAAATTATGGCATATTCACCCAAAAAAAACAAAGTCTTTTTTGTCTATGGCTTTAATTGCTTTTCTTTATATTCCCCGGTTAAACTTTTTAAAAAAGCCACAATTTGCTCAACTTCGGCTTCATTAATTTCTGCATTGGTTTCATAAGTAAGGGTTATTTTAACCGCATCTTCTAAAGTTTTGGCATGGGCATCATGAAAATAAGGGGCGGTTAGTGCAATATTTCGTAAGGTTGGCACTTTAAATTTATGTCTATCATAAGGCTGATTGGTAATATTAAACCGCCCATCATCTTCAAATATCATCTTTTTATTTCTGTCGGCAAAATAATTATGTGCTCGTCCCATATACTCGTAAGATTGCCCGCCCATAGCCTCACCCACATGGCATGTATTACACTGATATTGTTTAAAAAGCGCATAGCCCTGTTTTTCTTGCTCGTTCAATGCATTTTCATCGCCTTTTAAATATTGGTCAAATCGGCTATTGGGCGTAATGAGTGTTTTTTCAAACTCACTAATAGCATTGGTTATATTATCGGCTGTTATGCCATCGGGGTAAACATTATTAAAAGCGGCTGTTAATACTGTATCTTCCTTTAACTTATCAATAATCTGATCCCATGAGTAAGAAGCCATTTCTACCGGGTTCATCGGTGGTTTACTCGCCTGATCAGCTAAATCTACGGCACGCCCGTCCCAGAAAAAAGCTATATTATAAGCAGCATTCAAAACCGTGGGCGCATTAATTGTTCCTTTGGCACCATCAACACCAACAGCAACATCTAGGCCATCATCTCCGCCCGACCAAATAGAATGGCAAGAAGCACAAGAGACCGTATCATCAAAAGATAATTTTGTATTATGAAAGAGCTTTTCACCTAATTGTGCCTTCGCTTCATCTATCACAAATGATTGGGTAATTGGGCGAATGAAATCCCCTTTAAATTTATCGGCTATCTCAGCGCCTTCATTATATTTTTGGCTTTCGGTCATAATCCAATTTTTTAAAATTTGTGTAGCTGCGGCATTTAAGCCTTGTTTGGCATATTTGTTATTTGTTTGCTGATGTTTAAGGCTATTTTTATTAATGGCTACTAAAAGCTTGGCCAAGCTTGGCTCATTAATTAGACCATTTTGTTGTAAGCCATTATACATTTGCCACATATCAAAATAGCGCATGCCTAATTCAACATCGCGCATTGAGACTTGTATCGTCTTGCCTGAGCTGGCATGGGACTGATTGATATGGCAAGATAGACATTCATGCCGATTAAAAATATCGGTTATTTCTGCTTTTTCATCTGCATTGGCATAATAAAAAAATAGACCTGATAAACATAATAATAGGATTAATTTTCTCATTGCAAATTCCTCCCTGACTCTGCAATAAGAGATAGCAATTTAACTGAACTCTATCCCCTAAGGAAAGTATGGTTTAAACCGAGTAAAATGTAAATATTTTTTGCATAATTCTATGATTAAAGGCTCTTTTTATATTTTTTTATCTTTTTTATCGCCCAATCATAATGGCTAGATGTTGCTGAGATACAGTAACTGCCCAAGCTTGTGGTGCCTGTCCATGGGTAATATTTTTTGGTCATTAATTCTTCATCGCTAAATGTATCAATAACAGCCATAACATCTTTGTGGCTTTGTCTGACCATTTTTACGGCATCATCAAACGGTGTGTTTTGATGTTTCTCCCAAAATTTTATATTCATTTGCGGATAAGTTTTCCAATTATAGGGCTCTGGTAAGAATGTCGCCTTCTCCCCCGCTTGGTTAGATTTTACCCATTTGAGTAAAAGCTGATGCCATTCATAAAGATGCACCAAAACATCGCGGATATTTTTATCTCTATCCTCAAAGGGGAATATCTGATTTTGCTCTTCTTCACTCATATCATGAATAAGTACAAACATTTTTTCAAAATTATCCGCACTTATTTCTTCAATTTGCTGTTTATTGGTTGGTCTTGCCATTTTAAAGTAACTTTCTTCCGTTCGGAACTTTTTTATCCGGCGATATCAGCACAATGGCACCATTTTCGTCCTCAAATCCTGTAACCAAAATCTCCGACATAAATTTACCAATCTGCCGCGGCGGAAAGTTAGTTACCGCAACCACCTGCCGCCCTATTAGCTCTTGCGGTGTATAATGCAGCGTAATTTGCGCACTTGATTTTTTAATGCCAATCTCTGCACCAAAATCCACCCATAGCTTAATAGCTGGCTTTTTAGCCTCGGGGAAAGGTTGGGCATCTATCACCGTACCCACCCGTAAATCTACTTTTAAAAAATCATCAAATGTTATTTCTGCCATATTATTCTTCCTTAAATTTTTGTAGGCTAACAATATCATGATGCGTAATTGCCGATAAATTTTTGGTTATCCGTTCAATTGGCCAATCCCACCATGCTATTTGTAAAAGCTGTTTTATCACATCTTCACTAAAGCGATATTTAATAATTTTAGCCGGGTTTCCCCCCATAATTGCATAGGGCGGAACATCTTTTGTAATTACCGATTTTGCAGCAATAATCGCACCATCGCCAATTTTAACCCCGGGCATGATGGTGGTTTTATAACCTATCCATACATCATTGCCAATGATGGTATCGCCCTTATAGGGTAAATCTTTTAAATCGGGCATAGCTTTCGCCCAATCCTTGCCAAAAATCCAAAATGGATAAGTGGAAAATCCGGCCATTAAATGGTTTGCACCATTCATTATAAATTCAACATCGGTGGCTATAGCACAAAATTTACCGATAATTAGTTTATCACCGATAAATGGATAATGATAAAGCACATTGTTTTCAAAATTTTCTGCCCCTTTAGGGTCATCGTAATAGGTATAATCACCCACAATAATATTACCCGATGTAATAAAATTTTTTAAAAATCCTACTCTTGGCGCATGTTCCATAGGGTGTTTTACATTAGGGTTGGGAATATCGGCCATTTTATAGCTCCATCTCAATATCTATAGTTAGCCCTATTTTTTAAATAATGTAAATAAAAAGCCCATAATCACCTGTTGGATTATGGGCTGATAGATTATGGAAATAAACTATTCGGGTATGGGATAATTTTGTGTGATATAATCAATATCTTTATCCCCGCGCCCGCTTAAATTCAACAAAATCGTTTCATTTGGTTTTTCTTTGGCGAGCTTCATGGCATAGGCAACAGCATGGGAGGATTCTAATGCCGGAATAATCCCCTCTAAGCGCGAAAGTTTATAAAAAGCATCAATAGTTTCTTCATCGGTTGCACCGGCGGCATTTGTGCGTTTAGTATCAAATAAAAAGGCTTGCTCCGGCCCCACAGATGGATAATCTAACCCACTTGCAATAGAATGCACAGGGGCAGGCTCGCCCTTTTCATCTTTAAGCATTATGGAGTTAAAACCATGCAATATACCTTCATCGCCATAAGTGAGTGAGGCCGCATGGTCACCAAGCCGCGTGGATTTACCTAAAGGCTCTACCGCATATAGCTGGGTATAATCCTCGATAAAAGCACTAAAAATACCCATGGCATTGCTACCGCCACCCACACAAGCCACAATATTATCGGGCACACCACCGACCATCTCGGCAAATTGCTGTTTGGCTTCTGTTCCTACAACCGACTGAAAATCGCGCACCATGAGCGGAAACGGGTGCGGCCCCACAATGGAACCAATAGCATAAATTTGTGTTTCCGGATCTTCTAAATAAGCACCAAAGGCCGAATCCACAGCCTCTTTTAGGGTTTTTAAACCAAAAGAAACCGGCACAACCTTTGCCCCTAAAATACGCATACGGGTTACATTAGGGCTTTCTTTTTCCATATCCACTTCGCCCATATGAATTTCGCATTCCAAACCAAAATAGGCAGCAGCGGTGGCAAGGGCAACCCCATGTTGACCCGCACCGGTTTCGGCAATTAATTTCTTTTTACCCATATATTTGGCCAATAGAGCCTCGGCCATGCAATGGTTAAGCTTATGGGCACCTGTATGGTTTAAATCTTCCCGCTTTAAATAAATTTGCCCGCCACCGCAATATTCACTTAAGCGCTTGGCATAAGATATTGGGGTTGGTCGCCCTTGGAAATGTTTACGAATACTCGCAAGCTCATCGCGATAGCTTTGCGAATTTTTTAATATATTATAAGCCTCGGTAATTTCGGCAAACGCAGCCTCTAGCTGCGGCGGAATGTAGGAGCCGCCGAATTTACCAAAATATCCCTTGGCATCGGGGTAAGATTTTAAATAAGGTTTTGTCATTAATTGCCTCCGCTTTTATTTATTTTACGATTGTTTCCCGGTGAGCTTTTCATAAGCTTGCATAATTTTACGGCTAACCTCACCCGGTGTAAATTGATAATCATCAATTGAAGCCACAGGTGTAACCTCAATAGCTGTACCTGTAACAAAAACTTCTTTTGTATGGGCAAATTCTTCGGGTTTAATATGGCGAACCACAACCTCGTAACCCAAATCTTCTGCAATCTTAATAACGGTTTGGCGGGTAATACCGTTTAAAAAACAATCGGGTGTGGGAGTATGGATTTTACCGTCATCCATATATAAAAAGATGTTTGAGCCTGTAGATTCGGCTACATATCCCCGATAATCCAACATAAGCGCATCATCATAACCCGCATCTTCCATTTCATGTTTGGTAAGTGTGCAAATCATATATAGTCCCGATGCTTTGGCTTGTGTGGGTGCCGTATCGGGTTGGGGGCGCTTCCACGATGACGTTTTAAGGCGCAAGCCCTTCATTTTTTGCTCTAAAGTAAAGTAACTGGGCCATTCCCAAGCGGCAATCGCTACATGCACAGGGTTCTCCCTTGCAGAAACGCCCAAAGCTTTAGAACCCCGCCATGCAACTGGGCGCACATAAGCACTTGTTAGCCCATTGGCTTCACAAACCGCATTACAAGCGGCATCAAGCTCATCGGCCGTATAAGGTATTGTAAAGCCCATAATTTTACCCGATTGAATTAAACGCTCAGAATGCTCATGGAGTTTAAATATTTTACCATTATAGCAACGGTCGCCCTCAAATACGCAAGATGCATAATGTAAACCATGGGTTAAAACATGGATTTGCGCATCTTTCCAATCAATTAATTTACCATCAAACCAAATCTTGCCATCAAGATCATCTAACACAATGCCCATAAATATCTCCTCAAATAGAATTAAAACTTGACCATAAACCATATTATAGCCCAAATTAGTAATTAATTATTAATAAAATTAAATTAATAAAATTAAATAAATATGTCAATATTACTGACCTATTTTTCGATATGGAAGAGGAATAAATGCATAAAACACCCTATTGGCAAAAAAATTTATATCTGCATGATGAGAATTTAAAGCAGCTAATGGAGATATTTTTCTTTTCTTATCAAAAGTTTACAAAACAGGCCGATGATAAATTGGCCGAGATTGGTTTGGGGCGTGCGCATCATCGGATTATATATTTTGTCGGTGCGAATCCGAATATCTCGGTTAGTGAATTATTATCTTTGCTCAAAATCACCAAACAATCGTTATCGCGCGTGCTTAATCAGCTAGAAAAAGAAGGTTATATTGAACGCAGAACCGATAAAAATGATGCGCGCAAACGGCTATTATGGTTAACATCTAAAGGGCAAAAGCTCGAAAAAGAACTCACCGCCATACAAATAGAAATTTTACGCACCGCCTGTAAAAGCGGTGGTGCCGAAGCCGTAGACGGCTTTAAAAAGCTTGCATTTGAAATGATGGAAGAAGCCGATAAACAAAGGGTAAGCGGATATAATGACTGAGCAATTTGAGCATCAGATAATGGTGGTGGATGATGATTATCGTTTGCGCAATCTGTTAAAACGATTTTTAAATCGCTCCGGCTATTTTGCCATTGAGGCCGAAAATGCTGCCCAAGCCCGCACGCTTTTAACAAGCTTTGATGTTGACTTAATGATTTTAGATCTCATGATGCCCGGTGAAACTGGTATTGAATTTGCCCAGTGGCTTCATCAGCATCGCCCCTTACCCATATTAATGCTTACCGCCATGGATAGCCCCGAAGATCGCATTAATGGCCTAGAAACCGGTGCCGATGATTATTTAACCAAACCTTTTGAAACCCGCGAGCTTTTATTGCGTATAAAAAATATTCTGAAACGCCAAAATAACCCCATACTCGAAGAGCAAGATAACCCGATTGTCTCCATGGGGGATTTGATATTTGATATCAATCGGCGGGAATTACGCACCAAAGGGAATGAAATTTTACATTTAACCGAAACCGAAAAATTTGTTTTATACCAGCTAAGCCGCACACCGGGCATAGCTGTAAGCCGCAGCGGATTATCGGGCAATAATCAAGATATGGGGCGTAGTTTAGATGTTTTAATAACCCGTTTGCGCAAAAAAATTAATGACGACCCTAAAAACCCCAAATGGCTACAAACCGTACGTGGTCAGGGTTATAAATTAATGCCGGATTAAAATGATGCGTAAATTACAATTTGGCCGCTTTGGTAACTTTTTAAAAAACCTTTTCCCTAAAGATCTTTTTGGGCGGGCAACGCTCATGGTGGTTTTGCCTATGTTTTTTGTGCAAATCATTGTAGCCGTATTATTTTGGGATAACCATTGGCAACGTATATCAAACCGTTTGGCTAAAGATTTAATTGGCGAAGTTCGTTATGTTTTAACCGAAGTTAATAATACAAATGACCTCAACCGAATTATTGAACTGCAGCAATTGAGCCGTAAAAATTTCGATTTCTCCTTTAGTCTTGACCCCAAAGGTCAATTCTCCAACCAAAATATTGTCCGTGGTTTTGCATCCGATGCTTTACGAAACAGGCTTATCGAAACCATGCCTTACGAATGGCAATTAAGCCGAGATGACGATGGCCGCACCTATTATCTCGAAGTTTCATCAAACAAAGGTCTGCTTACCGTTACCTTCGATGAAGGCCGAATATTCTCTAGCTCCACATTTGTTGTTATTATTTGGGGATTAATTGCCGCCCTCTTTTTTGTGGCCATTGCCGAGCTTTTTTTGCGTAATCAGGTCCGGGCATTACGCAATTTGGCTTCGGTAGCCGATGCTTACGGTAAGGGGCGCGATATCATTGGCTATCGCCCCCATGGTGCCACCGAGGTTCGCCAAGTGGGTGCATCTTTTTTATCTATGCGCCGCCGTTTAAACCGATATATCGACCAACGCACCCTTATGCTCTCGGCTATCTCTCATGATATGCGCACACCGCTTACCCGTATTAAATTAGAGCTCGATATGCTTGATACCACCGATACCGAAGCCGTTACAGCCATGCAAGATGATATTGCGCAAATGGAAAATATGATGCGCGAATGGCTGGCTTTTGTGCGCGGAGAAGATGGCGAGCAAACCACCGAATTTTCATTATCGAGTGTTTTGCAAAATATTATTGAGCAACTCTCCATTAAATATGGCGAAGGCCGTGCCACAATATCGGACTATAAACCCATTATCATCGAAGGCCGCGAAGGTAGCTTAAAACGCGCCCTTACCAATATTATCGAAAATGCCATAAAATATGGCTCTAAAGCCGTTGTGGATTATAATATCCACGATAATTTTGCCGAGATTATCGTAGATGATTACGGCAAAGGCATTGACGAAAAAGACAAAGAACTGGTTTTTCGCCCCTTCTATCGGGTAGATAGCTCGCGCAATGAAAAAACAGGCGGCGTGGGTTTAGGCTTAGCTATCGCACGCGATATCATTACCGCCCATGGTGGCGATATTTATTTAGAAACCGCACCCACCGGCGGCTTACGCGCCCGCATATTACTGCCCCTATAAACCAGTTGAAATTATGGCCAAAACCCCTTAAATTAAGCAGATTATAGCGGAGAATATTATGGATACAATTTATGCAAGGGCATCGGGCGTTGGGCAATCGGGTATAGCGGTTATTCGTTTATCGGGCGCGCAATCCTTAAGCATTTTGCAAAAATTATCAGGCAAACAAAATTGGCCGCCCCGCCAACTTATTCGGGCTTGGCTCAAAGATGATAATGACGCATTGCTCGATGACGCTTTGGCTGTGTACTTCCCCCAAGGGCAATCTTACACGGGCGAAGATGTGGTAGAGCTGCATATTCATGGTGGTTATGCCGTGCTTAACGGCATTTTAGATTACTTAGCCGAGCAAGATGGTTTACGCCTTGCCGAGCGTGGCGAGTTCACCCGCCGTGCTTACGAGAATGGGCGCATGGACTTAACCGAAGCCGAAGCTGTGGCCGATATTATCCATGCCGAAACCAGCCATCAGCGCAAGCAAGCCCTTAACCAACTGGGCGGTTCGCTCAGCCGATTATATGATGATTGGCGCAACCAGCTCATTAAAGCTTTGGCTTGGTATGAAGCCCATATGGATTTTTCGGACGAAGAAATCCCCGCCGACCTCGATACCCAAGTGAATGAGCGTATCCACAGCCTTAAAACGCAAATGCTCCAACATTTGGGCGATCACCATCGGGGCGAGGTTTTACGCAAAGGCGTGCAACTTGCCATCATCGGCGCACCCAATGCCGGCAAATCCTCCCTGCTTAATTATCTCACCCGCGAGGAAGCCGCCATTGTTTCCGATACCGCCGGCACCACCCGCGATATTGTGGAGCGCCATTTAGATATTCATGGCTTTCCGGTGGTATTGGCCGATACCGCCGGCCTACGCAAAACAGCCGATAAAATTGAGATAGAAGGCATAAAACGCGCGCAATCCAAAGCCTTAGAGGCCAATTTGGTTATCGCCCTATTCGATAGCCAAAAACCCGCCGATGCCGAAACCCTCGATATTCTATCCCAACTCAATTCCAAGGTGATCATCTTACGCACTAAGGCCGATTTAGGCCATGCCTATACAAGCCCAATCGGCGATTATGAGCCCCTTCTTGTTAGCCTTAAAACTGGCAAAAATATGGATGTTTTTCAAGAACAGCTCCATACCTATTTGCAAGAAATTTGTGCCAGCGGCGATGATGTTTTAATCACCCGCCAGCGCCATCGCCGTTGCGTGATTGATACTTTAGATGCCCTCACCCGCTATGAAGAAGGCTTTGATGCCGTACTTAAAGCCGAGGATTTACGCAGCGCCCTTAGTGCTGTTGGCCGCCTAACCGGCCATGTGGATGTAGAACAACTGCTTGATGTCATCTTTGCCGATTTCTGCATTGGCAAATAACAGGCTTCGCCTGCTTGAATTTACGTGCGCTGTATCAAACATCTATATTGACTCTTCGTTGATGATTAGCCTAGGAAAACCAATGGGTTTTCCCTTTAGGTAAACACTAAGTGTTTTGGGGCATAGGGGCAAAGCCCCATACATAAAAAGTCGTCATTCTGGATTTAATCCAGAATCTAGAGGAAAGGCCTATCATTCAGACTCCTGCTGAAAGCATGCCTGTAAATAAGGAGGCTTGCCTTCGGCAAGCCCCCCGCAACGCAAGCGTTGACCTGTCATGCTTTGCATGCCAACTTTATATTGGCTCTCATTTTCCTATGATGCTCCGGCTCGAAGCCAGAGCAACAAGTAAGCTGAAACAACGCATATAACAAAGCGCCCGTATTAGTTCGGCATCGGGGCTTCAATATCCGAGAATATTTGCACGGCATCAGGCAAGCGTTTACCCCGAACTTCAATGGCTCTTACGGCATCATTCAATTCTGTAATTTCATCGGCTGAGAACGTGATATTTGCTGCCCCGATATTTTGCTTCATATGGTCCATATTAGTCGTACCGGGTATTGGTGCAATCCATGGTTTCTGAGCCATTAACCATGCAAGGGCTATTTGCGCAGGTGCAGCCTCTTTACGCTCTGCCCATTGCTTAATTAAATCTACAAGTTGTAAATTATGAGGTAAATTTTCGGGTGAAAACCGTGTTTCTATGCCCCGAATATCACCTTCAACAAAACGGGTATTGGCATCAATCCAACCGGTTAAAAATTGTACGCCTAACGGGCTCCACGGCACAAACCCAATACCAAGCTCTTCACAAACGGCTAAAGTTGCATTTTCCGGCCCCCGCCAAAGCATAGAATATTCACTTTGCACCGCCGTAACCGGTAAAGCTGCATGGGCACGGCGTAAAGTATCTAATCCCATTTCCGAAAGCCCCCAATTTAATACTTTACCCTCATCCATCAGCTCTTTTATGGCACCCGCAACATCCTCAATCGGAACTTCCGGGTCAACTCTGTGCTGATATAACAAATCAATACGATCCGTACGTAAGCGTTTAAGCATATTTTCCACCACAATTTTAATATGCTCCGGTTTACTGTTTAAACCGGGTAAGCGTACCCCTGTTTCTTGGTCAATATTCCAACCGAATTTAGTGGCAATCACAATATCATCTCTAAAAGGCTCAACGGCTTCTCCTAAAATCCGCTCCACTTCAAAAGGCCCATAAGCCTCGGCCGAATCAAATAATGTAATGCCGTTTTCGTAAGCTTTACGAATGATATTAACCATTTCCGGCCGGTAAGGCGTTGTAGACTGATAAGTGCGGCTCATATTTTGCACCCCAATGCCTACCGCCGATACTTCAAGCGCACCCAATTTGCGTTTATTCATGCTTACCGGCTGTTGCCCGTTATCTTCACTTGCGGATTGTGTAGCAAACCCTGCTTGTGGGAGCATTGTTACGGCAGCCCCCGCAGCACTTGCCAATAAAAAATTCCGCCGATTAAAAAGAGGTTTTTGTTGATTATCCATGATAAATCTCCTTTAGGTTTTTGGTATAATCTAAAGATAACTTAAAACAGAAAAACACGGTAACCATATCCTATATAATTATTGCCTATTTCTCTATGTTAACAAAATATTTGATATATACCTATTATTTCGTTAACATAATATAGCAACGAAATATAGGAGATATAAACTATAATTCCCATTAAAAATATTGCTCAAATAATTGCCCAGTTAACTGAAAATCAAGATTATTGCATAACCGCAATATCCGGGTTATCGGTTTTTCGGCGTTCCCAACCGTCGGGAAAAGTTAATGGTGTATACGAGCCTAGTATCTGCTTAATAGCCCAAGGGCAAAAATATGTTTATTTGGGTGACAAAACATATATTTACGATAGCAAAAATTATTTATTTTCGGGGTTGCACTTACCAGCTATTTCAGAAGTTCCAGAAGCAAGCGCAAAAAGCCCCTATTTAGGTTTAAGTTTAAAATTTGACTATACCGAAATTTCGCAACTGATTGCCGATACTCAATTACCAATGCCGCCAACACAAACAACCGAAAGCACTATGGCAACAGGTACGCTGACTTTACCGCTAATAGATGCATTCGAGCGTTTGCTTGGGTTATTTAATGAAAAAGAAAATATCCCCATTTTAGCACCCTTAATTAAACGCGAAATCTTCTTTCGGCTTTTAATTGGCAAACATGGCAACAAACTCCGCAAATTAGCAACCTTTGGTACACAAAGCCAAAAAATTACCCAATCTATATCTTGGTTACAATCAAACTTTGCCCAACCCTTACGCATTGATGATTTAGCTAAAAAAGCCAATATGGGCGTATCGACATATCATCAGCAGTTCCGCCCCATGACTAACTTAAGCCCCTTGCAATATCAAAAACAGCTACGCCTGCACGAAGCCCGCCGGCTGATGCTCACACAAAATATCGATGCTGCAACCGCCGCCTATGAGGGTGGTTATCAAAGCCCGTCGCAATTTAGCCGAGAATATAGCCGCCTATTTGATGCTCCACCTGCAAGCGATATTATAAATTTACGGGAAAGAATGACTTCAAACCTGTATTAAATAATGTAAAATATAGTTATGCTATCTTGATTCGATATCTTAGCCATGCACAGAATAAAGCCTAGGAAAACCAATGGGTTTTCCCTTTAGTAACTGTGTCAAGTTTTAAAGAAAGAAGAGGAAAATTTGAGCTATTTGAAGGCTCAATTTTCCTCTTAACTTTGGGTATAAACTTCTCCCTTTTTAACTAAAATATAGAAAAGCCGAATAGGCTTTTCCTTTAGGTCAACGCTTGCGTTGCGGGGTATAGGGGCAGAGCCCCATAAAATAGATTATCGGGTCAAGCCCGATAATGACGGCTAGATGGTAAAAAATAGAGCATAGGAAAACCAATGGGTTTTCCCTGTCTTGTCGAAGACAAGCCAGCTGCTTAGTTGTCATGCTTTCAGCAACTATTAAGTAGGCATGCTTTCAGCAACTATTAAATAGGCATGCTTTCAGCAACTATTAAATAGGCATGCTTTCAGCAACTATTAAATAGGCATGCTTTCAGCAACTATTAAATAGGCATGCTTTCAGCAACTATTAAATAGGCATGCTTTCAGCATGACAGGGGGAGTATCCCCCTTAGCAACTATAAAAATATAACATGTAACAACCCCTATTACATTTTTCTCTTCTGATTAAACCTTAACATAAAAACTCTATTTTGTAAAGAACAAAAAGTGAACATAATTATATTTATTTAACTATTATCATGCTGAAAGCATGTAAATAAAAGGTTGCTGAAAGCATGTTTACAATATAGCGGTTTTCCTAAACTTTATTCTGTATGTTAGAGAACAAACATCC
>JBKEAR010000043.1:0-26177 GCA_047972425.1 Alphaproteobacteria bacterium | reverse complement strand
TAACTATCGGCCAAATGATAAATTTTTAATGATTTTTCATCAAAATCTTGGGGTAAATCAATCAATCGGGGCTGATTAGGCAATAGGAAAATCAGATTATCCCCAAAGGGTTTGCTTGTATTTTCGGCCTCTAAGGACACATAAAAGGCTGGTTTGTCGGTAGTGAGCTCTATTTGCTGACCCTTGATTTGATATTGAATATCGGCATCGGGTAAATCCAAGCTTTTGGGGCGTACCATAAAAGCGCATTCTAGCTGTTTGCCGTCTTGATTTTCAAATTCCAATGCCAAGAAAGATTGCTGTTTGCCGGCATCAAAATCTTTAATGCGCAGCGTTAAAACAGCATCGGCTCCGGCGGTTGAAAATTCTTTAGCTAGCGGCCATTGCTCCAACTTCTCACCACTTAGGCTATATAAAGTGAGCGTGCCTTGAATATTGCCCCCATTGGGGTGATCGCATAGAGCATTGACTGTTACTTCGTCATCGGTTGTAACGATATTAAAACTTAAAGGTGCATAAAATCTTTTAGCCAAATAATGCAATAGCCGCCAACGCCCCGAATATTGAATGGAAGACCATGACGATACCGGCCAATTATCATTGAGCTGCCAATAGAGTGTGCCCATACATATGGGCATGGAAGCCCGCCAAAAATTCACGGCATTTTGTATGGCAATGGCTTGTTGGGTTTGGCTCAGCCATAGCTGATATTCAAAATTTTTGGGCATGCGAAAATATCGAGTAAACATCTCGACAATTATCGAATTACCCCGATTATTCTTTTGGTGGCTATCCATGGTGGGTGAGGTTACATTATAATGGCTGGGTGGGCAAAATTGCTTGACCTCGGCAAATGAGGGGAAAGACTGAAAGCCGAACTCGGAGCAAAAACGCGGTTGAATATCCTTATAGGCATCTAAATTTTTGCCTTCATGCCAAACCTCCCAATAATGCATATCGCCAGAAGATGGGTCATGGAAGGCATCGCCAAAATCTAAATCCCCTGCACTTGGCGAGCTTGGCCAAAAACGCCGGGTTGGGTCTAATTTTGTAACAAGTTGCCCGCAAAAATAATTGAATCTGTCATAATTGGCCAAATAGGTATCGCGATTATTGCGGGAGATTTCAAACCAATTAATCGCTCCTATTACCTCATTATCCCCACACCATAAGGCAATAGAGGCATGATGCTGCATGCGGGGGATTTGATATTCCAGCTCATCTTTCACCTCTTTTGTAAACCAATCGAATGAAGGATATAAGGCGCAAGCAAACATTAAATCATGCCATATCAATATTCCCTCTTGGTCGCAAATTTCATAAAAGGTATCGGCCTCATATTGCCCACCGCCCCAAATACGTATCATATTCATATGGGCTGCTTTGGCATCTTTAAGTAATCTTTCATAACGCTTAGCATTATGGGTAGAGGGTTTGGCATCCATGGGTATCCAATTGGCCCCTTTGCAAAAAATAGTCTGCCCATTCACTTTAACCAAAAAACTTTGGCCGTATTCATCTTTTTCGGAGATGACCTCAATAGTTCTTAGCCCGATTTTTTGCGTGATTGATTGGCTGCCAAAGCTGGCTTCAAAGTCATATAAGGGTTGCCCGCCATAACCGACCGGCCACCATAATTTGGGATTATCCAGCTTAATCGGTTGTAAACGGATAATCTGTTTCCCTTTTTGAAGCCGGATTTTATGATTATAATTTGTACCCGCAAATGTATAATGAATTTCCCTTTCGCCTGCACTATAAACATCAAAATGCACCGAAAATATTACTTCTACCTTGCCATCTTTATGGTGCTGTTCTGCGGTTACGGCGCATAGGCGGGCATTATTGTCGCCCTCTAAAATAACATCGCCATAAATACCGGAGGTTAAAAGCATAATGCCCCAATCCCAACCCGCATGGCAATGGGTTTTGCGGATTAAATTCATATGGGGTACTTGGTTATTATGCCCCCCCGAATAAGGAATGGGGAAAGGTAATGCTTTTGCTCTTTTTGCGGCCTCGGCCACATTATCCTTTAGGATAACTTTAAGCATATTATCATCTTTGAGTTTGCCCGTTACATCAAAAATATGTTTGGTATGCATATTACAAACATGGGCAAGTTCATTACCGTTTAATGTAATATCGGCACATGTATCTAAACGCTCAATACTCAGCCATTGGTGGCGTTTTTCTAAAATATCCCCATTGGGGGTAAAGCTACAAGAAAGTTGCCAATCTTGCTCCCCGACCCATCGCACATCATATTCATTACGCCCGTAATAAGGGTTAGGAATGACGTTATTATTCTCAAGTACCGAAAAAACATCCATGGGTAAATCGCAGCTTAAGTCTGTGTTTAATCCATTGCCGGCAAGTTGCCAATTTTTATTAATTTTTTGCATTTTTTTATCCTTATTATTGTTTAACCTTTAACTGCACCACCGGCAAAACCCTTATGTAATTGCCGCTGAAAAGCAATATAAAAGAAGAGCATGGGCAATGTTGTAATCACTAAAGAGGCAAATTGAAGCCCGCGATCGGGCGTTTTACCGCCGGAAAGCCTATTAATACCCACCGGCAAAGTTTGCAACGCATTATCGCTTGCCAATGTATAAACCAAAACAAACTCGTTCCATGCCCCCAAAAAGGTGAATATTACTATGGTCACCGCAATGGGGATACTAATAGGAAATACGATTTTTATTAAAATTTGGCGATGATTAGCCCCATCCATTTTGGCAGATTCAAAAATTTCGGCAGGTATATCTTTTATAAAACTCACCCCCAAATAAATGGCAAATGGCATGGCAAAGGCGATATAAGGGAGTAAAATACCAATGCGTGTATTATCTAAATTTAAATTGACCTCCACCAAATAAAGGGGGATAAGCGTGGAATGCACGGTAATAAGTAAGCCAATGAGAATAAAGCCGTAAAAAAACCGTGTAAATTTGGATTTTATAAAGGCAAAGGCATAAGAAGTTGAAATAGCCAAAAACACGGTAACAATAGTGGTAATAGTGGCATAAAGAATACTATTAAAAAATAACGGCGAAAAATCCCCTAATGTCCAAGCTTTGGTAAAATTAGAAAAAGTGGGGTTTTTTGGCCATGCCATAATATTACGGGCAATTTCCCTATGGGGTTTAAAGCTGCTCATCAGTAACCAAGCCAAAGGCGCAACGGTTAAGAATGAATAGATTAAAATGGTTGACCATGCAAATATGCGCACCCAAATCGGCGTTTTATTATAAGCTTTCACTGTAAATTCTGCAGACATTTTCTCCTCCTATGCGTATCGGGCGATAAATTTATTGGCAATGGCCGTAAGCAAGTAAATAAGGCCAATACTTAACACCACAATGATGACCGTAATTGCAGCACCATAACCGTAATAATTATAGGCAAAGGTCGATTGATACATATATGAAGCCAAAACCTCGGTATAATAAGATGGCCCGCCGCCTGTCATCACATATATCAGATCAAAGCTTTTTAAACTACCCGATATGGCATAAATGCTCGATGTTACAAAAATCGGCACAAGTGCAGGGAAAGCAATATTTTTAATCACCTGCCATTCACCGGCACCATCGACAATGGCGGCCTCGATAATCTCGGGCGAAATCTTTTGTAAATTGGCCAAAAAGATAATCATATATAAACCCGCATACATCCATATAATCACCAGCAATACGGGAATGATGGCGGTATATTTACCCTGAAAGCTCGAGAGCATATATAAAGGATTATCACTTAATCGGGCAATTAACGCCTCGAGCAAGCCGCCTGTTGTAAAAATGGTTTTAAATAATATAGCCACCACCACAGGGGAAATAATCACCGGGAAAAAGATGAGGCTTTGGAACAACCCCGGTGCAGCCACAAGGCGGCGATATAATATCCAAGCCAATAAAAACCCCAAAGGTATTTGAATAAAAATCGAGGTTAAAACAATGGCAAAGTTATTATATAACGCATGCTGAAATTCGGGCGCACCAAACATTTGAATATAATTTTTAAAGCCAATGAATACGGGCTTACCCGTACCCGACCAACGGAAGAAACTTAAAATCAGACTATATAAAGTAGGTGCAATGATAATGGCCGAATATATGAGTAATGCAGGCGCAGAAAACAGCCAATAAAAGCCCGTATCACTATGGCGATATTGTGTATGCATTGTCGGTCTCCGATGGTTGGCCTTAAATAGATAAGGCCAACCATATTTTCATTTGTCAGTTTATATTAATCTCTGGCAATTTTTTCGTAATTTGCGCCAATATCGGCAGGCTGTGATTGCCCCGCAATAAGCTCTTGTAAGGCAGAGTTTACATATTCAATACCTTTTGGTGGTAATACGGCATCTAAAACATAAGTAGTACCATCTAAAGTGGATTGTAAGGCTGCCAATTTTTTTATGAGGTTGGGTGCAGATTCGTTAACATTCACCGCTTTAAGGGGTGGGATGATACCACCGCTAATGGCTAAATCGACCCCTTTTTGATCGCCAAAACCATTATAAAATTTTACCCATTCCCAAGCATATTTGGCTTTTTCGGTGCCTTCGAGCTTTTTATTAATACCATAACTTGTGCCACCCACAGCCGATGTAACAGCCGATACCCCATTGAGCTCAGGCAGAATATGCAAGCTCACATCATTGAGTTCTTCGGGTGTCATAATTTTCTCAAATTCCGAGATTGACCATGCGCCTTCTAAATAATAGGCAGCTTTACCCACCGTAAATAACTCCACAGCCTTTGAGCGTGGTAAGGAGTTCATGGCTTTGGGGACTAAACCGTTATCGCGCATATCGGCAATCACTTGTAAGGAATCCACAAAAGGTGCATCGGCAAAACTGGCCTCGCCCGCTTTGGCTTTATCGACCCAAGCATTACCCGCAACACGCCCTACAATCGGGCTAAGCAAGCAAGATTGCGCCACCCAGCTCGATTCATTACCGAGCACTAAGGGAAAATATCCACTATCTCTAATCACTTGGCTTTGGGCATACCATTCCTCAAAATTTTTGGGATATTCTAAGCCCAGTTCTTTTAATATGGCATCATTGGCATAAACAACACTGGTGAAGTTCACATTATTACCTAAAAGGAAAACTTCACCTTGCTCACCCTGAGGCTCTAAAATCATGGGTAAAATTTTATCTTCTAAACCATCGGCCTTCACCATTGGCATTAAATCCATTACTTTACCCGCATTAATCACATAAGATGTACGCTGACCCGGCCATAAAAAGATGAGATCCGGCAATTGATCGGCCAAGGTAAGGGCTTGTAATTTTGTAAAATATTCATCATGCCCCGATGCTGTAAGCTCTAACTTAACATTGGGATAAAGCTCCTCAAACGTTTTGACTTGATCGAGCAAAATCTCATAACCCGGCTCGCCGGGGTTCATGGCCACAAGTAAAGATAAATTAATATCCTCTGCCATCGCATTGCCAGATAATAATAATGGTAAAATAGACGCGGCTAGTAATTTTTTCATTTTAAATACTCCTTGTTAAAACAATATATTAAGAAACAATCATTCTTTTATTTTTATTCAAATCGTTTCGAATTACAGATAAAATTCTGTGGGTAAATTAACCATTTTGGTTATCGCACTATTGGCCTCTCCTCAAAATAATAATGTTGGTACTCAGGATTATCTTGCGATAAATATTCGGTAATGATTTCGGCTATTTTGGTGCCGGCCTGATATGTATCCTGATACCAAACAAAGGCCGATGGTGCCAAAATTTCTAAAATACGGCTGGATGAGCGCGCAATTAAAAAAATATCTTTATTAATGTCGTATCCTTGTTTACGTAACTCATCGATTAAATAAATCGCAATGGTTTCATCCGATGCCACAATCGCTTTACCCTTTAAATTTTCACTCAACGAATTTTTAATGAATTTCTCGGGGTTTTGAATATCCTCTAAACTATCAGCCATAAAAATAAGGTTAGAATCATATTTTAAACCACAATCCTGATAAGCTTGCTGATAACCCAAAATAAATTCTGCACCATAAGTGTAAGCATTGCTGGGCGCATATAAAATAACATCTTTATAACCTTTCTCTAAGGCAAGATTAGTTGCATTATATGTATATTTTCGGTTATCAAAATCGACAAAATTATAATTTTTATAATCCTCTAACTGCCCAAAAGATACAAAGGGAATTTCACTTTCTAACAACCAGCGATGGCGCCAATCATCTTTTAAAATATTCATAAAAACAAAGGCAGCCGGTTGGCGCTCGCGATTAAGTTTGGGGTATAAAATTTGTGGTTCTTCGGTTTCAAAAGCAATATCGATATCAAAATTGGTATTTTCTAATGCTTTGGTTAGCCCATGTAATAGAGCAATCACCCCGTTATTGGCCATAATATCGCCACTTAAGCCGTCGTAAGGCAACATCATTAAAATTTTATTGCTGCGGCCTTTGCGTAAAGTGGCACTGGCTAATGTGGGTACCCAATTCATCTGATTGGCTACTTTAAGAATCCGTGTTTTCAAATCTTTCGATATGCCGGGTTTATCATTCATCGCCATTGAAACCATCGATGGCGCACAACCCACTTTTTTAGCAATATCTTTAATGGTTACTTTTGTCACGATTTGCTCCCTTGTATGTAACCATACAGCTATTTACACAAGGAGTCAAATCGTTTCGAATAATTTATATGTAGGTGTTATTTTACTCGGCACCCATATGGTAAGAGAATTGTTGGGCAACTTTGCTGAGCTCTTGCCTTGTGGTATCAATATGCTGAATATGATGGTGCAAGGTATTGGAGTTCATTTCTAAATAAGGAATAGTGATAGAGGCAAAAAAGCGATTATTCACCGTAAAAATTGGGTAAGAGATATTGGTTATACCCGGCACTTGCGGGCTTTCGCCTAAATAATAGCCTTGGGCCAATATTTGGTCTTTAAAACTTACCGCATATTGTTTTTCTTGGTCTGTCGCCCCCGAACATGCCAATTCATATTCAGCTTGCTCCGGCGATAAATAGGCTAAAGCCACATATCCGGAGCCCGATCCGCATAAATCAATCTCGGCACCTAAATGCACGCTAAAACCCATTTTATAAATACCGTCTTGTTGAGCAATAACAACCATTGTGCCATCATTTAATGCTGATATGTGGCATGATTGCAAGGTATTTTGGCATAATTTTTTTAATACAGGCGGCGCATATTCGATAATACGTGCCAATGGCGGATATTGATTAGAAAGCCGAAACATTTTGGGCGAGAGCGTATAACCCATGGCATGCTGTTGGATATATTGCCGTTGCTGTAAAATAACAATCATCCGAAAAATCTCATTCAGATTTCTATCGAGCGCTTGGGATATCTCTTGATTATTCAACGGTTTTTCGCTATTGGCCAATAATTCTAAAATATCCAATCCCTTTTCTAAGGCTGGCGCTTTATAATTTGTTTTTCGCTCCATATCAATCCCTTATATTCCTAAAACGGCTTATTTTAACTGCTTATCCGCATTTTTTCAAAAGATATTTCTTCATATTATTATTGCATATATAAAAATAATATGTTAAATATAAAATAAATACAAATAAATATTTTAGGGAGATCAAATGAAAATTTATCATAACATTGCTCCAAAAGATTTTAGAAAATACGGAACCGAAGAAATAAGAGACGGTTTTTTAATCGAAAATCTTTTTCAGCCTAATCAAATTATTACAAATTATACCCATGTTGACCGTATGATGGTTTTGGGCGCGCAACCGGTTGATAACCGCCTTTACCTTCAAGATTTTATAGATAACAAACAGCTCGGCACCGATAGTTTTTTAGAGCGCCGCGAAATGGGTATTATCAATATTGGTGGTAAAGCTACAGTTTTTGTAAATGACGATGAATATCCGTTAGATACCGAAGATGCCCTTTATTTAGGTAAAGAAGCCGGCAATATTGCATTTGCCTCTCAAAACCGTGATAATCCGGCAAAATTATATATCATCAGTGTACCAGCGCATCGTCAACTCCCTATTAAATATATTAAAAAGAGCGAAGCCAAAGAGGTTCATTTGGGTGCGCAAAAAACATCGAATGAGCGTATTATCCGCCAATATTTACACCCCGATGTGGTCGAAACCTGCCAATTATGTATGGGGTTAACATCTTTAGCCGAAGGCAGCGTTTGGAATACAATGCCCGCCCACACCCACGAGCGCCGCATGGAAACCTATTTATATTTTGATATTAAAGAAGAGCAAATTGTTTTTCATTATATGGGCGAGGCCAACCATACACGCCATGTTGTTATGCAAAATGAGCAAGCGGTTATCTCTCCTAGCTGGTCTTTGCATTCGGGTTGCGGTACAAGCAATTATAAATTCATTTGGGCAATGGCGGGGGAAAACCAAACATTCGACGATATGGATTTTATTAAAAATACAGATTTACGTTAGGAACCAATATGTTTTCTTTACAAAATAAAGTTGCCATTGTCACCGGAGCCAATACCGGTTTAGGCCAAGGAATGGCCATTGGTTTGGCCAAAGCCGGTGCCGATATTGCCTTAGTGGGTATTAGCAAGCCCACCGAAACCATTGCACAAATTAAAGCCTTAGGGCGCAAATGTGTATCAATTGATGCCAATTTATTATCTATTGAGCCCATTGAGACTATTATTGAACAAGTCATTAGCCATTTTGGCGGTTTTGATATTTTGGTGAATAATGCCGGTATCATCCGCCGCGAGGATAGTTTGGATTTTAGCGAAAAAGATTGGGACGATGTTATGAACATCAATATTAAAGTCCCCATGTTTTTAAGCCAAGCCGCCGCACGCCATTGGGTTAAAGAAAATAAAAAGGGCAAAATTATCAATATTGCCTCTATGCTTTCTTTTCAGGGTGGTATCCGTGTGCCTTCTTATACATCGTCTAAATCGGCCGTTATGGGGCTTACACGGGCATTAGCCAATGAATGGGCAAAATATAATATTAATGTAAACGCCATTGCACCAGGCTATATGGCCACCGATAACACCCAAGCCTTACGTGCCGATAAAGCCCGTAGTGCCGAGATTTTAAACCGCATACCCCAAGGGCGTTGGGGCGAGCCAAAAGATTTGGCGGGGCCTATTGTCTTTTTAGCATCCGAAGCCAGCGACTATGTTAACGGCTATACCATCGCCGTAGACGGCGGTTGGCTTGCAAGGTAATCCTCAAAGTGGAGAACCACAACAACCATAACCTAGAAAACAGGAAAATTTTAACCATATAACTGCAACGGGGGAAACCCCACAAAACAGGGACTATAAACCATGAAAAAACTATTTACTTATACCTCAATTTTTGCATTATCGGCCATGATGGCAAGCACGGCTTCGGCTGTTACTTGGAAGTTAAGCCATAACCAAGACCAAACCCACCCCGTGCATAAAGCCATGGAATTTTTTGCCGATAAAGCCAATGAATATACCAATGGCGAAGTCAAAATTCGCATTTATCCCAATGCCACATTGGGTAACGAGCGCGAATCTATTGAGCTTATGAATAACGGTGCGCTCCAAATGGTCAAAGTGAGTGCGGCATCAATGGAAGCTTTTGACCCATCATTTGCCATTTTTAGCTTACCTTATATCTTTAGCAATCGCGAAGCCTATTATAAAGTATTAACTGGCGAAATTGGCGAGCGCATCTTAGCCGCCCCTGCCGAAAACGGCTTTATTGGTGTAACTTTTTACGAGGCCGGTGCACGCAGCTTTTATACCCATAAAAAAATTGAAACACCTGCAGATTTAACCGGTTTAAAAATCCGCACCATGGGCAGCCCAACCGCCATTGAAACCGTGAATATTTTAGGTGGTGTGGCCACGCCAATGCCACAAGGCGAGCTTTATACGGCTATTCAATCTAAAGTGGTAGACGGTGGCGAAAACAACCCCGTTGTTTATGCCAATATGCGCCATTTTGAAGTTTCGCCCGTATTTTCTTTAGATGAACATGCAATGATACCTGACCTATTAATCATCAGCAAAGATGCTTTCGATAAAATCAGCGCTGAGGATCAAGAAGCGGTGCGCAAAGCAGCAGCAGAATCGACCATGTATATGAAGGAAACTTTATGGCCCGAAGCCGAAGCCGAAGCCTTTAAACTTTTAGCCGATAGCGGTGTGGAAGTGATTAATGTAGAAAAAGCACCTTTCCAAGAAAAAGTATCGCCAATGTATGACAAATTTAAAGAAGCCAACCCAGATTTAGCGGCGGATTTAGATACTATTTTAACATATTAAACAATAAACAAAGGCATATCGGTTGTATCTGATATGCCTTATTTTTACCCGAGGCGAACATGAAGTTCCGTAATATTATCGATCGATTTTTATCGATATCCAGTGTTTTACTTTTAGCCATAATGGTTGCCGCAGTGACTTATCAGGTTATCATGCGGTATATTTTTAATGCTCCATCTAGTATAGTAGAATCCATCATTTTGGTTTCTTTTATGTGGATGATTTTGCTGGGCGGCACCTATACGGCCGGCCAAAATAAACATATATCCATCGATTTACTTAAAGATAAAGTTTCACCCCCTAAACAACGCATGCTGGCTTATTTAAGCATTTTAATGATGATTAACTTTGCTTGTTTATTCCTAATTTACGGCGGGTATAATATGATTTCTACCGCATACGGAAAACAGCAAATTCACTCTGGCTTGCAAATACATATGCATTATATTTTGGCTGTATTACCCATTGCTGGTTTGTGCATGCTCTATTACGGCATTGATGATTTACGCCAGTTAAATAAAAATAAGGGAGGAGAAAGCTAATGGAAATTGCTATCCCCATTATCCTATTATTTGGGATATTTTTTCTATTAATGGCCTTAGGTGTGCCCATTACCTATTCCATTGCAACCGCCTCTTTAATCTCGGCATTATCATTATTACCATTTAATGCCTCACTCAGTGTAATCACCCAAAAGCTTACCTTTGGGCTCGATGCTTTTGCCTTGCTTGCCATTCCGTTTTTTGTGTTGGCGGGTAATTTAATGAACTCCGGCGGTATTGCCCGAAGGCTCATTAACCTTGCCCTTTCCATGGTGGGTTGGTTACCGGGTTCTTTAGCTTTATGTAATATTTTAGCCAATGCGTTATTTGGTGCAATTTCCGGCTCTGCCGTGGCATCGGCGGCGGCGGTGGGCGGTATTATGGGCCCCATGCAAGAAAAAGAAAAATACGATAAAGGCTTTTCAGCCGCCGTTAATATTGCATCGGCTCCCACAGGCTTGTTAATTCCACCAAGCAATGTGCTTATCGTTTACTCCCTTGCCAGCGGCGGCACCTCCATAGCCTCGTTATTTGTGGCCGGTTACATTCCCGGTATTTTAATGGCTTTAGGGCTAATGATTGCCTCATTACTCATTGTACTGATTAAAAAATACCCCATTAATCGTGTACCATTTTCAATTACATTGTTTCTAAAATCACTGCTCGATGCTATTCCGTCATTATTGCTTATCATTATTGTGGTGGGTGGTATTATTAAAGGGGTTTATACGGCTACCGAGGCCTCGGCTATTGCCGTTGTTTATACCCTAATATTATCCTTGGTTTTCTACCGCGAAATTAAAGTGAGCGATTTGCCGCGTATCTTCTTAGAATCCGTAGTCACCGCCACATCGGTTTTATTGCTTGTGGGCGCATCCTTGGGTATGTCTTGGGTAATGACCAATGCGGATATCCCCTTTTTAATTGCCGATGCTTTAGAGAGCATTAAACATAACCGCTTATTATTATTGCTTATGATGAATGTGATTTTGTTAATCATTGGTACATTTATGGATATCACGCCGGCTATTCTTATTTTTACGCCTATCTTTTTGCCTTTTGCCAACGAGCTTGGGGTAGACCCCATTCAATTTGGTATCATTATGGTGTTTAACTTATCAATCGGCCTATGTACACCACCTGTGGGCAGTATTTTGTTTGTGGGGGCATCGGTTGCAGGCATTAAATTAGAGAAAATTATTGGCCCGCTCATACCCCTTTATTTGGTAACGATTATTGTCTTAACTTTAGTGATTATCTTCCCAGAATTATCGCTATATTTAACCCGATTTATTTCCTAAACAAAGGATAAAAGTTCGGAGAGAGTCATGTAGTCTTAATAAGAAAAACCTTAACGGCGATGCACCCAATCATCGCCGTTTTTTTATATTTTTAATTATCCGTAAAATATTATCCTTTTGCTTTAGCCCCAGTTAATCTAGACTAAAAATATGATGAACAACAAAATTACAAGATAAACTAATGCTTAAAGAAAATCCGCTTCCCTTGTATCAATCTGTCAATGGGGAAATACAACTGCAATATGATATCACCGAAGAAACTTTTTAGATTATACAAAAGCAGCTTGCCGATATATTTAAGGTTAATATTCGTACGGTTAATGAGCATATTAAAAATATTTTTGACTCAGATGAACTAAGCAAAAGTGCAACTATCCGGAAATTCCGGATAGTTCAAACTGAAGGCAAACGTAAGGTTGAGCGTGAAGTCAACCATTATAACTTAGATATAACTCTCGCTGTTGGTTATCGTGTCAATTCCGCTAAAGCAACCAATTTATATATTTATTATTTCCAGTCTAACTATATGAAAAATAATAAATACTACCGAAATAAATTATTTACGGCAAAGTGAACAAATAATATTTGCATTCTTATATCAGCCATGGCATTTTATACGGCAATAAAGGTGTTCCTTTGGGAATGAAAAGGGAAGCCGGTGAAAAACCAGCACTGCCCCCGCAACTGTAAGGCTCAATATTTTCGGTTGAATAACCACTGAATTTTTCGGGAAGGTTATTTAGATTATCCAAGAGCTTAAGTCAGGAGACCTGCCTTTATCTTACGCAAACCATAAACTTATCACGGGGTACAGTTTGATAAGAGGTAGCAAGATATATGCAGGCAAAGCCAAAATTTTATCTTTATAAGCTCCCTTTTAATAGCGTAAAGGGGGTGTTTTTATACCCTAAAAACAAATGAATAAACGTGTAAAAACAAGAGGATAAAATGAAAAATCATTTTTTAACATATACGGCCATCGCCGGCATTAGCTATATTGTTACAGCCAATGCCGAAGAGCCGATATTTTACCAAGATGCCAATGTGGAAATTGCGAATCGCTCCACAAGTGCGTTAACCGAAACAGGCGCAACGGTAAATGTGGTTGAAGAAACCACTATTCAAACCCAGCAAAGTCAATCGGCCGCCGAGGTTTTAGCCACTATCCCGGGTGCTTATGTATCCACCAATGGCGGCATGGGGCAACAAACCAATGTGAGCCTTAGGGGCTTATCATCGGGCTATACCAAAGTTTTATATAATGGTGTGGATGTTGCCGACCCCACAAGCCCGCAACCCTTCTATAATTTTGCCTATATGCCCAGCTTTCAGCTAAGCCGTATCGAGGTTGCCCAAGGTAACCAATCCACCCTTTATGGGTCAGAAGCCATTGCAGGTGTTATCAATATCCAAAGTTTCTCTGATACCGAAACCTTAGGTGCTTTTGGCACTTTTGGCATTATGGGCGGCAGTTACGATACCATTAACCCGTATTTTAAAGGCGGTTATAATGGCGAGCGTGCAGGTATTAGCCTTTATGGCGATTATTTTCATACCAGCGGTATTTCGGCATCGGACGAAAATGAGGGCAATGACGAAGCCGATGGCTTTAAATCGGGCACATTCGGTTTTAACAGCTGGTTAGATATTAACGATTATCACCGCCTTGAAGTGGGTGCCGAATATACCCGTGCCATTGGCGAATATGATGGCTACGACCCCTTTACCTATCAATTTGGCGATGCCGATAACAATACATCCACCCGCCAATATATCGGTTATACCCGCTTAAAAGGGCAAGAGCTTTTTGATGGTAAGTTCAATTATAGCCTCGATTTAACGGCCGCACGTACATTTAGGGATTACGATGCCCAAGGTTATGCGGGTTATGACCATAGCTGGTACGATGGCCGTAAATATGGCGCAAGCCTTAAAGGCGATTATCAACTAACCGATTGGTTCAACTTTGCCATGGGTGGGGATTACAGCTATTCGGAAGCCCAATTTTTAACCCCTTACGATAGTAAAGCCTTTGACCATAATTTATACGAGGCCGCCCTTTGGAGCTTAGCCACCTTTACCCCAACCGATAACCTCAATATTACCCTTGGCGGTCGTTGGCAGGATAACGAAATTTTTGGCGATAAATTCACTTGGCGTGCCACCGGTAGTTACTTGGTTAATGCCACAGGCACACGCTTTCATGGCTCGGCCGGTAGCGGCTTTCGCGCGCCATCGCTCTATGAGCTTTATGCGCCTTATTATGGTAACTTAGAGCTAGAGGCCGAAGATAGTTTATCCTATGATTTCGGTATCGAGCAACGCCTATGGAATGAGCGTATATTGTTTGATATCACTGGTTTTTATACCGAAATTGACAATAAAATCGATTATAATACAGCAACATATCAGTATATCAATGCCGGCGAGCAACGCTCTTACGGTGTCGAGGCCAGCTTATCGGCCAAGCCATTTGATTGGTTAGAGATTGGCTCTTCTTACGCTTATGTTAAATCCTATAATCCCCAAACGGATATGGAGGCCTATAACCAACCCCGCCACCGCCTCACTTCTTCTATTACTTGGACACCCAATGAGAAGTTCAATATCGGGGCGGATATCCGTGCCTATTCCGACCAACTCTCTTACGGTGGTGAGCGTTTAGGCGGCTTTGCTACCATCGACCTTCGGGCAGCCTATGCCATTAGCGATGATATGGTGCTTAAAGCCAATATCCAAAACTTGCTCGACAAAGATTATGAAGTTGTCGATGGCTATTCCAGCCAAGGTTTTGGCGCTTATGTGGGCTTAGAGGCCAGCTTCTAACCATGGGTTATGCACGGATATTACCCATTATCCTTGCACTTTATAGCGGTGTGGCCATGGCTGCACCGCTTAAGCGGTTATCACTGGATATCTGTGCGGATTATTATTTGGCCAGCTTTGTGGGCAGCAATGGCGTGATGTTCACCCGCCAAGCCAAGGATGGTTTTAGCCTACCCATCACCCTCCCCACAGGTAGCCTTAGCCATAATGGCAGCTTAGAAGAGGTGATTGCCTATGCGCCAGAGCAAATTTTAACTTCTATGTTGAGCTTTGGCAATCTCCCGCAAAAGCTCCAAAAATATCCATATTCCACCATTCAAATCCCTTGGGCAACCAACTTAACAGAGCTTAAAACCCTCCATAACCGCCTAGATGAAGTTTTAAAAACCCAAACAGGGCAAAAATTGAATGCAAAAATCGATGAAATTTTACAAAATATCCCCCCAAAAACGGATAAAAACATGCTCATTTTGGCCCCCAATGGATTCACGATTAAACAAGGCACCCATTATGATGTGATTTTTGATATTTTGGGCATCAACAATTATCACAAAGGCAATGGTTACGGCATGATTGGTATAGAAGAAATACTCACCAATCCGCCCGATATAATTGTGACTATCAACCGAAGCCCCAATCGCCCGCAACTCAGCGATAGCCTATTACAGCATAAAGCCCTTAAAGATTTGGCTGTACCTATTTACGATATCTCCGACCAATTTACCATATGCCCTTCTATGGAGCTTGTTGGGGCCGCCGAAAAACTGAAGGAGATGATGCCATGATAAAACATATCTCTTTGATAACATTGTCTATTTTAATATTCATTGCTCTTAATTTGCTGTTAGGACCCGCCGGATTAACCACTAACCCGCTAATTTTATTAGATGTTCGCCTACCACGAATACTCATGGCCATACTTGCCGGGGCTTGCTTAGGTGTATCGGGTGCGGCAATACAATCCCTACTGCGCAACCCCTTGGCCGAGCCCGGATTATTGGGTGTGAGCAGCTGGGCGGCCTTAGGCGCTATTGCCTGCTTTTACTTTATCAGCAGCAATCAAAGCGGGTTCATTATGCCCATTGGCGGCTTGGTGGGGGCGCTGTTTTCGGTGATATTACTGTTCATTTTATCCCATAAAAGCCATTCCATCTTAACCGTAATATTGGCCGGATTAGTCAGTAGCAGCTTGGCCGGTGCGCTCATTTCCCTTGCCCTTAACCTTGCGCCTAACCCTTGGGTTTTGGGCGAAATGGTCGAATGGCTCTTTGGCACGCTCAAACGAGCGGATATGCAAAAAATCATCTATGCCACCCCCTTTGCCATCACTGGTTTAGGCCTGTTATTCTCTGCCCGTAAGCAGCTCGATGTCCTCTCTTTGGGCGAGCCTGTGGCAGCCAGTTTGGGGGTCAACCTTAAAGGGCTTTACATCAAGCTCGCCATTGGTATTGCCCTATCGGTGGGTGTGGTTACGGCCTTTTGCGGGGCTATTGGCTTTATTGGGCTCATGGTACCCCATTTGGTACGCCCGCTTGCCAAAAACAAACCGAGCATGGTCATGGTTTACAGCCTATTTGCGGGCATATTTATGATGCTTGCAGCCGATTTACTGGTGCGCATCATCCCTACCCGCAACGAGCTTTACATTGGGGTGGTCATGGCACTCATTGGCTTTCCGTTCTTTTTACAATTGCTGCTTAAACAACGTAAAAAGGGGTGGTTATGAGTTACAATTTAAAAAATATTCATTGGTATCAACATCTTAACAATATCAGCCTCACCCTACCGAACCAAGGATTTGTCGCGATTATCGGCCCCAATGGTGCAGGGAAATCCACATTGATGAATTTGCTGAGCCGTTGGCAACAGCCCACCCAAGGGGAAATCACCTTTATGGGCAAGCCACTAAACCGTTACAAACCCTTAGAGCTTGCCCGGCATATGGCTTGGCTTCCGCAAAAATCGACCATTGCTTGGGATTTAACGGTGCGGCAAGTGGTGGAGTTGGGTGGTTATGCCAAGCGCCATATTTTGCATCAAAAAACCCCCGCTGAGAAAATAGATAAGATATTACAATCGGTTGAATTGCAGGATTTTACCGAGCATGCCGCCAATACACTCTCCGGCGGTGAGCAATCGCGCATGCATTTGGCGCGGCTGATGGCAAGCGATACCCAATATTGGCTACTTGATGAATTTGATGCCGGCTTGGATTGGCATCACAGCCTCAGGCTGTTCGAATTATTAAAAAATCATAGCAAAAACAAGCTGATTATTTGTATTATCCATGACCTCAATATCGCCAAGCAAATTGCCGATAAAGTGATATTGCTTAACAAGGGGAAATTGGTGGATTTTGGCACAGCAACCGATGTAATGACAACCGCCCAGCTCAGCCATATTTGGCAAACGCCCATTACCCAAAAGGAGGACGGATGGCTCGCCCCGCAATATCCTCTGTAACCACTATTGCCGCATTTTCCCTTGCCCTTTTAACACATGCAGGGCTGATAGGGGGCGTAACCTATTGGGGGTGGCAGCATAATCAGCAACAGGCAAGCTTGCCCTTTGAGAGCAAAAATATCGTCTATGCCGAATATCTTGAAGATGCCACGGCATTGAATGATAATACACTCTTAAAGGAAACCCCACCCCCTGTAAAATGGGTGCAAGCCACAGCCAAACTTGATGATAGCCAATATGAGCCACTATCTCAGGCGCTTCTGCCCCCCGATAACTTCACAATTTATACCGATGAGCAAGAATATCATATACAACAAGAGCTTATCCAACAAACTGAGTCCATACGTTTGGCCAACTTAACCCCTGACTTCCCTTATATTGAAGAAGCGCCCGCAACACCAAAAGCCAAAACACCCACCAATAGAAAAGCAGCAGCAACAAAAGGGCAAGGTAAGGGGCAGGTTAATAAAGGCAAAACACAATCCGCCCGTTGTTCCGTTGCCAAAGCCTCTAGCAAATCCAAAGCCAAACAAGCGGCTTTAGTGCGCATTGCACTCAGCCCGTCGGGTAGTAAAAAAACTATAAAACTCGCGCAATCCTCCGGCTCTGCCGCCTTTGATAAAGCAGCCTTAAGCTCTGCCCGCTCCGCCAAATGCCGCCCCTATATTCAAAACGGCACAGCCAAAGCGGCCATTGTGCAAATTAGTTATCGTTAGTTATTATGTATGGGGCTTTGCCTTTATTTTATTGACGAGGCTCTGCCCCTATGCCCCGCAACGCAAGCGTTGACCTAAAGGAAAATGCCATTGCATTTTCTATGCTTAATTCTGTAAAAATCTAAATTTCTAGGGGGACGGGCTCCCCTGTCATGCTGAAAGCATGCCTACTTAATAGTTGCTGAAAGCATGCCTGTTTATGATGGCTTGTCTCCGACAAGACAAGGGAAAACCCATTGGTTTTCCTATGCTCTATTCTGTAAGGTTTATGTGTGATAAATTCAATCAGGCGAAGCTTGTGTTCGTGTTTTGTTCTTTACAAAAATTAGTTTTTATGTTAAGATATCATTATAATCGGAAAATATATGATACCGGCGTAGGTCTTTAGGCAAAAGCCCGTTTGGGCTTAAACCTCATAATTAGTTTCATCGAAATATTGGGCATTATTATTGCGAAACAATGGTAAATGCTTACATATTTTCGATAAATGAAAACGCATATTTTTTTTTGCGGTATTTTCATCTTTACGGATAATGGCCTCGTAAATTTGATGATGTTCTTGAAGTGTTTCATCTGAACCATAAGGTAAAGTTAAAAATCGTAAGCGATCCATATGGGCTTTATGGTTTTTAATTAAATCCCACACATAACCATGGCCGGCAATTATACTAATTTTGCGATGAAATTCATCGTCTAATTGATGAAACCACCAATTATCCTCATTGGCGAGTGCTCGCACTTGTCTATCTAATAAATTGCGTAAAATTTTTTCGCCTTCGCTATCAATATGTTTAATCGCTTCTTCAACCAATGTGAGCTCTAAAGATTGGCGGATAAAATAGGCTTTCATTACGGCGGGTTCTGAAATTTTTGTTACCAAGGTTGCCCGCTGCGGCCGAATAGCAATTAAACCGAGCTGAGAAAGCTGAAAAAAAGCATCGCGTACGGGCTGACGCGAAACACCCAATTTTTTTGCAATTTCTGCTTCCGAAATCTTCATGCCCGGCTTAAATGCCCAATAGACAATGGCATTATAAAGTTGTGTAAAAACTAAACCTGTTGTCTCATTGGGTGATGAATGGGGTAAAGGGCGGAGCTCGGCCTTAAACATCGATATATATTCCTTAATTAAATTCTATGACGATATATTTTCTTATTTGACTCAACTGATAAACTAGCATATCATTTTACAATAAATTCGTTGATAAGCAAAACACTTAATTAATAACAAGAAAAACGGATTAAAAAAATAGCCGCATTTTTAAACAAAACTTGTGTGCTACCATTTTTAATATATCGTTTTTTTTGCTTACTTACGGATTATTGCAGATAAGGGGAAGAAAAACAAATCTGTAAATAGAAATTTTAATGTCTCTGCCATTCATTTAAAAAGCAGAGATAAGTTTGCGAATATATGTTCAATTTGGAGGCATAAATAAATGAAATTAGTACAATCAGCATTAACAACAATTTTAATTGGTAGTTCATTGGTCATGGCCGCATCGGCTTGCGAAATTACTTTGCGCTCGGCCGATACCCACCCAGCCGGATACCCAACTGTGGTTGCCGTAGAAAAAATGGGGGAAATTTTACAAGAAAAATCCGGCGGTCGCTTATGTGTCGAGGTTTTCCCATCGGCGCAATTGGGTGAAGAAAAAGATTCAATCGAGCAAACCCAATTGGGTGTAATTGATATGAACCGTGTGAACTTTGGCCCATTTAATAATATTATCGAAGAAACTAAAGTATTTTCTCTGCCTTATATTTTCCGCTCGGTAGACCATATGCATAAAGTTGTTGATGGCGAGATTGGCCAAGAAGTGCTCGATGCATTCCAAAATCATAACTTAGTCGGCTTAGCCTATTATGATTCGGGTGCGCGTTCATTCTATAACAGCAAAAAACCCATTAAGAGTTTAGAGGATTTAAAAGGCCTTAAATTCCGTGTACAATCATCGGATGTATTTGTGGATATGATTAATGCTATTGGCGCTAATGCCACACCCATGCCTTATGGCGAGGTTTACTCGGGTTTACAAACAGGTGTGATTGACGGTGCCGAAAATAACTGGCCGTCTTACGATACATCGGGTCATTATGAAGTAGCCAAATATTATACTTTAGATGAACATTTAATTGTGCCCGAAGTTTTAATGATGTCTAAAGCATCTTGGGAAAAACTCTCACCTGAGGATCAGGAGCTTGTGCGCCAAGCCGCTAAAGAATCTGTGCCTATTATGCGCGAATTATGGGTAGCACAAGAAAAAGCATCGGAAGATAAAGTGGTTGCCGCCGGTGTAGAGGTTGTGAGCGAAATTGATAAACAGCCATTCATTGATGCCATGGCACCTGTTTATGAAAAACATGCATCATCGGAAAAACTCGCCGATTTAGTCAAACGTATTCAGGCTGTTGAATAATCTAAATACAGGCTTGTCTCTCATAAGGGGCAAGCCTTTTTCTTTATTATATGAAAGTTTTGAGACATGAAAAATTTTGTTCTGCAATTCTCTAAACTCATGCAACCGTTATCAACCCTTGCCTTATGGCTCTCGGGTACTGGCCTTGTGGCGATAACAGCTATGTCGGCATGGCAAGTTTTTGGGCGTTATATCCTCAATAACTCCCCCACTTGGACCGAAAATCTCTCGGTATTATTTATGGGCTGGTTTATCCTTTTAGGTGCATCTGTCGGTATTCGCGAAGGAAACCATTTAAGCTTTGAAATTTTACTCCATGTTTTGGGGCCTAAAGGAAATTTTATACTCAATATGATCTCCGATTTAGTGGTGATTGCCTTTGGTTATGGCATGGTCTATTACGGTAGCCAACTTTTTAAAAATGCATGGCCAACAACTATTCCCAATTTAGGGGTATCGGGCGGGCTTTCCTTTGTGGCCCTTATTGCCGGTGGTGTCATTATCATATTATTTTCGGTAGAGCGCATTATGCGGCGGCTGGTGGGTTTGCCAACGGCACGCTTTGTCGAAGTCTCGGAGGAGTAACTTATGGAGTATTATATTCTTTTTGGTAGTTTTGCCATTTTATTACTTATTGGTACCCCTGTGGCCTTTTGTTTGGGTGTATCGTCATTTTTAACAATATTATATTTGGGTTTGCCCCCTGTTGTGGTTTTTCAGCGATTAAACTCGGGCATATCTTCTATCACGCTGATGGCAATACCGTTTTTTGTCTATGCAGGGGAGCTAATGGTGCGCGGCGATATTGCCCGAAGGCTTGTGGCCTTTGCGGGCTCGCTTATTGGGCACCGTAACGGTGGCCTTGGCCAAGTGAATATTTCGGCCTCTTTGTTATTTGGTGGCATTTCGGGTTCGGCTGCAGCCGATGCCTCGGCCATTGGTGGTATTATGATTCCCCAAATGGAAAAACGCGGTTACGATACCGATTATGCGGTTAATATCACCGCCACATCATCCATCATCGCCTTAATGATTCCGCCCTCTCATAATTTGATTATCTATTCTATTGCGGGCGGGGGGCGTATTTCTATCCCCGATTTATTTACGGCAGGGATTATACCGGGTATTTTATTATCGGCCGTACTCATGGTGGCCGCATGGTATGTGGCAAAATCACGCAATTACCCCACCGAGGATTTCCCCGGTTGGCGGGCTGTGGGTAGCTTATTTGTTAATGCCATACCGGGGCTTATCCTTATTTTAATTATCTTTGTCGGTATTCGCTCAGGCATATTTACGGCATCGGAAAGCTCGGCCATTGCGGTTATTTATGCTATATTTGCCACGGCTGTTGTGTATCGCACATTAAAATGGAAGGAATTTGTTGCCGCCACATTGGGGGCTGTGCGTACGGCATCGATGGTATTATTGGTTATTGGCTGTGCGGCCTCTTTTGCATGGTTGTTGGCCTATTTAAAAGTGCCAACCATGCTTGCCAGTTTTATTGGTAGTGTATCGGATAATGCCATTATTATCTTGCTCATGCTCAATATTGCCTTGTTGTTCTTGGGCACTTTTATGGATATGGCACCTTTAATTGTGATTACCACACCCATATTTTTACCTGTTGCTCAATTAATCGGGGTCGACCCCGTGCATTTTGGTATCATTATGATTTTAAACTTGGGTATCGGCTTATGTACACCACCGGTGGGTTCGGTATTATTTGTAAGCTGTGCGGTGGGTAAAATACCCATTGGTCGGGCAATGAAAACCATTTGGCCGTTCTATTTTGCCTCGATATTTGTACTGTTACTTGTTACATATATTCCGGCACTTACCCTTTGGTTGCCTTCGTTATTCCATTAGCTTAACAAAAGCCTATTTACAATCATCTCACCAAATGCCTATATATTTGGTGAGATTTTTTTTGCAATGATTGCAAGCCCGATATAAGTTTTGATATAATATAAATATGGAAAATAATGATACCAACCCCATAGAGCCCATTGCCTCGTTAGAGCGCGGCATTGAGGTTATACGTAGTTATTTAAAAACCTTGCCGGTTACGGCGGGGGTTTATCGTATGCTTGGGGCTGAAGGCGAGGTTTTATATGTGGGCAAGGCCAAAAGCTTAAAAGCAAGGGTAACATCTTATACCCGCCCGCTCGATGCCCCAAGGCGAATACAACGCATGGTATCACTAACCCATCGTATGGAGTTTTTAAATACACGCTCCGAGGCCGAGGCGTTGTTATTAGAGGCTTCACTGATAAAATCGCTCAACCCGCGTTTTAATGTGGCGCTTAAAGATGATAAATCTTTTCCGGAAATTTTAATAACAGGCGATAGCGATTATCCGCGCGTAGCCAAGCACCGCGGCGCAAGAAAGACAAAGGGCGATTATTTTGGCCCCTTTGCTTCTATATGGTCGGTTAATGAGATGACTTATCTGCTGCAACGAACATTTCTACTACGCAATTGCAGCGATAATGTTTTTAACAATCGCTCTCGCCCTTGCTTGCTTTATCAAATCAAGCGTTGTAGTGGCCCTTGTGTGGGTTTGATATCTAAAGAAGATTATGGAAAATCGGTGAGTGATGCCAAAAAATTCCTTAAAGGCGATACCAAAGAATTGCGCGGCGAATTTACCGAAAAAATGGAAGAAGCCGCCCAAAGCATGCATTATGAGCAAGCGGCTGTATGGCGCGATAGGCTAAGGGCAATCACCAATATCCAAAGCAAGCAATCGGTGAATATGCGCCAACAGGTAGATTTAGACGTGGTGGCCATTGATATGCAAGGCGGATATTCTTGCGTGCAGATATTCTTTTTTCGGGGCGGGCGCAACCATGGTAACCGCAGTTACTTCCCCAAACATGATAAAGATGATACGCCCGAGACTATCCTTTCGGCCTTTATGGGGCAATTTTATGCCCGCCATAATCCGCCGGCAGAAATACTCACCCATATTATGCCCGATGACGATAGTTTAGAAGGTGCATTATCGGAGCGCCGTGGCACAAAGGTGCGCATATTAAAGCCGGAGCGTGGTGAGCGTGCCGATATTGTGAAACAGGCGCAAAATAACGCCAAAGAGGCTTTAAATCGCCGCATGGCCGAAAATAGTGGTTGGACAAAACAATTAGAAAATATGGCCGAACTTTTAGAGCTGGATAATGTGCCAAACCGTATTGAGGTTTACGATAACTCTCATATTCAAGGCAATGATATGATTGGCGCGATGATTGTTGCGGGCGTAGAAGGTTTTGAAAAAGGCCAATATCGCAAATTTAACATCAAAGACCCCAATATCACCCCCGGCGATGATTTTGCCATGATGAAAGAAGTTTTTACCCGGCGTTTTACCCGCCTGCAAAAGGGCGAGGGCATTGCCCCCGATTTAGTCTTGGTAGATGGCGGTAAAGGCCAGCTTTCGGCTGTAATGGAAATGATGAATGAATTAGGCGTGAGCGGTGTAGAATTTGTGGGAGTTTCTAAAGGGGTAGACCGCAATGCAGGCAAAGAGCAGCTCCATTTAACCGATGGCCGTACCCTTTACCCCAAACCCAAAGACCCAGCTTTATGGATGATACAAAAATTGCGCGATGAAGCCCACCGGTTTGCCATTGGCACCCACCGTAAAAAACGGGGAAAAAGCATGCAAAAATCAGGCCTTGATGCCATTGCGGGCATTGGTGCCAGCCGCAAAAAAGCGCTGATGAACCATTTTGGCTCTTTAAGGGATATTAAGGCGGCATCGGTAGAAGATATCGCCAATGTAGATGGCATTTCACCCAAATTGGCCGAGATAATTTTTAATCATCTCAGTGGTAATTTTACCGAATAAATATATAAAGAAACAAGAATATCGAAGATATTTCTTTGCAATTCGCCCTATTAGGGCATACAATTATTTTTTATTTTCTTTTTAGGATACTTCTATGCTTAAAAAACTCCCCCCCATGGGGCAAATTGAGTTTATTGTACTCATGGCTTTTTTAATGGCACTTAACGCCTTGGCAACCGATATGATATTGCCGGCTTTTCAGGATTTGCGCATTTTTTTCAATTTAGCCGAAGATGATAATAGCCTACCGCAAATTGTTTTCTTTTATTTTATCGGTATGTCCATCGGCCAGCTTTTATATGGCCCATTAGCCGATGCGATAGGGCGTAAAAAAACCATTTATATCGGTATGAGCATTTATATTTTTGGGGCTTTGGGCATTATATTCTCGGGTTTGTTATCGGTGATGTTTTTTTTCCGCTTCATTCAAGGTTTTGGTGCAGCCGCCATGCGGGTACTTGCGGTAACTATTGTGCGCGACCAATATAAGGGGCGCATGATGGCCGAAATTATGAGTTTGGTGATGATTGTATTTATGGCTGTGCCTGTGCTGGCGCCCACTTTTGGCCAAATGGTTATATTGTTCTTTCCGTGGGAGGCCATGTTTGTTATACTTATTTTAGCTGCTATTGGGGCTTGTTTATGGGTGCATTTTCGCCTGCCAGAATCCTTAAAGGCCGAGGATATCCGCCCTTTTACCCTTCATAATACCATCCAAGGTTTGGTACAAACTTTGCGTGACCGCTCTGCCCTTTGTTATACTTTTGTGGCGGCCTTTATTTTTGGTACATTTACCTTCTTTTTAGGCTCGGCCGAAGGCATATATGGCGATATCTTTAATATCCGCGGTTTTCAATTTACCCTCTCCTTTGCCGGAGCCGCTATTTTTATGGCGGTGGGTAATTTATTGAACTCTCGCCTTGTTAAGCGTTTTGGTATGCGCAAAATATCACAAGTGGGCATGCTTTCCTTTTTAGCAGTCAGTTTAATAATGGTTTTGGTTTCTAAAAGCTTTGGCGGTTACCCGCCATTTGCGTTATTCCTAAGCTTATTTGCCACATTATTATTCTTTAATGCGCTTATTTTTGCCAACACCAATACCATGGCCATGGAAAATATGGGGCATTTGGCAGGCTCGGCGGCATCGGTTATCGGCTTTTTAAGCACAATGACGGCTGTGGTTGTGGGTAATATCATCAGTCTTTATTATGTGGGTCATAAAACCATTACCACATTGGCTTTAGCCTATTTAATTTGTGGTTCTATTGCCTTTGTATTCATGTTATTTGCCGAGAAATTCAAGCTGTTTCAATCCCATGAAACAAATCCGCAATAAAAGTGATTTTTTTGCGGATTTTCATGAAAATTTCATTGACAAATATGGGGGGGCATAATATAAAAAACCTCAACCCGATTTGGCGGAGTAGCTCAGCTGGTTAGAGCAGAGGAATCATAATCCTTGTGTCGGGGGTTCAAGTCCCTCCTCCGCTACCAATTTTAAAGCCCTACATGAAAATGTAGGGTTTTTTGTATGTTATATATGGGGGCTTGAGCGGATAATCTATTTTATGGGGCTCTGCCCCTATACCCCGCAACGCTATGCGTTGACCTAAAGGGAAAACCCATTGGTTTTACTATGCTTTATTCTGTAAGTTTTTTCAAGGGGGGACGGGCTCCCTTTATGTATGGGGCTCTGCCCCTATGCCCCGCAACGCTATGCGTTGACCTAAAGGGAAAACCCATTGGTTTTCCTATGCTTTATTCTG
>JBKEAR010000011.1:0-47030 GCA_047972425.1 Alphaproteobacteria bacterium | reverse complement strand
GCCATTTGGAGTTCTACGGTAAGGCCGGCATTGCGTAAGGCTTGTAAAATGCTATGGGCGTGGGCTTTATCTTGGGTTTCTACCGTAACATCTAATGTTACTTGGTTTCCTGCAGCATTACCAAATTGGCGCTGATGTTGCACCTCTATCACATTACCGCCGTTATCAGATATCGTTTGGGCGGTTAAAGCCAGCCCACCGGGTACATCATCTAACAGGACGGATAAGGCAATAATCTTTTGGCTGCGCACAAGACCGCGCATTAAACAGGTAGAAAGCATGCGCATATCGATATTACCGCCTGTGATGGGTATACCAATTTTGCGGTGATGAAAGCGATCCTCATTGGCCATATAAGCCGCAAGGCCTGCAACCCCTGCACCCTCGGCCAATACTTTTTCTTTTTCGAGCAAAAAATTAATGGCATCTTCAATATTACGCTCACTCACCAAAACAATATCATCCACATATTTTTTAATATAAGCTAAAGTTAAATCGCCCGGTTGTTTCACCGCAATGCCCTCGGCCAAAGTACGGGCACGCGGATTACCGGCATCGATACCATTTAGCTGGGCAAATACATAAGGGAATAATGCCGATTGCACACCGATAATTTGAATATCGGGGTTTATTTCTTTAGCGGCTATGGCCATGCCCGAAATTAATCCGCCCCCACCAATGGGGATAATAAGGGTATCAATTTTGGGGAAGTCTTCGAGCATTTCTAAAGTGATGGTTCCTTGGCCGGCAATCACCGCCTCGTCATCAAAAGGATGGCAAAAGGTTAAACCTTCTTTTTCGGCGAGTTCCATGGCATAAATCTTGGCTTCATCAAATATATTGCCATGCAAAATGACCTTTGCCCCAAATTTTTTGGTGGATTGCACTTTGTTAAAAGGTGTGCCCTTGGGCATAACAATGGTAGAGGGTATGCCAAGCAACCCTGCATGGCGTGCCACCGCTTGGGCATGATTACCGGCAGATGCCGCAATAACACCTTTGACCTTTTGGGCATCGCTGAGCTGTAATAACATATTGCGCGCACCACGCTCTTTAAAAGCATTGGTCATTTGGCGGTTTTCGAACTTAACGTAAATTTCGTTATGGTTGGGGTTATTCAAGCTTTCTAAATGGCGGCATGGGGTGCGTTTAATCCCCGATTTGATCCGTGCATGAGCTTGTTGGATTGTTGCTAAATTCACCATTTTTTATTCCTTAACAGATTCACTATTGGTTTTACGCCAGTCTTCAGGAAAATCAAACATATAATTCCAAATGCCTAATTTTTCTTGTTTGGCCCGATATTCTATCACCCGGTATCTTGCCCCCGAATATCTTGTGTAATCGAGCGCCCAACCACCTGCGACCATGGCCTCGTTGAGCTCGATATTATCTTCATTATAACAGATAGCAACAATGCGCTGATAGCGGTCGATATCCTTTTGGTAACAGGTAATTTTTTGCCCCTCAACCAATTTTTTCAGATAATCATTGGCCATTAATCCACAGGATACCAGCCGATCATTGCCCAAATAGCAATTTTGTTCATATTCGGGGGCATCAATACCCCAAAGGCGAATTTGAGTACCGCCGTTAAGAACCAAGCTATCGCCGTCTTTAACTTTGGCATTGCCCTGCATTTCGGGCGATTGCTGGCATGCTGTTAATAACAGGCCAATTAATAAAAATAAATATCGCCCCATTTGCCCTCCGATGTTATATTATGAGCGGTGCTAAATTAGCAGTTTTTCCAATGAAGGTATAGGGTTTAATGGAACATCAGATTATTTTGGTGGATGAAAAACAAAATGAACATATTGTTCATATTAAAAAATCAAAGCGGCGCTCCATTGGTTATGTGGTTAAGCGCGATGGCCGCTTAGAGCTTAAACTCCCTCATAATATCCCCTATGCAGCCGCAGCTTATTATATAGAGCAAAAAAAGGATTGGCTCTTAAAAAAACAAAAGGAAATGCAGGCCTATCAGAGCCAAGTGATTACACCCCAATATCACCTTGGCGGCAGATTATATTATTTGGGTAAGCCTTACTTCATTGAAAATATCATTGATATTCAAAAACGGATTATATTGGGTGAAAGTAAAATCATTGTCTATTCCCATAAAATGCTAGATGATGAAGAAATTAAATATCAGTTAGAAGATTGGCTAAAGGCGCAATTTATACAGATTGCCCAAGAATTTATCCCTAAAGCCATACCCCTTTTTGATAAAGCACTAAACTATCAGAGCTTGCGGGTGCGTAAAATGAAGCGCTCTTGGGGCAATATGCGTAAAAACGGCATTATGACCCTGAATTTATCGCTTATGCATACACCCATAGAATGTATTGAATTTGTGATACTGCACGAGCTTTGCCACCTAGAATATTTTAACCATTCCCCTCAATTTTATGGGTTAATGGATAAAGTTTTGCCCAATTGGCGCAATTATGATGCCTTGCTGGACCAATATAGCCCCATGCCTTTTTAAACGAGGTCTTCTAACTCTTTTTCTAACTTATATTGGGCATAAGCGGTACGGAATTGCTCAATGCTCGGTATCGGGTAATCCTCCCATGGGAAGGCATAAACAGCTTCGGTATCTTTTTTTGGGTTTTCAAAGCCGCCACCCGGCCAGCCGGTATCTTTACGTACGCATAAAACCGGCAAATAAGGGAGCTCATTCATATAGCAAAAACGCCCGATATAAGCAATTATCGGCATTAATCGGCGGAATGGATGTTGGATTAAATCGCCCAACTCCTGATAAGTTAGCTTTTCCTCGTTAATTGCCGCTTGGGTTAAGGCTGCCCATGCTTTTTGGGCTTTTAGTACACCTCTATCACTACTGGGGCAATCTTTAATTTTTTTAAAATCCACGGCATTTATCCCTATTTTTACCTTATTTTTGTAATTATATAATAAATGATTGCAGATGAAAATGGAACGGATATGAAAATTTTTCGCCTTTTAATGATTATCATGAGCTTTTTATGGGTTGGCAATAATGCCTTTGCCTTTAGTTGCCGTGCGCCCGAGGGATTTAATGCTGGTGATGCCATATCATCACAGCAAGCCACCCTTGCTTTGTTTAAAGTTAAAGATAACGAAATCATACCCATAGAATTAGCTGGTAAACCGATTTTTCAGTCTGGCCAAAGCTATAAACTCAGCCATTTTTATTGCCCCGCCAATATGGTGGTTGAGCCCACCCCCTTAGATGGTGACTATGTGATGATTATGCTCATAGACGGCAAATTAGAGGGCAAAGAAATCACCTTACGCATGAGCGGCTGTTGCGGGCGCGATGCCTATAGCTTTTATAACAATGAAGATAAGGCGCTCCAAGATTACAACCGCACCTTAAAGCCCTGATTCTCTAAATATTCCTTCATTTTTAGAACTTCGTCACTATCGGGCGGGTTCATATCTTTTAGCTTATAAGGCAAGCCGGCTTCGTCCCATTTAAATTGGCCAAGTTGGTGGAATGGCAGCAATTCTATCAGCTCCACATTATCAAAATTTTTAGCATAATCGGCCAATTTTTTTGCATAATCCAACCCCATTGTCCAATCATCTAACAATACTTGGCGCAACCATGTGCGTATGCCCTCTTTTTGTAGGCGTTTGGCAAAATTTTGTGGTTTTGTTATCTCTTGCGCCGTTAATTCTTTATGTCTTTTTGGATCTAAATGCTTAATATCCAGCATGACCATATCGGTCAGCGGTAAGAGTTCATCTAAAATCGGCGCATCATCATCGATAAAACCATTGGTATCTAGGCAAGTATGCATGCCCTCGGCCTTGGCACGCTCAAAAATCGCTTTCACAAAGGCCGCTTGCAATAATGGCTCACCGCCCGATATAGTTAACCCGCCGTTAGAAGACACCATATAACGTTTGCTTTTGAGCACCTCTTTAAAAACGCTATCGGCATTGCGCTCCGTGCCTTTATGCAGCGGCCAGCTATCGGGGTTGTGGCAATAATGGCAGCGCATTTTGCAGCCTTGCAAAAAGATAATATATCGAATACCGGGGCCATCAACTGTGCCCAAGCTATCCACCGAATGTACACGACCAAAAGGATTATCCATTTTTTTCCTATTTTTATTATTTTCTTTTGTTAATATATAGCATGCAATTTTAATTTATGTAAGGGGTTGCGGCTATGAATGAACAACAAAAATGCGCTTGGGCTTTAGCCTCGGACTTAGAAGAAGAATATCACGATACCGAATGGGGCAAGCCCAAATATGATGACCGCATGTTATTTGAAATGCTCATTTTAGAGGGTGCACAAGCCGGCTTAAGTTGGCGCACAGTTTTGCAAAAACGCACAGGATATAAAAATGCTTTTGATAATTTTGATGTACAAAAAGTTGCCCAATATGATGATGCAAAACAGGCCGAGCTTTTACAAAACCCCGAAATTATCCGTAATAAACTCAAAATAAAATCAGCCGTAAAAAATGCACAAAATTTTATAAAAATTCAACAGGAATTTGGGAGTTTTAGCGATTATATTTGGGCTTTTGTTGGCCATAAACCCATTATAAACAAATGGGTGCAAACCAGCGATGTGCCGGCAAGCACACCATTATCGGATATCATCAGCAAAGACCTTAAAAAACGAGGGTTCACCTTTATTGGCACCACCATCATTTATGCTTATATGCAATCGATTGGTATGGTGAATGATCATTTGGTCTCTTGCCCGGCTTATCATAGTTAGTAACAATAATTTTTTTATGGTTATTGCGCAAATTTTCAAAACCACTAGAAATATCAAAGCGATTAGTCTATAATGTTGAAACATTAATCAAAAAAATGATAATAAGGGGTCATTCTTGAATAACCAAGAATATTCTATTTACATCGCGCAAGATAATGTTGACGAAATTATTGAAGGTTTTTCTGCATTATATTTTGCCGTTAAAGATGCAACAAATATTAGTGGGCATAATTTTTCGGTACAAAACCGAAAAGCCGATAAACCCGCCTTAGGGGATAGCTCTATTATTTTAACACCCAAAAATATGCGCCCTGTAATTAAAAAAGCTTTAGAGCTTAAAAATAATCTGCTTACCGAGGGGCAAGAGCTTTCTATTCACCTCGGCAAGGGAGTCTATATTGTTTTTATCTTCTCACCTTCGTAAATCCATTATATTTTTTATATCTTTATGGGCTCTTTATATTTGGCCATTGGCTTATGCTTGCGACTATTTACAAGGGGATAGTGGGTTTACCAGCTGTTTAGATGATAATATTATATCCGAAAGCAGCATTAACCAGCCACCAAAGGCTGCGTTACCCAAAATAGAGCCGCCGATTAGCTTACATATTAGTGGTGATATCGAGCTTCATAATGCCGCCACCCACATAAGGGTAAAGAAAAAGGGCGATTAAAAAGGCGCTTTATCAATGATTTTCATGGCCTCGCCTGTCATCGGGTGGGTAAAGCCCAACATTTCGGCATGCAACATTAATCGGCCGGCCTTTAATAACTGTGCCGGTGCGGCATAAAGACCATCGCCCAATATGGCATGGCCAATATGGGCTAAATGTAATCGCAATTGGTGCGAGCGCCCCGTAACGGGGGTTAAAATCACCCGACTCGTATCCTCATAATGTTTATCAAGCGCAACAATGGTTTGCGAAGGCCGTCCTTCCTCAAAATCCACCTTTTGTAACGGGCGATTGATATAATCGAAACAAATGGGCACATCAATCGTAAAAGCTTCGGGCTGTACAAGGCCATCCACCATCGCCACATAGCATTTTTCGGTTTTACGGTCTTGAAACTGGATACTTAAATTGCGGTGAGCCTCTTTATGCAAGCCCAATACCATAATGCCCGATGTTTCCCAATCTAAACGGTGAGGCTCCCATGCTTGGGGATAAATTTTTTGCACACGGCTACGCACGCTATCCTTTTTAAAGGCTAGCCGCCCGGGTACCGAAAGCAAATATGGCGGTTTAGAAACCACCATAATATCGCTATCCTGATATAAAATTTTAAGATCAATTTGATGAACCAATATTTATCCCACTTTTCTTTTTCTCACCATTCCTGCGAAAGCAGGAATCTCATGACACGGGTCTTTCAATTAGAATCCTGCTTTCGCAAGAGTAATGTATAGGTTACATATAACATTACTCTTTTAACCGTCATTTCTGCGAAAGCAGAAATCTCAATAATTTTTCCTAAAATTCCTGCTTGCGCAAGGTTTTGCCGAAGGCGAACTTACTTTTAAAGACTCCTGCTTTTGCAGGAGTAACGATATGTTTGCTTTAACAAAACCCTATAAAACAATATTCTTAATAACTAAATTCGCCCGATGATACAGCCGTGGCATCAACCTCAACAAGCACACCAAGGGGCAAAGCAGCCGCTTGTATCGTTACACGTGCCGGTTTCGATTCGCCAAAATATTCGTCATATACTGCATTAAAGCGGGCAAAATTCGCCATATCGCTTAAGTAACATGTGGTTTTAACCACACTATTTACATCAGAGCCGGCCGCTTTTAAAACCGCAAGTAAATTTTTTAATACTTGGTGGGTTTGCTCCTCAATGGTTTCGGCCTCTACCTTCATTGTTGTAGGGTTAAGCGGAATTTGCCCCGAGCAATAAACCATACCGCCCGCCACTGTGGCTTGCGAATAGGGGCCAATGGCTTGGGGGGCATCAGGGGTATATATAATCTTTTTACTCATATTTAATCATCCTCCTCGGTATAAAAATTATCCAACATGGTTTCGGCAGCATCCCAAAAAGTGGAGCGCAAATCCACATTATCAAAACGTTCAATCTCTTGTAAACCAGTGGGTGAGGTTACATTAATCTCGGTTAAATAATCACCAATCACATCAATGCCCACAAGCAATAACCCACGCTCTCTCAGCTCGGCCTTTAGGGCATTACAAATTTCGTAATAGCGGTCGGTCATTTTACCGGGCTCCGCCCTGCCACCACTGGCCATATTGGCACGTACTGCCCCTAAATCGGGCACACGGTTAAGCACACCACAAGGCTCGCCATCAATAATAATAATGCGTTTATCCCCTGCCGAAACTTGGGGTACAAAAGCCTGTGCCATTAATGGCTCGTTATTACGCTCGGCATAAATCTCTAATAGACTTTCTAAATTGGCATCATCGGGCTTAAGCCGAAAAACCCCTGCCCCCCCCATGGAATGTAAAGGCTTAATGATAATATCTTTATATTCTTTATAAAAAGCTTTAATATCGCGGATATCCTTAGCCACCATGGTGGGCGGCATAAATTCCTCGTAATCTAGCACCCATAATTTTTCGGGGGCATTGCGTACCTCGGCCGGGTCGTTAAGCACTAAGGTCGAATCCGTTACCATCTCGAGCAAATGGGTATTGGTAATATAAGCCATGTCAAAAGGTGGATCTTGGCGCATAAGGATAATATCAAAATCGCGCAAATCCACCAAAATCGGGTCGTTATTTTCAATATGGCCTTCGGCATCCATTTTATATAATTTACTTGCCCAAGCGGTTACCGTACCTTGATTATACGCAACATTATTGGGGGTAAAATGCCAAACCTCATGGCCACGGGCTTGTGCTGCCAACATAAGCGCAAATGTGGTATCATGATACGGAATAATCGTATTTAAACCGTCCATTTGCACGCCAATTTTTAATCCCATTTTTAATCTCCCTAGCCTATACTGCTTTTCTGTTGGATTGTTATCATAGGGTGAATCCCCTTAAACTACAAGTGATTTTGGGGTTTTTATTTTGATGATTTATTCAGAAAAAAAGCCTCAACCGATTCATCCATAATATCGCGGCGTTTTAGGCGTACATCTTGCATCAGTGCCGTTAAGCGATTATCCCAATTATGAATATTTTCATCTTTATTATGGGTACTATCACTAATAAAAAGCTCAAAAAGCTCGTATAATTTAATGGTATCTAAATCACGCGATAAAACCCAACCATTATTATTAACCCTTTGTACCCAGCCCTTTTGCTCTATAACTGGTAAAACCGTATAAACCAACCAAGGGGTGAGTTTATATTTTTTTATAATATCACCTTCGCTCACACGCCCGCCATATTGTTGTTTTTCCCATACGGCATTAAAGATAGAAAGTGCGGTGTCAAACTGATTATAAACATCAACCTTAATATCGGAAACACGGCGCATTCCGGCACGCCATTCGGGCATACTTGCCACCGAAACCGCAGCAAATAATACGATATTCCAACAGGTAAATACCCAAAGTAAAAATATGGGCACAACCGCTAACGCACCATAAATATTGGTAAAATTAGAATTTGTTAAATATAAACCAAATCCGGCTTTTAAAATCTCTAGGGCAAAAGAGCCACCCAATGCGCCCCATAAAGCATCTTTAAACGGTACCGGAGTACTTGGTACAATCATAAATAATACCAAAAGAGCTAAAATTTCAAAAATGACCGGTAAGAAAAACCGATTAGTCAGCAGATTATCTAATGTGGTTTTAACAACCTCATCTTGCCCAATAACACCACCCGTTACCTCGGCAATGGTTTTTTGTATAATCGGTAAAACCGAAAGCCCTGCCCCTAACAAAATAGGCACTAAAGTTAAAACCGCCCAAAACACCAATAGGCGATTAATTAACGATTGCGTACGCTTAACATGCCAAATACGGTTAAAAGCAATAGTTATTGTATATAATAACAATACAGAGGTAGCCACCAAAAAAACAACGCCTACTGCAGGCAAAGAGCCGGTTGCCGAAACAAAACTATTAAAATAGCTTTGGATCATTGCACCCATTTGCTCCGATGGTGAAAAATGGGTAAAAACATAATCTAAAAAGCCCTGTTTAAAATTCTGAAAAGTCGGAAAGGCCGAAAATATAGCCAAGCTTACCGAGAGCAGCGGAACAAAGGCCAAAAGCGATGTATAAGTGAGCGATGCTGCCCATTGGCGCACGCTATCCAGCTGCCCGCGCTGCCATACATAGATGCAAAACATCCATATATTATCTAATATATTCCGGCTTTTGGTCATATAATAAAACTCGCTTTTTATACTATTTAAGGTTAAAATAACACAACTTGTTTAGATTGATAAGAGATTAACAGGAAAAAAATGGCTTATGTTCAAAAATCAACTGCGCAAGATTGGCCGGTGATAAAACGCATAATCGAAACATCTTTCGAAATTTTTGGCGAAGATGAGCCACAAAATATAACCAAACTGGCTAAGCAACTGCTTAACTTGCCCGAGGCCGATGATGCTATTAGCCTGATTGCCACCATGCAAGGGCAAACTTGCGGTTATATTCTGTTATTCCCGACCCACCATGAAGGCCAACTTTATTATATTTTATCTCTTATTGGGGTATTACCGGCTTTTCAAAAAAAGGCTGTGGGTTCGCATCTTATTCAATCGGCAATCAATGATTTACCCAAAGAATGTGTGGGTATTTTTGTTTTAGGCGATGAATATTATACCCGTTTTGGCTTTAAACCCTGTAAGGATTATAATTTGGTTCAGCCTTTCCCGAATAGTGAGAATGACCAATATTTTTTAATGCGCCAAGGTTTTGTTAAGCCCGATGTTCCAACAATAATTAGCTATCCTGCCCCCTTCCATGCTGCATAAATCAGAGCCGATTTCCACATTTATCCATGGTTTGGGTTTTGATGCTGTTGGTTTTGGTTCGCCCGAAATTACCCCCAATGAAAAGACAGACCAGTCTGTAACCCCACCCGATTGCGGCGATATGGACTGGCTGGCCGATACTTACGAACTTCGGCAAAACCCTAAGGTGATATTTCCGGCGGCACAAACGGCTATTGTGGTTGCAAGCCATTTGGGGCAAGCCCCGAATGACGACCGTTATCGGGGTAAGCGCTCTCACAAATATCGCCCCTTGCCAAAGACCTATGGCCAAATTGCCCAATATGCCCAAGCCCAAAAAGATTACCATATTTGGATGAAAAAGCGCCTAAAGCAAGCCTGCCGCTATTTGGCCGAAACCTATAATGCCGAGGCTCGCCCCTATGTGGATACCGCCCCGATTAATGAGCGCAAATTGGCGGTCAATGCCGGCTTGGGTTGGATAGGCAAACATAGCTTATTGGTCTCGCCCAAATATGGCTCTAAGCTGATGTTGGGGGTGATATTGACCGATTTAGATATTGAAAAATCTGAGCAAATTCCCGATATGTGCGGCCATTGCACCCGCTGCCAATCGGCCTGCCCCACTCAAGCTTTAGAGATTGCCTATCAGTTGGATATTCCGCGCTGTATCAGCTATTTAACCATTGAACATAAAGGGGAGATTGCCGCCGATTTACAGCCCTTATTGGGCAACCATGTATTTGGTTGTGATGATTGTATCTCGGCCTGCCCCTATAATAAGGGCGCACCGGCTTGTGATAACCCCAATAATATGCCACGTATAGAGCTTAGCCAACTAAAACTCAAGGATTTTGAAAGCTTAAATGAAGATGAATTTCGTAGAATATTTGCTGGCACGCCCTTAAAACGTACCGGCTATGCGCGTATGTTGCGTAACATCAATATTGCCAAAAATAACCAATAAAATCCAAAATTCACCCAATATTATATCTGCGATATCCGCTTTATTTTGCCTAAATAAAAAATAACCCGCCCTCAAAGAGCGGATTATATCGGTTAAAATAGGTTTAAAATGGATAATTACGGTTATAAAGCGGAGCCAATTGCATCGCTTATGGTATCAAAACCATTTTCATCGAGCTTAGCGGTTAAACCTTGGGCAATCTCGGCCGCTAAATAAGGCCCTTGCCAAATCATGGCGGTATAAAGCTGTAACAAAGATGCCCCGTAAATAATACGCTGCCAAGCGGTCTCGACATCGTAAACACCACCCGAGCCAATAATGGCAACATTGCTGCCTTTAAGCTCGGTGGCCATAATCTTTTGAACCTCTAAGGAGAGCTCAAATAACGGGCGGCCGCTTAGCCCCCCTTGCTCGGCCGCAAATTCTGCATCTAGCCCTTGGGGGCGGCTAATGGTGGTATTGGTGGTGACAACGGCATCAATCTCTTCTTCCTTAAATAATGCGGCAAGCTCAACCAAGTCTTCGTCATTAAGGTCGGGGGCGATTTTTACAAATAACAATGGCGGCGAAGGGATAAGGGCTATCTGATTTTTAACCGTATCAATAATACCACGTAGGCTATCAATCGCTTGCAAATTACGCAAATTGGGGGTGTTGGGCGATGATACATTAATGGTAATCCAATCCACCTTATCGGCCAATCCGGCAGATAAGCGCATATAATCGCTTGCGGCATCTTGGGTTTCTTTATTTTTACCAATATTCACCCCTAAAGGCACTTTGTGATTATAGCCTGTAATATTTTGGCAGAACTCCTCGACCCCATTATTGTTAAAACCCATACGGTTAATCACCGCTTGGTTTTCTTCATCGCGAAAGATAGTGGGTTTGGGGTTACCACTTTGCGCTTTAGGGGTAACGGCACCCACTTCTATATGGCCAAAACCAATAGATGTAAGCTGATTAACAGCCTCGGCATTTTTATCAAAACCCGGCGCTAAGCCGATGGGATGCACCATTTTAAGCCCTTTAAAATCCATGGCAAGGCGGGCATCAAAGCTTTGTTTATATGGTTGCACAAGGCCCGATTTCAAGCTCCAAATGCCAAAATCATGGGCCTGATTGCCCGATAATTTGCGAATGAATGGACCAGATAATTTATAAAGCATGTTCATATTATGGGCTTCCCTGCTTGTTTGTTTGGTTGGCTCACCGCGATGCCCTCGGGCGAGCTATGAATAAAATGGGTAGAAAATCGGGGGTGATTCTCTAAAAAATTTAAATATTCCGATATTTTAGGCCCCCCATTGGCCGCCACATTATGGGTAGCAATAATGCCATTTGGGCTTAATAATGGCTCTATCATCTCGAAAATTTGAATATATGACGAGCGATCTCCATCGGAAAAAACCATATCAAACGAGCCTTTTATATAAGGAATAAAGCGTTTGGCATCGGTTTGGCATTGTAAAATATAAGGCAATACTCCGGCAATTTTAAAGTTGCGTCTGGCATCTTCCATCACCCGATGGTCAATCTCAATCGTTAAAACTTGGCCGCCATTTTTGGCGGCTGCCCGGGCAAGCCATATGGTCGAATGGCCGTAAGATGTCCCGATTTCTAAGATATTTTTGGCATTATGCTCCATGGCTAAGTTATAAAGGCTTTCGCCATCTGCAAAAGGCACATTCCACTTATGCCATTTCCCCTTTTGACTTTCTAAAAATTTTACAATACGGTTATCGTCTAACATTATTACTCGATATCTTTTTGGTTATAACTTTACCATTATATCTTAGTATAATATAAATAATCTAGCCATTTTATGAGGACAAGCATGAAAATTGCAACTTTTTCTACAAAACCTTACGATCAACAATATCTCGACCAAGCCAATGGAGTATCGGGTAATCCCCACGAGATTACCTATTACGAATATCCGCTCAATAAGGATACCGCTATGCTTGCCCAAGGGTTTGATGCCGTATGCGCCTTTGTGAATGACCATTTAAATCGCGAATGTTTTGCCGCCCTTAAAGAAAACAACATTCAACATATAGCCATGCGTTGTGCGGGTTTTAACAATGTGGATTTAGATGCCGCCAAAGATTTTGGCATTAGCGTGCAACGTGTACCCGAATATTCACCCTATGCTGTGGCCGAATATTCTATTGCCTTACTTTTAGATGTTAACCGGCGCATTGCAAGGGCTTTTCGCCGGGTGCGCGATGGCGATTTTAGCCTGCAAGGCCTATTGGGTTTTGATTTACATGGTAAAACCGTGGGCATTATTGGTACGGGTAAAATTGGGCAAGTGGCGGCCAATATTCTTTTGGGTTTTGGCTGTAAGGTCATTGCTTACGATTTATACCCTAACGAGGGGCTTAAAGAAAAAGGCGTAAAATACGAAAATTTAGAGAATCTATTTAAACAATCCGATGTTATCTCCCTTTACTGCCCGCTCACCTTAGAGACCTTCCATATGATTAACGAGCATAGCGTGCGCCTGATGAAAAAAGGCGTGTATATTATCAATACCTCCCGTGGTGGTTTGGTGAATACCGATGCCGTGATTGAAGGCCTAAAATCAAAAAAAATCGGTGGCCTTGCTCTTGATGTCTATGAAGAGGAAGAAGGCGTATTTTTTGAGGATTTATCCGATGAAATCATCCATGATGATAAGCTAATGCGCTTAACCACCTTCCCGAATGTGATTATTACATCTCACCAAGCCTTTTTTACCCAAGAGGCTTTAGAGCGTATATCCTCGGTTACCATTAACAATTTAAGCGGTGCAGCAGAGGGGCGATTTGATAACGAAGTTCTTTAATATGCCCAAATTCCAGCATTTCGCTATTTTGGCTTTACAGCTTGGTTTGCTTATTATCATTTGGTTGATATCGGGGTTTATCCATCAATATCTATTACCCCTTATTCCCCAAGGGCTTATTGGTATGTTTGGCCTGTTTATTTTGCTTATTGCCAAAATTATCCCTTATCATTGGGTGCAAAAAGGGGCTGCTTTTTTAATCGGCACCATGCTCTTGTTTTTTATTCCGGCTGTCATTGCTATTATTGATTACGGCACGCTCATGCTCCATAGTGGTTTTGCTATATTATCTTCGGTATTCATTAGTATTATTTTGGTGCTATTTGCCGTGGGTTGGGCGGTGGATAAATGTTATGCTTTTGAACTGAAAATGCAAAAAAAGGATGATGAATAATGGATTTTCACTTCATTTCCTTTTTATGTCTATTGGCTACAATAGCCCTTTTTATCGCCGCCCGCCGCCTCAACCGCTTTCATAATGCATGGTATACCATGCCGCTCATTGTGGTATCGGTCATTACTATTGCTCTGCTCATGATATTTCGCATCAGTTTTACCGATTATTATCGCTATAATTATTGGCTTACTTGGCTTTTAGGGCCAACGGTCGTGGCCTTTGCTATCCCCTTATACGAAAACCGAGCCACCGTTAAAAAACATTTTTTATCTATATCCGCGGGTGTTGTTGTGGGCATTGTGGTGGCAATCAGTAGCTCTTACATACTCATGAAATTATGGGGCTTTGATGATGAAGTTACCAAAAGCTTTATCTTCCGTTCCATCTCTACCCCTTTTGCCATGGGCGCCGCTAAAGATATTGGCGGTAGTGAAAATTTAGCGGCGATATTTGTTGTCTTTACCGGGGTGATGACCAATTTAATGGGGGTATTTTGGTTAAACCTCATCAAAATAAAATCCTATATGGCGCAAGGGGCAGCCATGGGCGCCGCCGGCCACGGCGTAGGAACGGCTAAAGCCTTTGAGCTCGGCGAAAAACAAGGCATGATATCCTCCCTTGTTATGATGCTCTCTGGCGTGATTACCATGCTCATTGCCCCTTTGTGTAATTTTTTATTTTAGCACACTTCGTGTGATTGAATTTTAGCTGTCTTCTACATGTAGTGTACTATAAAGTTCATTTGCACAGTCAAATGTGGGGAGGGACTTATGGGGCACAGCCCCTTAGTAAAAAAGACTGACAGATACATAATTATAAACATAATTTATTGGCTAGGCTATAGTTATAACTTACTATAATCTAATACGTTATAAAAATATAGTTATTATATATACTTCCCCTAATACAGACTATTTTTTTTCTTCAATATTGACAATAATGAAATGCTAGTACATAATAATAAACCAGAGGTAGAGATAAAGTTTTCCTACTAAACTTTATCTCTCTGGTAGGCGGAAAAACTTAAACTAAGCCTAATTGATCCGCCTCTTACTGGTATCCACAAAGATACAGTTTTTACTGTAGACATGAGCTCCAAGTAAGTCAATAGGGCTTTCATGAGTAAGGAAATATTATTATGAAAAATAATATTGCTTTAAATGATATCCAAATGGCTGAAATTCTTTGGTTATTGTTAAATACAAAATTGACGCAACAATCTATTGCTTTAATTTATGCAACAAACTACGATAATATATCTGATATTAAGACTGGTAGATGTAAGCAAAAAATTTACCCTAAAAAACCGATATGGCTATACCATTAAACTTAATATCAGATTATTAGTACTCTATATTTAGAGCAGTTTCTACTGCCACAAATATTATGTACTAGTTGCGGGTTGTTCGTAATTTGAAGAATGTTACATTTTATAAAAAAGCTATCGTTTATTCGTTAGCTTTTTATTTTATAGGTTTTGCTGTTATGCTAAAAGTATATCAACTTAATAATTGATTTATCTCCGACAAAACAAGAAAATTCCATTGTATTTTCTATGTTCTATTCTGTAACATTATGCGGTCATTCCTGCGAAAGCAGGAATCTGTATATTCGTTCGCCTTCGGCAAAACCCTGCGAAAGCAGGAATCTTTATACATTGCTCATATTAATGCTTAGACTCCTGCTTTCGCAGGAGTGACGAGATATTTATACAAAGGAAAAACCTATTCGGTTTTTTAGGTTTTATTCTACGAGATTTTCATGTGCGGGGCTGCCCCTGCCCCGCAAAACACTTTGTGTTTACCTAAAAGAAAATGCCATTGCATTTTCTATGTTCTATTCTGTAACATCTTTCACCTTAGCCGTCATTATCGGGCTTGACCCGATAATCTCTATAAGGCTTGTCTTCGACAAGACAAGGAAAAACCTATTCGGTTTTTCTAGGTTTTATCCTGTAATATTTTATCGGTATGCAATAATAAATTCATTTGACAATCAACCCAAAAAAGCGCAATTTATTTTTGGGCCAGAACTCCCCAACGAGTTCCGACCTTTCACTATTATTTATTATGTATAAATGAATGGGGGAAAGGGTAACTGCGTTACATTGTTATAATGTAACAAAAGATACAAGCGATTTTGCATGATGGTTATATCCGTAAAAATGCAAAATCCAACACACGAAGTGTGTCCCTTTCGTTTGTTCATGCATATATAAGCGAAAGGATTTTTTTATGACAACCATCACTAAGCCGAATGTTCGGCCTAATAATCCCAATTTTTCTTCAGGTCCTTGCACCAAACGCCCCGGTTGGAGCTTTGATGCATTAAAAGATGCCTTTATCGGCCGTTCCCACCGTGCAGCAGGCGGTAAAGCCAAATTAGCCGAAGTCATTCATAAATCAAAAGCCATTTTGGGTATGCCCGATGATTGGCGTTTAGGCATTATGCCGGGCTCCGACACCGGTGCGGTAGAAGCCGTATTATGGTCGCTTTTGGGCGAACGCACTGTAGATATGTTGGCTTGGGAAAGTTTTGGCCAAGGTTGGGCAACCGATGCCGCCCGGCACCTCGGCTTAACCGATGCCCGTTTATTTAGCGCCCCTTATGGCGAATTACCCAATTTAAACCAAGTGGATTTTAACCATGATGTGGTATTTACATGGAACGGTACAACATCGGGCGTAAAAATACCGAACGGTGAATGGATTGCCGATGATAGAAAAGGTTTGGTGATTGTAGATGCAACATCGGCCGTTTTTGCCATGGATATCCCTTGGGATAAGGTGGATGTTGTCACATGGTCGTGGCAAAAAGTATTGGGTGGCGAAGCTGCCCATGGTATGCTTGCCCTTGGCCCCAGAGCGGTTGAACGTTTAGAAAATTATATTCCCAACTGGCCGATACCCAAAGTATTCCGCATGACCAAAAGCGGCAAATTGATTGAGGGTATTTTTAAAGGGGAAACCATCAATACACCATCGATGATTGCGGTAGAAGACGCCATAGATGGCCTGAATTGGGTGGATGATATTGGCGGCCTTTCGGCATTAATCCAACGCTCTAACGATAATTTAGACGTTATTTCTGACTTTGTGGCCGAAAATAAATGGATAGACTTTTTGGCAAAAGTTCCCGAAACACGCTCCAACACATCGGTTTGTTTAATATTAACCGACCCACGCATGAAGCGTAAAACAGCGGCCGAGCAAGCCGCATTGGCCAAAGAATTTGTAAAATTATTGGGCGATGAGGGCGTGGCTTACGATATTGGGGCTTATCGCGATGCACCATCGGGCTTACGTATTTGGACAGGTGCAACCGTAGAAACCCAAGATGTACGCAACTTAATGCCATGGCTCACTTGGGCATGGAAAACCATTGAAGCAAAATTGTAAGAAGGATAGAGAAATATGCCAAAAGTATTAATTGCCGATAAAATGAGCCCTTTAGCCGAAGGCGTGTTTAAAGCCCGTGGTGTGGATGTTGACGTAATAACCGGTTTAACCAATGATGAATTGGCCAAAAAAATTGCCGATTACGATGGTTTGGTGGTGCGCTCGGCATCATCGGCTACCGCAAATGTTATTGATAATGCCAAAAATTTAAAAGTGGTGGGTCGTGCCGGTATTGGTGTGGATAATATTGATATCCCTGCTGCCTCTAAAAAAGGTGTGGTGGTGATGAACACACCATTTGGGAACTCGATTACAACGGCCGAGCATGCCATTGCCATGATTATGTCTTTAGCGCGCAAAATCCCCCAAGCCAATATCTCGACCCATGCAGGCAAATGGGAAAAATCAAAGTTTATGGGTGTAGAGCTTATGGGTAAAACCTTGGGAATTATCGGTTGCGGTAATATCGGTTCTATTGCTGCCGACCGTGGTTTAGGTTTAAAAATGCGTGTTATTGGTTATGACCCATTTTTATCGAGCGAGCGCGCCCAACAAATAGGGATTGAAAAAGTAGAGCTAGACGAACTTTTTGCCCGGGCAGATTTCATTAGCCTGCACACACCCAAAACCGATAAAACTGCCGGTATTATCAATAAAGAAAGCCTTGCCAAAATGAAGGACGGCGTGCGCATTGTTAACTGTGCCCGTGGTGGTTTGATTATTGAGGCCGACCTTAAAGAGGCCTTAGATAGTGGCAAAGTGGCCGGTGCAGCCTTAGACGTTTTTGAGGTAGAACCCGCCAAAGAAAATATTTTATTTGGTATGGATAATGTAATTGTTACCCCCCATTTAGGGGCATCGACATCGGAAGCCCAAGAAAAAGTAGCCGTGCAAATTGCCGAGCAAATTGCCGATTATCTTTTAAACGGTGCGGTAACCAATGCGCTCAATATGCCTTCGGTTTCGGCCGAAGATGCACCCAAATTAAAACCTTACATGAAGCTTGCCGAGGTTTTAGGGAGCTTTGTTGGCCAAGTTACCCAAACAGCCATTAAAAAAATTACCATTGCCTATGAAGGCCAAGCGGCACAGCTGAATACCAAGCCGCTTACCGCCATTGCCCTTAAAGGTGTGTTGGCAAGCCAGTCAGAGGGTATCAATTTAGTCTCTGCCCCTGCCATTGCGCAATCGCGGGGTATCGAGGTTGGCGAAACGGTTATCACTAAAGAAGGCACTTATCATACCCTTATTCGCATTACAGTTGAAACCGAAAATCAAGTGCGTTCGATATCCGGCACACTTTCCTCTGATGCGAGCCGCGAGCCACGCATTGTGGATATTAAAGGTATTGGTATGGATGCCAAACCCGCCAAGCATATGCTTTATATCACCAATAACGATAAACCCGGCTTTATTGGCCAAGTGGGTACATTGCTTGGTAGCCATAAGGTGAATATTGCAGACTTCTATTTGGGCCGCTTAGATGCCGGTAAAGAGGCAATTATTTTAACATCAATTGATGGTGAAGTAAGTGTGGAGGCTTTAGCAGAACTTAAAAGGCTAGAAAATGCCAAACAAGTGGAATATTTAACATTCGATATTCTTTAAAATATGCGATATTTCAAAGAAAGAAAAAGGGTGCATTTGCACCCTTTTTTGTTGATAAATTTTACTTAGACCTTTTGGCGATCTTTAATTTTTATATATTTAAAAATAAAATAAAAAATAACCGAGAGCACTAAACCGATAGAAAAGAAATATTCATCGCCATCAAGCTGTAATTCTTTTGTCCATAAAATTTCAAAGGCCTCAAGGGCGGCTAAAATAAGGAATATCGCTAATAGCCCGTTTTTTTCTTGTACCAAAACTTTGCGCCAATTAAATTGCCCTTGGGGCGGTACAAAATTTTTAAAGCTCGGGATAAATGCGGGGGTTATATTGGCCCAATCGGTATATTCTTGGCCGAATTTACCTTTTAAAAATTGCTCTTCGGCATACATAATCCGTTCATAATAAAGCCAGTAAGCTAAGGAGAATGTTAAGGCAAACCAAAAATTACCAATGAATAAAACAATACCCAACCACATAAAATAATTACCCAAATAAAGCGGGTGCCGAACCATAGAATATATACCCGTTGTATTTAAGCTTTTGGCAATTTGCTTGGTGGTATTGCGCCCCGATGTTTTAGGTGCAACAAAACCCAATGTATAAACCCGAATGGCTAAACCAAAGATAGCAATAGCAAAACAAATAAGCTCATAGACACTTGATTGTTTTGGGAAATTTTTTAAAAAAACAACCTGATAAATATATATACCTATGCCAATAACCAAAATGACTAAGGGTAAATAGCTACGATATCGGAATAAAAAATTCCCCTCTTTGGCAAATTCATTTTGTAAATCCATTGTTATGCTTACTCCCTATATTAAGATATTAAGTAATAGGGTCTTTACTATTCTCGGTGGGTTCTGTTGGCGTGGGTGCTTCGCTTGTGCCTTGGTTAATTGCACCATCTACGGCCTCGCCGAATTTTTGCAATAATTCCTGAATATTTTTACCCGCTTCACCATTATCGGACTGCATTAATTGATCCATAAATGGTGTTAAAACACCGGCAACATCATCTAATGATGATTCATTCTGCTGTAACCAATTATCAAGCTCTTGCACAGTGCTGCCTAAAATTTCACCCAATTGTGTACCTTGATCAATCATTTTATCTTGTAATTGTGCCGCACCATGGTCGGCCATACATAAGCCCATATCGCGACTAGCCGCCAATAAACATGCCGATTGCTCTGCACCTGTTTCTAATACACGGCAACGGCCTTCTTTGGCATTACGCAAATCCACACATTCTTTAACCCAGCCCTGATAATCGGGGAGCTCTAAAGGTTTTGCTACGGGGGTTTGCTTATCGCCTTTTAGCATAGAAGTTGCAGAATTTTTATCTTCTTTTTGTATGGTTTCGGCAATCACAACCGATGGTTCATCGGCAGTAATTTCTGTTTTTTGTTGCATCTCTTGCGCTTTTTGGAGCAATTCTGTCGCTTGTGCTAACATCTCTTGGGCTTCGTCCATTTTGGCTTGGGCGTCATCTTGCTTTTGATTACAAGCCGAAAGAAGCACGACTGAACCTAAAATAATTGTTGCTGCAATTTTTTTCATTTTGCTATCCTTACGATCTAACCTATTTACTATCTTATCACTAAATTGTAATTATGCCTATTTTATGGTTTTGGGTAAAGGGTAAACCAATATTGGCTATTTTATTGCAAACATATGGGCGTAACTTCAACCCAACGAACATTTTATATGCATTTATGTTATTTTTTTAATTTCATCATTATTTACCATAGTGAATTATTTTTTATTTATCTTTTTGTTTAAAAAATTTTTTGCCTATTGAAACCCATAACAGAAAAAGCGTAAACTAGCGCCATGAATATTAAAATTTGGTTCTTATTTTTTGTGGGGACTAAACATTGGCGTTAAAATAGAGTATCTTAATAAGCAAGGACAAACCGAAAAATGATTGAAATTCAGATCAAACGATTGGCACATGGTAAAAATATTCCTTTACCAAGTTTTCAAACAGCTGGTGCGGCTGCATGCGATTTATATGCCGCAATTGAACAACCAATCATTTTAAAAGCAAGCGAACACCGGATTATCCCCACAGGTTTTGCCATGGCATTGCCCCAAGGATATGAAGCACAAATTCGACCCCGCTCGGGTTGGGCAGCCAAATCGGCCATTACCGTGCTCAACAGCCCCGGCACTATCGATTGTGATTATCGCGGCGAGGTGGGTGTAATTTTGATAAATTTAGGACAAGAAGATTTTATCATTGAACCCCAAGCTCGGATTGCCCAAATGTTAGTTATGCCCTGTTATCAGTGGCAATGGATTGAAACCGATACTTTAGACGAAACTCACCGAGGTGAAGGCGGATTTGGCTCTACCGGCGGTGGATAAGGAGAATATAAATGACTTATACACAACCCCGTGGTCGTATTTATAACGATGTTACCGAACTTATTGGCTCTACCCCACTTGTACGTATGGACAGATTAGCCGAAAATTTTGGTTGCAAAGCCAATATTTTAGCTAAATTAGAATTTTTTAACCCCCTTGCATCGGTTAAAGACCGTATTGGGGTGAATATTATTAAAAAAGCCGAAGAATCCGGATTATTAGAGCCGGGTGGAACCATAGTCGAAGCAACATCGGGCAATACAGGTATTGCATTGGCTTTTGCTGCGGCGGCCAAAGGTTATCGTTTAGTGTTAACCATGCCCGAAACCATGAGTATTGAGCGCCGTAAAATGGTGGCTTTATTAGGTGCCGAGCTTGTATTAACACCGGGTGCCGAGGGCATGAAAGGCGCAATTGCCGCCGCCCAAAAAATTGTTGCCGAAACCCCCGGTGCCGTTATGGCGCGCCAGTTTGAAAACGAAGCCAACCCCGAAATTCATCGCCTAACAACGGCTAAAGAAATCATTGCCGATACCGATGGTAAAGTCGACTTTTTTGTCTCGGGCATTGGTACAGGCGGAACAATCACCGGTGTTGGCCAACTATTAAAAGAAAAGCTCGATAATGTAAAAATTGTTGCGGTAGAGCCAACTGAAAGCCCCGTATTATCGGGTGGTGCGCCGGGTAAACATGGTATTCAGGGTATTGGAGCAGGATTTATACCCGAAATTTTAGATGTGAATATATTTGACGAGGTTGTTAAAGTTGATACACCTACGGCTTTACAAACATCGCGTTTAGCTGCTAAATTAGCAGGTGTTCCTGTAGGAATTTCATCGGGTGCGGCTTTGGCTGCGGCCATTGAAGTTGGCAAACGCCCTGAAAATGAAGGTAAAAATATTGTTGTTATTATCCCCAGTTTTGCCGAGCGTTATTTAAGTACGCCACTTTTTGAGGGGATTGGAGAATAGGAAATATAGTTGCTGGTTGATGCAGAAAAAATTCGATATTCACGCCAAATCCTTTTAGCGGATGATGGTTCGGATGTACAAAATAAGTTAAAAGCGGCTAAAGTGCTTGTTGCCGGTGCCGGTGGCTTGGGCTCGCCACTTTTAGCTTATTTGGCAGCAGCTGGTGTGGGGCATATTGGCATCATAGATGATGATATGGTCGACTTAAGTAACTTACAGCGCCAACTGATTCACGATACCGATAAAATTGGTGAATATAAGGTTTTTTCGGCACAGGAATCTATCGATCGCATTAATCCGCATATTCAGGTAGAAACTTGGCCCACAACCCTTAAATTATCCAATTGTGAAGCTATCATTAAACAATATGATATCGTTGCTGTTGCCGTTGATAATTTCTCGACCCGCTCAATCATTAATAAATGCTGCATTAACCATCATATTCCACAAATTTATGGTGCTGCCGTTGGTTTTGAGGGCTATGTGGGTATATTTAAACCTTGGCTCGATAACCTCCCGTGTTTTCGTTGTTTAGTCCCCCACAAGCCCACTGAACTTGCAGCACAAACCGAGGCCGAAGTTGGGGTTTCGCCAACATTATGCGGAATTATTGGCACTATGCAAGCCAATGAGGTTATCAGAGAGCTTATCCAACTGGATTTTATTGATTATCATCAAATACATTGGGTTAATGTCCGCAATTTAAGTTTTAAAACAATCAAAATAGAAAAAAATCCGCAATGTCCCACTTGTGGTCATCTCAAATAAAAAAAGCCGAAACATTTAGTTTCGGCTTTCTGTTTATTGGCCTTTAAGATAATTAATCGGCTAAGGCCTGTTTTGTTGGTTGCGGGTTCACACGACCATAAGGGTCGTTCCAAATTTGGATTTTACCATTAGCTAATACTTCGGCCGGACGATATTCAATATAAACCGGTACCGGCTTAGACATTTTTAATGTACGCTCTTGGTTTGTGGCAAGTAAGTTATTAAAACCGCCACCAAAGGAATAAAAGCTATCGCCCGCCAACCATTGGGCTAGGTCGTAAGCTTTTTGTACCCGAATACAGCCCGAGCTAAAAGCACGGCGCGAACGATCGAACAAGCTTGGGCTATTGGTATGGTGTAAATAAATGGTATGGGGGTTATACATATTAAAACGCAACTTACCCAACGGATTATCCGGCCCTGCGGTTACAGCTACTTTTTTACCTCGGTATGAGCGCTCAGAAATTCCACTCGGTACATTCCATGTGGGGTTAATCGAGATAGAATCGATAGTATCTTTAAACTCAGGGGTAAAATATTTCTCTTTACCCACAATTACATTACTGGTGAGTACGAGTTTTCCGTTTTCGTATCCGCGTAAACTTTGCGAGGCAATATTGACTACAATGGCTTTACCCACCGCCGGAATTTGCTGGGGTGATTGGCGCAATGTGTAATCAATCGCTTGCTTGCGAAAATCCCCTTGGCCATTAATAATATCAATGGTGTTTTTACCGGCCAAACCATCGGCAGTTAAACCGTTATCACCCTGAAACTGCTTAAGTGCCAAACCCAATTTATCGTTATATTTTTTAAATGCACGCGGGCTATCTAAATATCCCAAATTGATTAAACCTTGGCTTAAAAGCTCTACCCGATTACCCTCGGCACCGGGTTTAATGGTCGGCCCACTTGGGATATACACACCTGATGAACGCATATTGGCCGAAAGCCGATTAGATTCTTGCTGTAAAGCCGAGCGTGCAACATCGGGCGCGGCCAAAGCCAAACTTTGGTCGGCCATGGGCGCATAATTTTTAAGCGCATTATAAGAGCGCGGATCCACCGGTTTATCTTTCGACGACATGCGTTGAATAGCCGCATCAAGCTCGGCATCAGAAACATTTTCGCCGGGTGTTTTATATAAAGAATAATCAATTTCCCCTTGATTCAATGCCGGTTTGCCCGATGATGCCGTATTGGCATCTTCTACAACCCCACCCGACCATAGCCCGAGCGGATCAAAATCTTCGGCCGCATAAGCTGCCGATGCTGTTAAAGCCAACGCACAGGCAGAGATTTTAACGATATTCATATATAGTTTCCTTATAATTTACTTATCATCTTTAATTTGCGCTATTATTTATGATAAATAGGGCAATATTAGGACAATTGCAAGAGGGGCTATTTTAAACCCTCTCCCGGTTTGGCTAATGCATGTTTATTAAGCTCTTCGGTCAGGTAATTAAACGCATCATCCACGTCATCGGTGCGGTAAAATAAGTTTAAATCCTTTGGCGAAATCACACCCCATTCGGCCAATTTATCAAAATTAAATACATCATCCCAAAATTTAGAGCCAAATAATATTAGCGGTACTTTCTTTTCCATCTTTTTGGTCTGAATAAGGGTTAAAACCTCAAATAATTCATCAAATGTACCAAAACCACCGGGAAAGATAATAATCGCCTTGGCCAAATAGGCAAACCAGAATTTGCGCATAAAAAAGTAATGGAACTCAAAGCTTAATGAGTTGGTTACCCATGGGTTACTCCCTTGCTCAAAAGGTAAGGAGATATTAAAGCCCATATTTTTACCCCGCGCTTCCGATGCCCCCCGATTGGCAGCTTCCATCATGCCGGGGCCACCGCCGGTACAAATAACAAAACGCTTGCGGTTTTCCTCTAACTCCTTAGACCATTCGGTGAGTTTAAACGAAAGCTCGCGGGCTTGCTCGTAATATTTGGCCATCTCAATCGCTTTTTCCGCAGCAGCAATGGTTAAATCATTTTTACCCTCTTTAGCATCTTCATATTGTGCCAAAGCTTCATCGAGCGGTTTGGCACGGGCGGACCCAAAAAACACAATGGTATCCGATATTTTTTGATCCTCTAAACGACTTTGCGGCTCGATAAATTCTGACATAATCCGCAATATCCGGCCGTCTCGGCTTTGGATGAACTGGTCATTCTCATAAGCCTTTAATACTTTTTTTTCTGCCATATAATTGTGGCTCCTTTAATGTTTTTGAAGTTTAAAAAATTGCCCAAGCCCGCGGTAAAAATAATCCGCAGCGCTCCATAATGTCAAGGCCGCAGCCACCCATAATAACGGAATACCCAAAGAGGCCAAATTCCAAGAAAAAGCCGTTGCAGGGTCATTCGAAGTCAGCATAATCAGCCCTAAAGCAATCATTTGCACCGTTGTTTTCACTTTACCAATCATACTTGCCGGAACCGAAATATCATAATCGCCCAAAAATTGGCGCAATGCAGGCACGATAACCTCGCGCAAAATAATAATGGCAACGGCTAAAAAATGAAATCCGCGAATATAGCCCATGGCCGAAAGTGTAAGCAAAACCGCTACCACCAATAATTTATCGGCGATATTATCGAGCAATGCGCCTAACGGGCTAGTAACTTTATATTTGCGCGCCAAATAGCCATCGAACCAATCGGTAATACTGGCAATAGCATAAAGAATAAAAGCAGCAATATGGGCACCCCATGAGGGTATAATCATTAATAATACAATGAACGGAATTAAAATGATCCGAATAACAGTGAGTATATTGGGCAATTTTTGCATCATGATGCTTCCCTTAAAATTTAAAAATTTGAATATATCATCATAAAAAGATAATAAAGGAAAATCAAGAAAACTCTTTATTTTGGGTAAGGTTCAAGCTATGATTTTTAAAGAAATATAAGGGGGTTACCATGCCGAGTTTACGCATACAGCAAGATATACTACGTTTTCGTTTAAATATTAACGAGCTCAATTTGCTCCAGCAGAACTTGCAAATAAGCATTCATCAACCTTTTGGTGCTTTTGAGATTATTGTGGGTAGTGAGCGCAAATTACAATATGAGGGCAATGTTCTACAGCTCATTATTCCCTCTGCCGATTGCCAAGAGCTGCTCAATATGGGGCCAAACAAAGATGGGCTTATTTTCACCCAAGATGACACCCAAATTCATTTTGAGCTCGATATTAAACGCCCTAAAAAATAGGGTTATATATCTTTTTGTGGAATAGCCAATTTGCGCATTGTTAAACTAATACCATCAAAAATCACAAGCTCACCCAATGGGGGCATTAAAATACCACCCACCAAATAACCAATGGCTAATTGGGCTTGCAATGCCGCAATAATGGATACTTGGCTGGGGAGAACACCGTTTAAATATTCGCTTTCGGCCTGTTGTTGTGTTGGCTCTTTGGCAAAAGATTGCAAACCATAACCTTGGTGGGGTTCAAAATAACCCACTTGGCCTTCAAAACGCCGTACCGAGGCATAAACTAGCGGCTTTTGGGCTTGGCCAGCCGCCCGATTAATTAAAAATTTTGCTAAAAAATTATCGGTCGCATCTAATATTAAATCATGTTCGGCAAAAATATCTGCGGCATTTTCGGGGGTTAAGGGCTCGGTCATCACGCTCATTTGCACATCATGATTAAGGCTTTGCAAATTCTTTTTGGCGCAAACAGCCTTATTTTGCCCAATCTGTTCCTCGCGATATAAGGTTTGGCGGTGTAAATTGGTAAGCGATACATCATCAAAATCAATAATGGTGATTTTACCCACACCTGCCCCCACAAAAATGGGTAAAAGTTGCGAGCCTAATCCGCCTGCACCCACCACACATATATTGGCAGCGAGTAATTTTTTTTGCCCATCTTCTCCAAATTCTTTAATGCGGAGCTGGCGGTCATATCGTTGCATATTATCCCCTGTTATTTTTTAATTCATTTAAAATGGCATCATTAATAATCTGCGCAATCACATCTTTGGGTTGCTCTGCAATATCTTGCTGTCCATTTTGGGTTAAAATAGTAATAGCATTTTTGGTACTTTGCATGGCCGATACATGATTAAGTATAATCATATCTAAATTTTTGCGCTGCATTTTGCCTTGGGCATTCTCTATACCATTTTCACTTTCGGCGGCAAAACCCACCAAAAATTGTTGCTGTTTTTGCTTACCCATCTCTTTTAAAATATCTTGGGTGCGGCTGAGTTTTACGGATAAATCATCATCGGACTTTTTAATTTTACCTTTGGCCGGGTTGGCAATGGTATAATCCGCCACTGCTGCAACCGAAATTGCAATATCACAATCGCTATAATATTGAAACACGGCATCATACATTTGCGCGGCCGACTCCACTGCGACAAACTTTTTAATATTATTTGGTTGTACCAATTTTGTTGGGCCCGAAATTAAAGTAACATCCGCCCCCCGATTGGCCAAATTTTGCGCAATGGCATAACCCATTTTACCACTTGAGCGATTGGATAAAAAGCGAATATCATCGAGCTTTTCTACCGTTGGCCCTGCGGTTATCAGGATTTTTTGGCCGGCAAAATCTTGTTTTCTGTTCAGCTCTTTATCCAAAGCGGCAATAATCACATCCAACTCCGGCAAGCGGCCGGGGCCTGTTAGCCCACAAGCGAGCAATCCACTTTCGGGTTCTATAAATATATGCCCAAGCCCTTGTAATTTTTGCTGATTTTGCTGATAAATTGGGTTGGCATACATATCGCTATTCATTGCCGGATACCAAATGCATTTTTGGGTGGTGGCGGCTAAAGTTACCGAGGCCAAATCATCGGCTAAGCCCCCTGCGACCTTACCCACAAAATTATAGGTTGCAGGCACAATCATTACAACATCCGCCCATTGGGCAAGCTCAATATGCTCAACGCCCCCTTGGGTTTGGCTATGCCATAAATCCGTATATACTTGGGCAGCCCCCACAGCTTCTAACGTAAGCGGCGCGATAATTTTTTGGGCAGAGTTTGTCATAATAATTTTTAATTCATCGCCCCGTTTGCGCAAATAAGATGCCACATTGGCCGCCTTATAAGCACTAATCCCGCCCGTTACAATTAATAATATCTTGCTCATTTAGTGTTTCCATAACCCATTATCACAAGCGGCATAATAAAGGCCTTTAAGGGTAATATGATTATCGAATATTCTATTAGGCAGTTCCGGCTCTACCAAAGTGGCCTCGTAACCATTGGTAATAAAGGTAACATCGCCACTAGCCTCAAAACTTTCGGCCATGCGGTGCGCAATCTCTTTCACCATACCCCGATAACCAAAAATAAAACCCGATTGCAAAGCGGTCTCGGTGGTTAGGCCATTGACCGATGGCGGCTCTTTAAGTTCAATATCATTAAGCAAGGCGGCATCGCCCACCAAAGCCCGAAAAGCCGTACCCAAGCCTGCCACAAAAGCGCAACCTTTTAACTCACCCTCTTTACTGACCGATGTAAATGTGAGCGCCGTACCAAAGCTTACAATCACTTTATGGGTCGGGTATAAATAATGGGCGGCAATGGCATTGGCTAATAAATCAGTGCCTGTTTTTTCGGGTGGGCGGCGCTCGACTGTTATAGGAATATTTAGCTTATGGCTCAGCTGCAAATAGGGAACATCCAATTTTTTTAACATGCCCTCAATAGGTGCTTTCAAAGATGGCACAACAGTTGAATAAATGGCCGCTGTAATTTTGCTAATATCAGTTTGCTTGCAAAGCCACTCATATAAACCTTGCACCGAATGGGGCTGTTTGGTCGGGATTTTAAATCTTTCGAGCGGTGTATTGTTATCATCAAATAAACCGCATTTTACATTTGAATTTCCAACATCAATGGCAAGTAGCATTTGCTTGGCTCCCTTTTCCTATATCCGTTTATATTTTGGGCGATTATCCGTAAAAAGCAACCTTTTTCATTGTTTAATGATTGCGCCCGTATTTTCAGCTAGCCATGCACGGGCATCTTTGCGCCCTTTTTGGGCGGTAACATCGGCAATTTGCGCACCGAGTTCATTCAGTTTGGCTGCGGCTTCCATATCCCCTTTAAAAGCGGCAATATCCAACCATTTCCACGCTTGTTCATTCGATTGCTCAATGCCGCTGCCTTCCCAATAAGCTAAGCCTAAATCCCGCTGTGCATCGGTCAAATTGGCATTGGCAGCCACTTTATAATATTTTACGGCACGTTTTTCATCTTTATCCGTGCCTTGGCCAGCCATGAGCATTTTACCGGTCTGATACGCCGCCATGCGCGATTGGGTGGATAAATTCTCATAAATTCTAAACGCTGCCGCCGGATTTTGCGGCACATAGCGGCCATCGCGCAACATACGCGCAAAAGCCAAACCAGCTTTAACATGGCCGTTCTGATAAGCAAGCTCTAAATATATCGTCGCTTTTTCGGGCTCGTAACCCAAACCGCTATCGGGGGTTAACCAAAGCTCGGCCAAACGATAGGCGGCATTTGCACTATTATGGTGGGCAGCGTAATCGTACCATTCGGCTGCTTTATCAATATCTTTATAACCACCCAATCCTTTATCATATATACGCCCTAAAATAGCCGCCGAAGCGCCAGAGCCTTCTTGGCTGGCGGTAGTGCAAAAGATGATGGCTTTGTCCCAATTTTTTTGTTGGACTTGGCTTAAACAATCTTGTTTAGCTTGGTCATTGGCCAAGGCCGTAAAGGTTAATAATAAACTTAAACAAAAAGATATTAGTAAACGCAAAATACTCTCCATTCATTGAGCGGTGATTATACAATTATTTATCCTAAGCTCAATCTTTTTATTTTTTGCCTTTTCACAAATTATGCTATATTGCCTTTTATGGAAAATATATTGTTATTCATTGTAATTATGGTAATTACTGCCTGTATTGCCGGCTTTGCAGCCGGTTTATTGGGTATTGGCGGCGGGCTGATTATTGTGCCCGTGCTTTTTAATGTTTTGGGTTTTATGGGCTATAGCGACGATATTGCTTATAAAATGGCCATTGGCACATCTTTAGCAACAATTATCGTTACCGGTTTTCGCTCATCGCAAGGCCATTATAAACATGGCGCACTCGACCTCGATTTACTCAAGCGATGGGCAGCACCCATCATTTTAGGCTCCTTTATTGGTGGCATTGTTACCCGATATATTTCGGTAAAATATTTAATGCTGGTATTCATTGCCGTTATTATTTATGCCGCCTATAATTTATGGAAAAAAGAAACCAAAGTCATTGCCCACCAAATACCCGAAAACGGATTATATTACGGGGTGTTTCCTTTTATTGTCGGTTTTGTCTCGACCTTTATGGGTATTGGCGGTGGCACGTTAAGTACCCCTATTTTTACCGCTTACGGAAAATCCATCCACCAAGCGGTCGGCACAGCTGCAGGTACGGGTTTTTTAATTGCCATTAGTGCCACCATTGCCATGATTATAGCAGGCTTGGGGGTCGAAGGCCGCCCGCCTTATTCTTTGGGTTATGTGAATATTTTGGTATGGGCTTGTTTTGTGCCGATTACAGCAATCATTGCCCCTTATGGTGCCAAAGTTGCCCATAAGCTTTCACCCTTTTTACTCAAACGCCTATTCGCTTGTTTTCTGATTATCTCTGCCCTACGGATGATTTATAAGCTTTTTGTATAAGTAACACACTTCGTGTGAATGAATTTATTATACCAAACTTTCTAGGCTCTATTCTGTGATTTATTTGACGAGGCTCTGCATCATGCTGTAAGCATGTCTACTAAAAGTTGCTGTAAGCATGTCTACTAAAAGTTGGCTTGTCTCCGACAAGACACCCCAAAACACTTTATGTTTACCTAAAGGGAAAACCCATTGGTTTTCCTTGGCTAGTCATTGATATTTGAGAATTATATTTGCCCACTTCATCGTCACTCCTGCGTAAGCAGGAGTCTAAATACAAGGCTTGAGCCATTAGATTCCTGCTTTCGCAGGAATGGCGAGAAAAAGAAAAGTGAGTTATGCTTAACACAGCGCACGTAAATTCCATCACACGAAGTGTGTTAGGCAGGGATAAGTTCGGTAATCATGTCATTGCCTGTGCTATCTTTATAAATCACCTGCATGTTGATGATATCGGTTATCCAATAATCCACCCCTGCATCGGCGGCCTGTTGGCAAAAGGTAAAGTAATCAGTTTCACCCCCTTGGTGGATTTTAAGGGCATGTTGTAATTTTGTAGTTGAAGCTATAGGGCTTATGGTTAATGTTTTGTATACTGTAGCGCTGCTCAGCGAAGAGCCATCGGCAGCAAAATATTCTGCACGGCCATCTGCAACATATAAATGATAATAGGCCACACCCAATGATTGAAGCTCGGCAATATAAGCAGGGAAGTCTGCCCCCGATTTGACCTTACTATGGGCGGCATGAATTTGTGCGAGTGTAAACATTATTTATCCTTTAAAATAAAAAATTTATCCGCAGAATATAGATGCACTTAAGCATCATAGCAAGTGAAATTAAAGTTTATGCAAGGGGTTGGCTTTAAGGGCATTTTGCCACTCGATAATTGTATTGGTATTGCGAAAATCATCATCGGGTTCGGCTTCAATTTCTAACTTTGTAAGTGTGGCAATAAAACCCTGTACCGAGCGTTTATGGCTTAAATAATCGACCAATTTATCATAGGTGGATATATGTAAAATTAAGGGGAAAACCTGATTTTTATAAGCAATGACCGCATATTTGCCTTGGCTTTTTTGGGCGGTGGCTACGAGTTTTTTTATAATTTTTGGGGTAATCAGCGGCATATCAACGGGTAGAACCAATAAATAATCGCCCGAGATTTTTTTAAGCGCGTTTAATCCGGCTTCAAATCCGGCTAAAGGGCCATAATGCAAAAACTGTGGGCTATCTTGTAAATAGCCATCTTGATTGCGTGCAACAACAATATTTTCACAATCGGCTCCTTGTAATATTTGGCGCTGATGCTGCCATAGGGGCTGATTATTCCATATTAATTCTGCTTTATCTTGCCCCATACGTGCGGAGTGACCGCCGGCGAGTATAACCGATAAATATATCATATTGATTTGTCTTTTTTGAACATAAATTTGCCTATTTTGAAATTATTATAATGTAAGCGAATTTTTGGTCAAGTTCTATTGCCTTTGGGTTTGAATACTGTTAGCGTGCCTTTAAATTTTAGATATTTTTTTGGAGGATATAATGAAAAAATCTATTCTGTTGTTATCGACTTTTACTTTGGTTTTCTCTGCTTTTGCCAATGACCATGGCGACCATGAACATCGCGAAGGCCAAGTCCATACCCACGGCCATGCCCAAAGCCAAATTATTTTAGATGATAATGATTTGGATATTCATATTTTTGGTGCGGCCGATAGTTTTATTGGTTTTGAGCATGCGCCTGAAACCGCAGGTGAAGAAGCCAAAATTGCCGAAATTAAAAAACATATAGATGCCGGTGATATTGTTACCCTTAATAAAGAAGCCCAATGCGTGTTTAAAGATGGAAATTTTGACCTTGACATCGCTGAGGGCGAACATGCTAATGTAGAAATTGAACTAGAATATGAATGTGCCATGGCTGAAAAATTAACAGAAATTACTTATAATTGGTCGGCTTTTCATCATTTAGAAGAATTAGACGCCGAATTTCTTGGTGGCGATAAAATTGCCAAGGAAGAATTAACGGCTGAGCATAATATGTTGCATCTTGATTAACGGGTAAAATGGAACTCATACAATTACAGGATATTGTGTATGAATTTGCACAGGGGAACATATTTCGCCTTGATGATTTAACCATTCATCGGGGCGAACATAGCCTTATTTTAGGGCCTTCGGGCTGTGGGAAATCCACATTGCTTAACTTAATTAGTGGTTCTATCACCCCGCATCAAGGCCGCATTGCGGTTTTGGGGCAGGATATTACGGCCTTAAAACCTGTACAAAAAGACCGTTTTCGGGCGGATCATATGGGGATTATCTTTCAGCAATTTAATTTGTTACCCTTTGCCGATGTTTATACCAATATCGCTTTAGCCACCGAGTTTTCGAAACTTCGGCAAAAAAATATACAAGATATTCAGGCGGAGATTAGCCAATTATTAGCGGATTTAAATTTACAGCCAGCCGCTATTTTGTATAAAAAGGCCAATCAGCTTTCGGTTGGGCAGCAACAAAGGGTTGCCGTTGCCCGTGCCCTGCTTGGTAAACCGCAAATTATTTTGGCCGATGAGCCGACATCGGCATTAGATGACCATGCAGCCAATCGGTTTATGGAGCTGATATTTAAAAATGCCGAGGCCGTGGGGGCAACGGTGATTATGGTGAGCCATAATCGGGATTTTATTCCGTTTTTTCCCCGTAATATTGCATTAGCTGAAATTGCAAAGGTAGGGGCATGATGAACAAACTTATTTGGCTCAGTTTTAAAAACCGTATCTTTTCGCTGAGTTTGGCATGTTTAGCCATTGCCATGAGTGTGGCTTTGCTTTTGGGTATCGAAAAACTATCTACATCTATGCGCCTGAGCTTTCAAAATTCGGTATCGGGTACGGATTTGATTATCGGGTCATCGGGCAGCCCCACCAATTTGTTGCTTTATAGTGTGTTTCATATGGGCGAGGCCTCTAAAAACATCACTTGGCAAAGCTATCAGGATATTACCAATGACCCCAAAGTGGGCTGGACAATACCCATATCCTTAGGCGATAGCCACCGCGGCTTTCGGGTGATTGGCACCAATGAAAATGTATTTACCCATTTTAAATATGGGCAAAAACAACCTTTAGAAATGCAACAAGGGCAAAAATTTGATGGCTTATATCAGGTGGTTATTGGCAGCCAAGTGGCTAAAAAGCTTGGTTATAAATTGGGGCAAAAGGTAGTGATTACCCATGGTTTAAGCCAAAGCGGTTATAGCCATAAAGATAAACCTTTTGAGGTTGTAGGTATTTTAAAACCCACAGCCACACCGGTAGATAAATCCTTATATGTATCCTTAGAATCGATTACCGCCATTCATTTGGGGTGGGAAACGGGTGCCCCTTTAACCGCAGAAAGTTTTACTTTAGATAAAGTACAAAGCTTAAATTTAACCCCCCACGATGTGAGTGCGATATTTTTAGGGCTTAACCGTAAGGCAGATATTTTTACCCTGCAACGCCAAATTAATAGTTATAAAGAAGAGCCTTTATTGGCGATAATGCCGGGTTTAACCTTGCTGGATATTTGGCGCAACCTTAATAATGTAGAAGGCGCACTGACTTTTGTATCACTGATGGTAATGTTATCATCGCTTTTTGGATTAACAGCCATATTGTTAGCAACGCTTAACGAGCGCCGCCGAGAGATGGCTATTTTGCGCAGCTTGGGTGCGCGCCCATTGCATATATCGGCCATGTTGGTGGGCGAGGCCATGTTTATTGGTTTTATGGGTATTGCGTTGGGTATCGGAATCCTGTATTTATGTATCATTGGTTTTGGCCCTTATGTCATGGATAATTATGGGGTTGCGCTGAATGCCTATGGTATGAGTAAAAAAGAATTATTATGGGTGCTGTTTATTTGGCTTTCCATTGGCATTATTAGCCTTATTCCGGCATTGCGGGCATATTTTTATACATTGCATGATGGATTATCCTATAAAAATTAGGAAGTTTTAATGAAAAAAATTCTAGTTGTTTTTCTGATGATTATATTGCCTTTAGGGGCATTGGCCAAACAAAGCCGCCTTTTAGAATGGGAGGATTTAGTGCCCCTTGACTTACGCGCGCGTGCATTGGAGATACAAGAGAAAATCTATAATTATAATCCCCATGATGGTACCGACCCTGCGGCGATGAGCCAAGTAAAAATGGACGATGTGGTTAAAGAATTAGACGGTGAATATGTAAAAATTACCGGCTTTATCGTCCCGTTAGAATTTGATACCGAATATGTCAACGAATTTTTACTTGCGCCTTATATGGGGGCATGTATTCATGTGCCACCACCACCGGCCAACCAAATTATTTTTGTAAAATCAAAAAAGAAAGTAAAGATAGACGATATTTATTATCCTTTTACTTTCGAGGGTACGTTATCCACCCAAAATTCCGATACCATGTTGGCGCAAACGGCCTATAGTTTAAATGCCGATGATTATAAGGTAGAAAATGAAGATGAAATTTGGGAAGATGAAATTATCGAGGAAGTTATCCCCGATTAATTACTTAAATACCACCGTACGCTCACCGTTAATCAGTACCCGATGTTCGCTATGATATTTCACCGCATGGGCTAAAACGTAACTTTCTACATCGGCACCAATCACCACTAAATCGGCTGCGCTGTTGTTATGGTCAACCCGCTCCACATCTTGCTCGATAATCGGGCCTTCGTCTAAATCGGCCGTCACATAATGGGCGGTTGCGCCAATTAGCTTAACCCCACGCTCATAGGCACGGGCATAGGGGCGCGCCCCCTTAAAGCCCGGTAAAAAACTATGATGAATGTTAATAGCTATGCCGCTGAGTTTTTGGCATAAATCGTCCGAGAGTATTTGCATATAACGTGCCAAAACCACAAGCTCGGCACCGCTATCTTGCACCAATTGCCAAAGCTGGGCTTCTTGCTCTGCTTTTGTTTCTTTGGTTACGGGGAGGTAATGGAATTTATAGCCATTGTCTTCGGCCAATTTGCGGCTGTCTTCATGGTTAGAGGCCACGCCGACAATATCAATATTGAGCGCCCCTGTGCGGGTGCGATAAAGCAGGTCATTCAAGCAATGGTCGAATTTCGAGACCAAAATTAGCGTTTTCATGGGTTGCTTTGCATCCACCAAGCTCCAATCCATAGCAAATTCTTGCCCGGTTTTGGTGAATTGTTCTTCTAAAGCTGTAGGCGTGATGCCATCGGGGGTGTCAAATTCTACCCGCATAAAAAAGCGGTTAGATACCCGATCCCAATATTGTTTCGATTCCGCAATATTACAACGGCGTGCCGCTAAAAATGTAGAAACTGCCGATACAATCCCCGGTTTATCATCGCATGTAAGTTTTAAAACTAACGTTTGCATTCTATCCTCAAATAAAAATCACAATAAAAAACTATCTTATAATCGATTATACCCATTTTGCAAGTGGATAAGCTTATCTAAGCTTCTTTTAGTTCTTTTGTATAATCGGTAAAAATCTGATAATGGGGTCTTCAATCACGTTAATTTCTACCACATCTTTGGCATTATGTAAAAGCAATGCGCAATCGGCACTTAAATGAACCAAATGCAATTTTTTACCGGCCTCTTTATATTTAAGGGCTAAAGCATCAATAGCTTCTAATGCCGAGTGATCTAATACCCGTGAACTTTTAAAATCAATTACAATTTCATCGGGGTCATTATGCACATTAAAAATATTGTTAAAGCTGGCAATAGAGGCAAAAAACAACGGGCCATTGAGCCGGTAAACTTTATCGCCATGCTCGTTGCGTGCCTCGGTTGCCCAAATATGATGCGCCGATTTCCAAGCGTAAACCAATGCAGCCACAATCACACCCACAACTACAGCCACCGCCAAATCTTCTACCACAGTAACAATGGTTACCAAAATAATGGTAAAAGCATCTTCTTTTGGTATTTTGGTAAGCAAACGAATAGATGGCCAAGCAAAAGTTTTAATAACCACCACAAACATTACCCCCACCAAAGCCGCAATAGGTACTATCGCAATAATTGGCGAGGCCACTAAAATAAACATGGCTAAAAATATAGCTGCGGCAATGCCCGAAAGCCGCCCACGCCCGCCAGAGTTAATATTAATCATCGATTGTCCAATCATAGCGCAACCACCCATGGCACCAAAAAAACCATAAGTTAAATTGGCTAAGCCTTGCCCCATACATTCTTGCAAGGCACGGCCGCGGATCTCGGTTTTTTCATCAATCAGGCGCAATGTTAGTAAGCTTTCAATTAAACCAATACCAGCAAAAATAAAGGCATAGGGGAGTATCAGCGATAATGTATCTAAATTATAAGGCACATCGGGTAAGCTAAATTGCGGTAATGTCCCTTTTATCGAGCCCACAAGTGGCGGGGTACTATCAGTTACTAAAGTTGTAACCACAATGGCAACCAATGTTGCCGGAATAAGGGTGAAAAATCGGGGTAAAATAAAGATAATCGCCATGGTTAGGGCAACAAGCGCCAACATAATCATAATTTCGGGGTTGGATAGCCATGCGCCATTGCTATTTTTAAAGCTTGCAAATTGCGACCGAAAAATCACAATCGCCAAACCATTTACAAAACCCAACATAACCGGATAAGGCACAAGGCGAATAAACTTACCTAGCCGAAAAACACCCGCCAAATACAGCGGTTATCAGCCCCACAATAGCAGCAGCCCAAAGCCCCACAAGGGGAGGAAGGTCGGCAATAATGGCAAAGGCTACGGCTTCGGGTACTAGGGCAATAGCTACAGTTAAGCCCGAAAGTAAATCGGCCTTGGGGTTATCGGTTATAGGTAATACTACTTAAAATGATAATAAATTTTAGTATTACCTAATGCTTTGAGGTTGCCCACAGCGTAGCTGTGTGCGGGGATTATATCTTGTCGGAGCAAGTTATCTTTTTTTAGAAAGCCTTCGGCTTTACGGGTTGCAAACCCCTTAGCATCAAATTATTACTGATGTTTATATAATCATTTTATTATGTATAGACTATAAATGGAATTTACGAACTAATCGGAGCATAAAAAACCTTGTAATAAAAAATTAAACAATAAAAAAAGAGGCCAAAGCCCCTTACTGACGAAAGCATGATTGTTACCCTGATATGCTGATAATATCAAGGTTTCAATCTTTAGCCGGCCTTTATGCATTCTCCATAGCAATAATACTTTACAACAATCAGGGAATAGATTAGCTTAATATTCATAAATTATGAATATTATTTCTCATTATAATAAAGGAATATTTATATGTCCACACAGCAAAATTTAACGATTGAGGAAGTTTTAGCGCAATCCGTACCTCTAGGCCATCGGGTGGATAAAGTTTTGGTGGGGCATAATTGGACAATGGTGCGTAGCGGCAGCTTATGCGGCATTGCCCGTAGCCCCTCGCGTGATACCGAAGGCGCACGCTCTGTTCGCCCCGATGACGGCTTTAAAGGCATGGAGCTTCGGGATTTAGCCGCTTATCTAGTGAGTGATAACCATTTAGCGCGCTCCATTGGCTTGGCAGCTGTAAATTGTTTTTGGAACCATAAAGATGCCGATTATCCGGAGCTAGTGGAAGTGGGCGGATTTTCGGGCTTAGAACCACCGGGGGACGGCGTACTTATCATTGGTGGCTTCCGTGGGGCATTACGCCGCCTAACCAATGCCCGCATTGTGGAGCGTGAACCCAAATTTGAAAGCGATATCCATGCCGATGATGCTGCCCCCTATATCGCCAAAGCCAAAGTGCTAGCGATTACTGCCCAAACGCTGATGAATGATACATTGCAAGGCATTTTGGATAATGCGCAAAATGTGCCGCGGCGCATACTCATTGGGCCTTCTGCCCCCTTATGCCCACTGTTGTTTAACCATGGCATTACCGAGGTGAGTGCGGTTGTCGTGCAAGATGCCGATGCGGCCGAGGAATATATTGGCGAAACCGGCACCATGATGCGCGACCATATCGCCAAATCCGTTTATTTACTAACTTCACAGACTTCGTCTGTTTAAATTTACCATGCACGAACGTTAATGATTAGCCAAGGAAAACCGATGGGTTTTCCCTTGTCTTGTCGGAGACAAGCCATTATAAGTAGGCATGCTTTCAGCAACTATTTAGTAGGCATGCTTTCAGCAACTATTTAGTAGGCATGCTTTCAGCATGACGTGCAAAGCCCCACACATAAAAGAGCATAGGAAACCCATTGGTTTTTCTAGGCTCTATTCTGGAAAGTTTAGTATAATAAATTCAAACACACGAAGTGTGTTAGGATGGCCAGTCGCAAATATAATCTTCAAGGTCGGTAACAATGCGCTCCGATATTATCCGCCCATGGCAGGACATACCCGCTTTTTGGGTGGAGTTAGCATCGCCAGTAACAAGCGGGTGCCAATCGGGCAGGTCTTTGCCCTCATGGATAAGGCGATAGGCACAAGTGGAGGGCAACCATGGGAGCTCGGCCACTTTTTTGGGGGTTAAACGCACACAGGAATAGACAAATCGTTGGCGCTCTGGGTAGTTGGAGCATTGGCAAGTATCGATATCCAAAAGGCGGCAAGCCACATTGGTATAAAGTATCTCGCCGGTATCTTCATCTTCTAGCTTTTCAAGGCAGCATTTGGCACAGCGATCGCATAGGCTTTCCCATTCTTGCTGGCTCATTTGCTCTAATGTTTTTTCTTTCCAAAATTTTTGGCTCATTGCTTTTTTTCTTTATATCTTATTTACCCATTGTAAAGCATATTGTCATATCATATTTAATCCTTGGTTGCTATTGTGAATATAAGAATATACAATATGGCTTAACCTAAATAATCGCTATTTATACAAAAAAAAGATAGAAGAAATACATAAAAAATGCAAGCTTCCCAAAATGTTAAGATTGGCAGTATCATTGCCCTTTTATCATTCTTAATATATTCTATTAATGATTCGCTCTTAAAAGTTGTAACAACCGATGGCGGATTAATGCATAATGCCCATGGTGTGGGGGCAATGCAGGTTATTTTTGTAACGGGTAGTTTTGCCCTTATTCCTTTTACGCTTATTGCGCTCTCCCGCGGGGGTGTTTCGGCTTTGCGATTAAAACGGGCTGGTATTCGTTTGGTTTTGCTTCGGGCGTTTTTAGGATTAATCAACTCAATTGTGGTTATATTATCCTTTAAATACTTCCCCATGACCCAAGTTTACACCATGATTTTTGCCACCCCTTTATTGGTGACCATACTTTCGATACCGTTTTTGGGCGAAAAAATCGGTTGGCGGCGATGGACAGCCACAATTATCGGTTTTATCGGGGTGATTATTGCCGTGCGCCCCTCTAGTGATTTATTACAACATCCTATCCAGCTCGCACCGCTTTTAATTGCGGTAATCAGCTCGATAGCAATGATTGTCACCCGCCGTGCGTTAGCCGTAGAGCGCACCATAACCATTGCGGTTTGGAACAATATATTTATCATCTCATTTTTAATTATCCCTATGTTCTTTATATGGAAAGATATGAGTAAAGCCCAATTTATCGGCTGTGCAATATCGGGGTTTTTGGGTGGGATAGCTGTATATTTATCCATGGAATCTAATCGTTTTATGCCTGCTAGCCAAGTGGCACCTTTTCAATATACACAATTTATTTGGGGCTTGCTGCTCGATTGGCAAATATTCCGTAAAACCCCCGATAGCCCTTGGGTTTATGTGGGTGCGGCGGTGATTATATTATCGGGTGTTTATACCATGTTCCGTACACGCAAAGTTCGCCGGTTACGCTTTAAACCACGGGCAAGGCGGCGTTTATGGCTCAGTAAAAGGGCGCGCCAACGGATTCAACCCATAATTGTTGGAGGAGAAAATGACTAAATCTGCCGAAAGCAAGCTATTTTACAATCGCGAGATTTCGTGGCTGCGTTTTAACGAGCGTGTGTTGGCCGAGGCCGATAATCAGCGCAATCCCTATTTAGAGCGTATGCGCTTTCTTTCGATATCTGCAAGCAACCTCGATGAATTTCGGCGGGTGCGATTAGCCGGTATTAAAGCACAGATTACATCGGGCATTTCCAAAAAAAGTATCGATGGCTTAACCCCGCAACAGCAATTAGATGCCATTAATAGCCATATTAAAACATTAGTGAAACATCAAAATACCATTTGGAATAAGCTTTTGGCCGAGCTTAACACGGCTGATATTCATATAACCGATGTGGAAAGCCTGGATGAAAATGAAAAAAAATGGCTAGAAAATGAATATAATGGTCAAATTTTGCCCAATATTTGGCAACATATTATGGATACCGAACACCCCATACCATTTATACCCAATGGAGCCATTGCCATCTTTGCCCGCTATACCAACCCTAAGGGGTTAGAGGTCTATAAGCTCATTCGGCTATCGCGCAGTTTGCCCCGCTTTATCGAAATTGAAGCCAAGGGGCGAAAATATGTAAAAATAGAAGATGCGGTTATGTATTTTGCTGAGCTTGAAGAGAAGGATTTAAAACTGCAATCGCTGAATGTTATCAGGGTGTTACGCGATGGCGATTTGGCCTTAGAAGATAAGGCAGAAGACCTATTTTTAACCTTTGAAAACGCCCTTGTACGCCGCCGCCAACAAGCAATTGTGGCCATAGAATATAGCGGCAAATTTAAGCGCGATGGTCTTGGTTTTTGGGCATCTATCTATAACTTAGGGCGGCAAGATTTTATAAATGTTAAAGACATGCCCGTGGGCTTGGCGCAAATATCTAAGCTCATCCATAACGAAGATAGCAGCCTGCTCTACCCCAAGCTTATCCGCCGTATCCCCAAAGAAATTGAGGATTATCAAGAGGATATATTTGCCCTGATTAAAAAGAAGGATTTTTTACTGCACCACCCTTACGATCGCTTTGACCCGGTGGTGGAGCTACTTAATCAGGCCGCGGTAGACCCTAAAGTGATATCCATTCAGCAAACATTATATCGCACCAGTAGCAAATCTCCCATTGTCGATGCCCTTAAACTGGCCGCTGAAAATGGTAAAAATGTGATGGTGATGATAGAGCTGAAGGCACGGTTTGATGAACAAAATAACCTAAAAATTGCCCGCAGTTTAGAGGAGCTTGGTGCGCGCGTTCTCTTTGGCCATATGCGCCTAAAAACCCATGCTAAGCTCATGCATATAAGGCGTTTAGAGGATGATAAAATTGTGCAATATACCCACATCGGCACCGGTAATTATCACCCGATTAACGCCAAAATTTATACCGATATCAGCTATTTTACCGCCAAAGAAGCGATTGGGGATGATGTCGATAAAATCTTTAACTTCATTGTCGAAAAGTCAGAGCCAATAAAGCTAGACAAGCTTTGTTATTCGCCCCATACCATCGCCCCCAAATTATTGGATTTAATCGATAAGGAAATCCATTATGCCAAGCAAGGCAAGCCGGCACATATTTGGGCAAAAATGAACTCGCTTGTTGAAACCGATATTATCCTTAAACTCTATGAGGCCTCTAAAGCCGGGGTGCAAATCACCCTTAATATCCGTGGTATTTGTACCCTAAAAGCCGGGGTTAAAGGTTTAAGCGAAAATATTAAGGTTTATTCGGTCATTGGCCGATTTTTGGAGCATAGCCGCTTATTTGCCTTTGGTAACGGCCATAAAATTAATGCTAAATATGCCAAAATTTATATTGCCTCGGCGGATTGGATGCACCGCAATTTGCACCGCCGCATCGAGGCCATGGCACCCATTGAAGATATTGATTTAAAAGAATATTTACTGAAATATTTTATCGATATTTATGAAAGCGATAATTTACAAAGCTGGCGCTTACAAAATAATGGCGAATATATCCGCATGAGCGCACTTAAAGCCGATGAAGCCCCTATTTCATGCCAAGAAGAATTTATTGAAATTGCCGAGAAACAAAGCCGAGGTGTTTTATGATTAAAAATCCCATCGCCATCATTGATATTGGCTCTAACTCTATTCGTATGGTGGTTTATGACGGCCTTTATCGCTCGCCTGCCATTTTGTTTAACGAGCGTGTACTGGCCGAGCTCGGCAAAACTTTATCTACCACCGGTACCTTAAACCCCAAAACATTAGAGCTTGCCTTTTTTAACCTGCAACGCTTTAAAGCGGTGATTAGCAATATGAATGCCAAATATTATGTTATTGCCACCGCTGCCTTACGTGAGGCTACAGATGGCCCTGCTTTTACCCAACGCCTAAAGGATGAGCTGGGTTTAGATATTGAGATTATCTCCGGCGAGCAAGAGGCCTATTTGGGCGCAATGGGCTTATTGGCAAGTGTGCGCCATGTTGATGGTGTTGCGGGCGACCTTGGGGGTGGCTCTTTAGAATTTTCTCATATCGCCGACCACCAATATATTCAAGGGGCATCCACACCTATGGGTGGCTTGCGTTTTGCATCGGGCTATAAAGATAAAAATGCCCTAAAAACCGAGATTAGTAAAAACCTTAATAATGTTGGCTGGCTTAAAGATGTAGCTAAAGGCAAAACATTTTACGCCATTGGGGGCGCATGGCGGGCAATCGCACGTTATTATATGGAAAAAACTGCTTATCCTATCCATATTATTCATGGCCTGCGCATACCTGTACATGTGATTATACCCCACTTAACAGAGCTTGCCGCAATGAATAAGGGCGAGCTGATGCGCCTAGAAATGATATCCAAACATCGCCGCCCGGTTATCGGCACGGCTGCCCAATTGCTTTTAGATGTCGTTAACCATGTAGGGGCAAATGAGCTTGTATTTTCGGGCTTTGGTGTGCGTGATGGTTTGTTATTTACCAAGCTCGATGGTGAATCCCAAGCCAAAGACCCGCTGATGGATCGCTGTAAACAAATTGAAAAACAACTTTCGCGCTTTAATAACGGTAAGGCGATTTACAAATGGTCTAAGGTGATTGTGGCCGGGGAAAAGAAAAAATATCAGCGCCTCTATAAAGCCGCATGCATGATTAACGATATGGGTTGGTTTGAGCATCGGGATTATCGTGCCGAGCTCAGCTTTCGCCGCGTGCTTACCCAACGTTTGGGTGGGGGCGTTAACCATGTGGAGCGTATTATGCTGGCCATTGCTATTTATGTGAGTTATGGCGAAAATATTAACGATAAATTATTGCTTGATTATCAAGAGCTTTTAACCAAAAAACAGCTTAAATTGGCAAGGCGTTACGGCTTAGCTATCCGCTTGGCACGGCGTTTGGGCGGTGGGCCGATAAAACCCTTAAAACATGCCGAACTTACAGTAACAAATAAAAATTTGGAGCTTAAAATCGATGAAAGCTTAGAGCCGTTTATGGGGCAGCATATAGAAAAACTCCTCGATAAACTCGCCGATAATATGGGGCTTAAACATATCTACTAACACACTTCGTGTGATTGAATTTATTACGATAGGGGGACGGGCTCCCCTTATGTATGGGGCTCTGCCCGTCATGCTGAAAGCATGCCCATAAAATAGTTGGCTTGTCTCCGACAAGACACCCCGCAAACGTTCCGTTTGAACCTAAAGGAAAAACCCATTGGTTTTTCTATGCTCTATTCTGTAAGGTTTAAGCATAAATGAATTTTAATGATTAGCCTAGGGAAAGCAATGGCTCTTCCGTATCTTGTCGGAGACAAGCCATATGTATGGTGAAATATTACGAATATACTTATAACAGCGCACATAAAGTTAAACACACTTCGTGTGTTTAAACCAAGAAAAATTGCTTATTGATGCGGTGGCAATATTGCACCAAATTATCATAGTTTTCGGCTTTTTTGCTATAGAGGCTTTTGAGCTCAAATAAAATAAACTGTGCCAACATACCAAAACAAGTGGCATCAAAAGATGATGGCTGATTATTGAACATATAATCATTATCGCCTAACATTACCGATAAACTCTTAAAAGCCTCATCTGCCAGCTGTAAATGCTCATTTTGAGTATAATTATCGACATTAAAACGTAAACGATTAAGCACCTTTTTTTGTGCCTTGCCCGCCAGCATATTGCGTACAAAACTGGGTGCTGGTAAATTATCAAAAAAGGCTTGCTTGATTTTTGGCCAATTTTCCCCCCGCCAACGGCTCGCCAACAAACATTCATATAATAAATTATCTATCACCTCTTGATATAAAAAGGATTCTGCCTTTTGTACCTCAGATAAATGCATATCTAAATCCACATAATGAGATTTTAGATATTGCATAATAAAATAAGAGTCTGTAATGATATTGCCGTTATCTTCAATGAAAGGGAAAAGCTTGCGTGGGCTTTTTTTAAAACTTTTTAATCCGCTTTCGGTTTTATGTTCAATCCCTGCCATGCGCAAATAAGTATGAATTTTCAATACATAAGGGCTTGCATCCTTAACCCCTAAACATCCACCCAAACTGTGTAAAATAAGCATACTTAACCCCTATATTGTATTTTCCGATTATATGAAAATCATAACATAAAAATCTCTTTTTGTAAAGAACAAAAAGTGAACACAGATTTCTCCTGAGTGGATTTATCATACCAAACCTTACAGAATAAAGCATAGGAAAACCAATGGATTTTCCCTTGTCTTGTCGGAGACAAGCCATTATAAATAGGCATGCTTTCAGCAACTATTAAGTAGGCATGCTTTCAGCATGTCGGGGCAGAGCCCCATCATAATAAAGCATAGGAAAACCAATGGGTTTTCCCTTTAGGTCAACGCATAGCGTTGCGGGGCATAGGGGCAGAGCCCCATACATAAGGGGAGCCCGTCCCCCTAGCAACTATTAAGTAGGCATGCTTTCAGCATGTCGGGGCAGAGCCTCACCAATAAAATAAAGCTCGTAGCGGTGGAAAAATGAGAGGAAATCTGCTAAAATACAATATCTTAAATATCAGGCAAAGGGGTGATGATGGCATTATATGCAATTGGGGATATCCATGGAAATTTGCGTTCGTTACAAACGATTTTTAATCATATTTCCTATGGCAAAGATGATATTTTTGTTTTTTTGGGTGATTATATCGACCGCGGTCCGGCATCGAAACAGGTGATTGATTTTATTATGGATTTATCGAAACAAACCAATGTAATCACCCTAATGGGCAACCATGAAGCCATGATGTATTTTGCCAAAGATGATGCGGCTAATCGTGGTATGTGGCTGCAATGCGGTGGGGTACAAACCTTGGATTCATACAATGCAGGGGATATTAACGAATGGGTAGATGATATCCCCAAAGAACATTGGGCGTTTATAGAGAATTTACGCATAATGTATATTACCGATAAATATATTTTTGCCCATGCCAGCTTTGAGCCGGATGTTGAATTTACCGAGCAAGACCCGAATATACTCTTATGGCAAAATACCGAAAGTAATATCCAACATCAATCGGGCAAAACCTTGGTTGTTGGCCATACGCCCCAGTTAGACCATACAGTAAAATTTTTGGAAAATACGATTTTGGCCGATAGTTTTTCTTTTGCGCCCGATGGTTGGTTATCTTGCATTAACCTCACCGAATATGAAAATGGTGCGGAATTTTGTTATGTGCAAGCCAACGAAAAGGGAGAGTTTCGGCAAAGATTTCGAGATTATGATGCTTATTCTGTTACCGTATTTAAAGATTAAATTGGCTATTAAGGCTTATTTACCCAATCTTTAAATTCGTCATGGCTAATTAATACCCCGCCTAAATTGGTGGTCTCGCTATCGGTTACGGATAATATTTGCAAATTATCTAAGGTCAATATAACCTCGCGATTAATCAGATTAAGGTTTTTAACCCCTAAAAGTTCAAGGGACAGGCTTCCGCTTAACGGTGATATATCCGTAACATCACTATCATCTAAAATCAGTTCTTTTAAATGGGAGAGTTCAGCTAACGGCTGAATATTACTGATATAAGTTGCACCGATATTTAAATTTTTTAAAGCAGGATAATTTTCTAAAACGGTAATATCTATAATATCGGTTTCGGCTAAGTTGAGCTCTTCCATTTTTGCCAGTTGGGTTAAAGAAGAAATATCCGCTACGATTGTATCGTTTAAGTTTAAATATGTTAAGTTGATTAAGGATTTTAAAATCTCGGCTTGCGAAAAACCCGTATTGCTTATTTTTAATTTCTGGAGCTGGGTTAAAACAGATATATCGCTTATATCACCAATGGCACAAGCCTCAAAATAGAGATTGGTAAGCTTGGATAAGCCCTTGAGTGGTTCAAGCTCCCCGATATTCATACCAAAAAATAAAAGCTCCTCAATTTGCTTAAACTCGGCTAAAGGTTCTAAATCATCAAAATCCGCCCGGTGAAACCATAGCTCGGTTAAATTGGGTAAGCCTTTAAGGGCTTGCCAATTGATTTCTGT
>JBKEAR010000049.1:0-13675 GCA_047972425.1 Alphaproteobacteria bacterium | reverse complement strand
GTATCAACATCTGCACCGGTGAGCGTGCCTGTAGCCGTTAAGTTACCCGATGTTACTGCTGTATCTTCTTTAACTATGTTTGTATAACTACCTAAAGTCGGAATATCATTGGTGCCATTAATTGTAATCGTGACCGTATTGCTTGATACTGCCCCTTGGTCATCTTTAACATAAACAATAATCGTATCGGTGATGCTTTCACCCACATTCAAACTTTGAATGCTGCTTAAGCTATTATCTACCGTATATGTATAAGCACCTGTAGATGATACTAAGCTTAAGTTACCATACGTGCCTGAGCCTGTGGTGGAGGTGCCTGTACCATCTGTCCAATAAGTTAGGGTCGCTGTAGTATCAACATCTGCACCGGTGAGCGTGCCTGTAGCTGTTAAGTTACCCGATGTTACTGCTGTATCTTCTTTAACTATGTTTGTATAACTACCTAAAGTCGGAATATCATTGGAACCAATAATTGTTATCGTGACCGTATTGCTTGATACTGCCCCTTGGTCATCTTTAACATAAACAATAATCGTATCGGTGATGCTTTCACCCACATTCAAAATTTGAATTCAGATTAAGATATTATATAACGTATATGTATAAGCACATGTAGATGATACTAAGCTTAAGTTACAATAATTGCCTTAGCCTGTTGTGGAGGTGCATGTACAATCTGTCCAATAATTTAGGGTCGCTTTAGTATCAACATCCGTGCCCGTCAATGTACCCGTTGCAACTAAATTGCCTGAGGTAACATCGGTATCCTCTGTTAAACTATTGCTATATGCGCCCAAAGCCGGAACATCATTGGTGCCTGTAATAGTAATCGTAATTGTTTGCGTAACAATGGCGCTATGGGTATCGGTTGCTGTAATTGTGATAGTTTCTATAATTGTTTCGCCCGCATTAAGATGCTGTATGGCATCTAAATTATTATTTAACGCATATGTCCATTCGCCCGATATATCATCATAGGTTAAATTACCATAACTTGCAGTAGAGACAGCATAAGATAGGTTATCATCGGCATCCACATCGCTAAAGCTTAAATTGCCTGTGGCTGTTAAAGTTTCATCTTCTTTGACTGCCCCTGCCGATACCGCACCCGCATCAACAATTGGTGTATCGTTAGTGCCTGTTATGGTAATCGTAAGTGTTGAGGTTGTTTGTGCACCATGTTCATCGGTCACGATAATCGTTACAACATCGGTAATAACATCGCCTTCATCAAGTTTATCAACCGCAATATTGGTATTGTTGAGCGTATAAATATATTCGCCTGTTGAACTATTAACCGTTAAACTACCATAGCTCCCGTTATTCTCTGTACCATAGGTAAGAACAGCATTATGATCGATATCAGCACCAACAAGGGTTCCGGATGTTGTAAGAGATGTGTCTTCAATAACAGCACCCATTGCGGGCTCTAATGTTGGTGGTTCGTTATAACCATTGATTATAATTGTTATCGTAGAGCTTGTTTGTGCTCCATGTTCATCGGTCACATAAACGGTTATCACATCGGTTATGGACTCACCTGCACTCAAAGCAAGAACATCGGCATTATTATTATCTAAACTATAGACATATTCACCGGTTTCACTATTAATAGTCAAATTGCCATAACTGCCATTATTATCGGTACTATAGTTAAGTATGGCATTATTATCAATATCTCCGCCAACTAATGTACCCGTAACATCTGTTATTGTTCCTTCAGTTACTTCATTTGTTGCAACCGCTAAAGTTGGCGCATCATTGGTTCCGGTAATCGTTATGGTTAAAGTTGATGTTGCCTTAGCACCGTTTTCATCAGTAACGAAAATTGTAATTACATCAGTAATTGTTTCACCTACATTTAACGATTGCACAATATCTAATTCATTATCTAAATTATAATTATATGCGCCCGTTGTTGGATCAATTGTTAAGTGACCATAAAGGCCATCATTTTGTTTATTATAAGTTAACACCGCATCACTATCGGCATCTGATGCAACCAATATACCCGATGCTAAAATATTTGTATCTTCTATTACGGCATTTGATGCATTATCAATGGTTGGCATATTATTTTCTTCTTCGGCCAAGCCTGTAGATAATGAATGACCCGAAAAGCTTAAATTGGCCGATCCACCCAAAATATTAAAGTTGGTATAACCTAATAATCGCCCGCTAACAGCTGAATTTTCACCAAAATTTAGAACAGTCCCAATTGGCATGGGGGTAAACGGCAGATTTTCTGTTGCGCTATCAAAGACCGGCTGATACCGATCAATGCTCGGTGCATTCGCGGCATATTCCATGAGATCTTGGCCTTCAAATCCAACAAGCCGGATAAGAATATCGCTATCGGAAGTATATTTATAAAAATCAACCAACCGATAGATTTTTGTTTCATCTACGGTAACCGCCAATAAATCCGCACCCGAGCGGAATAGGCTGAAAGGCATAGAATCAAAATATTCACTCAGATCAATATGACTATCGCTTTGCACGACAATAACGATTTCATTTTGATTTTTTCCGTTTATTATCATTTTCAAACCTTTTTGACTATATTATTTATATGCATATGTTTATATACAATTATATAACCTACAAAATAACCCACACAACAAAAATAAATATTAATTTTTATATTTATATTTATATTTTTTATTTAAATTACATCACCAATTTAAAGTTTTTTTTAATTAACCATATATTTTTTATAAAAAAAACATAATATTTTTAATAATTTATTTTTTCCTTAAAAAAAAGATGAAAAATAAAAATATACTTAAACCCCATGAAAAATTGCATGAGGTTTGATGTATATAATTATAATTATTAAAAACTAGGTTTAATTAAAGCAATTAAACAATATCCACAAGTTTTCCGCTCTCAAACGATTCTTTACATGCATAAGCAATTACTGTTGTTTTTGTACCGTCCGATACATCTACACCGGGTTTTCTACCTTCGCGAATACAATTTACAAATTCGGTTACCTCATTGAGGTAAGCTTGCTCAAAACGCTCTAAAAAATCTTGCGAGCATTCTTTGCGCACACCATGGGCATCTAAAATTTCTACCATATTGCGTTGCGGTACCGAGGCAATACGCAACGTACCTTTCGTGCCAATAATCTCGCTTTCCACATTATAACCATGGGGGGCGGTGCGCCCCACAAATAAAAACACCATGGTACCGTCTTCGCATTGCATCATAGCGGCACAATTATCACCATCGTTATATTGTTTGACCTCGGGGTAAGCATAGGCATCGCCGATTGCCCATACTTTTTTAGGTTCACTCCCGATAAACCAACGGGCTAAATCGATATCATGTACCGCCATATCAATAAATTGCCCACCTGAATGACCGGCAAATTTTAGGTAGCCATCAATGGCATGAATACCATCTTGACCATAACCTCTAAATAATATGGGGCGGCCGATTTCGCCGGCATCAATGCGGCGTTTTACTTCGGCATAAGAGGGATCGTAACGGCGCATAAAACCCAACATAAATACTTTATCGGGGTGGCGGGCAACGGCAGCCTCGGCCTTCTTGCATTCTTGCAAGCTTGTCCCCAAGGGTTTTTCGCAAAAAACATGCAATCCGGCATCTAAAGCTTTTTCTATTTGCACGCAATGCAAATGCGAAGGCGATGATAGCAATACCGCATCTAAATCCGTATTTTTAAGCATTTCATCAAAGTCTTTATAGGTTTCTACACCCCATTTTTCTTTACTTTCCGCTAATAAATTATCCTCTAATGCGCAAACAGCCACCAAATTTGCACCCGGTATTTTTGTTGCTAAATTTTCGGCATGTTGTTTACCTAAGCGGCCCAACCCAACAGCGCCAAATTTTATATTATCCATGACTATTATTCCTTATTTTCTGTTGCGCCACGCTTGGCAAAATTCTTGATAATTTTGGTTAATTTCTTGTTTAAATTGTACGTCGCTTATTTCGCCCTTTAACCAAGCCAGCGATGGTGCCGACCATATAGTGCGCCCCACAGCAAAGCCTTTAACAAAAGGCTCACCCGATGCCGCATTAAAGCTTTGAAACAATGTTTGTTTATCCACACCAAAACCCAACACCATCATGCCTTGGCTTACGGGATCGCGCGATTGAATGGCTTTGCGGCATTCCACCCAACTCTCCGATTTGAGTAAGGGGGGTAACTTCCACCAATCGCCAAAAATATCAAGCGCCTGAATTTCTTCAATCGCACGCCATACGGTGCTTTCATCTTCTTTCCATTCACAATTCGGGGGGATAACCTCTATGAGTATATCCAAATTATTGGCTTTGGCTGCATTATAAAGATGTTTTAATTTTTTACCATTGGCTTGTTTGATGGCTGCATCATCATTGGGGCTCCACGGAACAAGCACTTTAATACATTGATCCTCCGGCCAATTATGTAAATCTAACGCAATATCATCGCCGGCTTCAAATTCTAACGGGCGTGCACCCGGCAACTCCACAGGGCGGCCAACCCATATGCCCCTACCCGTTGCATTCCATAAGGCGTGCTCGCCCATATTGGGGCGACCGTCTATGAGAACACCTGTAGATTTTGGGTCATCATGCCCTTCTAATACCGCTTCTAAAATCAGTTGTTTTAAGGCTGGTATTTTATCTTCACTTACATTAGCCTCTTTACATAAATCAGCCATTTGCGAACGATGATCAAAGGCCAAAACCTCTACATTATCCCAATTATGGAAACGCGATGTTTTATAATGCAAACGTTTAAATATCACATTATCATCGGGTGTTAGGCCTATCGCCTCACCCCCAATTTTTCCATCAATCGCTGCCATCAGTTCTTCAAAACAAGGAATAGCCGGTGAGCAACCATGGCGTGTGACCACAATCGCCCCCGAAGCATTCGCCCATGTGCAGCAAGTCTCGTAATCCTCGCCTTTTAACCAACCCCGTAAAAAACCACTCATAAAAGCATCGCCCGCGCCCAAAACATTAAACACTTTAATTTTTAAGGGCTTGCCCATATGGCCATCATCTAAATTATCGGGGATTGCGCCCTCATAAACCGTACAACCCAAAGCACCGCGTTTAAGTACAAGGGCGGCATCGGTATGTTTACGAACCTCCCTTAGAGATGCCAATTCATCATCGGGGCTATCGGTACCTGCGGCAATAGCAAATTCTTCATCTGTGCCAATAATTAAATCGCAATAGGGTAAAATAGATTGCAAATGCGCTGTAATTTTTGGGTCTGCCAAAAAGCGGGTTTCACCATCACCAAGGGCGGCCACACCCCATAATACGGGGCGATAATCAATATCGAACACCACTTTTGTATCATGTTTTTTGGCATATTTAAGGGCTAAGCGTTGGGCGGCATCGGTATTGGGTTTCGAAAAATGCGTGCCCGAAACCATCAATGCCTTGGCCGAGGCAATAAAATCCGCATCAATATCGCTTTCATCAATGGCCATATCGGCGCAATTATCTCTGTAAAATAACAGCGGGAATGTTTCATCATCTTTAATGCCCAAAATCGCTAAGGCTGTTAAACGCTCCGCATCCTTATTCAAATGCGAAACATCTACGCCATTTTTAATCATATGCTCAATGATATATTCGCCAAATTGCTCATCGCCCACACGGCTTAAAAAGGCCGTTTTTAGCCCTAAGCGTGATGTTCCGATTGCAATATTAGCAGGGCAACCGCCCACATATTTAGAAAATGAGCGCATATCTTGCAATCGGCCACCAATTTGGTCGCCATAAACATCTACCGATGCCCGCCCCATTGTAATTAAGTCTAGCGTTTTTGCCATAACGAACCTCTTTATTTTTTATTTATTAATTAATGATTATTAGTATTCTTTTGCCACCCAAAAATCGGCATCGTCTTCCATTGTCCACTGATGCTCCTCGGTAAAATCGGGGATAGTATAAGGGTCGCCATCTAAATGGCGTATCACCCATGTGTAATACATACCATAACCCGGGGCTGCCGTTTGCGAATGATCTTGCCCATCAAAGATTTTAACAACATCGTTATTGCGTATCATCAAAGCATCATCGCCCAATTGCGAAAAACCAAAACCTTGGGGTTTGGTGAAACGATAATGATAAATTTCGGGCTGCGGATGATGGTGCGGCGGATAAGATGACCAACGCCCCGGCATAGTCACAACTTCGCCCAATACCATTTTGGCTTCTTTGGCCGTATTTTTACCGTCAAATATCGTGCGGACAAAACGCAAGCATGTGCCACCCACTTGGCCTTGGCCTCTATGCTCATTGGGTACATCTTCGGGGGTGAAAAATTGTGCCGCAAATTGGGTATCATTTTCAATCTCATAAAGGGTAAATTCGGTATCGGTTAATGTTTCTACCACAATATTTGCCCCTTTAGAAACATGAATGGCTGATGCACTTTCATCGAATAATGATTGGCGCTCCATGACTGTACCTTGGCCATCAATACTAATTTCTGTACGGCCATTCATTAATAATAATGCCACTTCGCGCTTGGCTGTAAACGCCCATTCTTCGCCTGCGTGTAACTTAACAACGGCCATTGTAATGCCGGTATCGTCTGCGGCTTCGCCTATTTTTGTTAAATCGGTACGGCCATAAGCAAAACCTTCTCTAAAATCTGTGACATGTTGTGCCATTTATTTTACCCTTTTTTCTGTTTTAAATTCTTATTATTGCTGTGTACGCATATGGTTGCCTAAAGCCACCACCATCGATAACGCCAAACACATAGATGTTGAAAGCGAACGAAAGGCATGAACCTCGACTTCGTGAATTTCTAACGAAACATCGGATTTTGTAACAAGGGGCGAAAATACGCTATCGGTAATCGATACAATTTTTGCACCTTTCTCTCTGCCCTTATCCATAATCTCTTGCACCTCTTTGGCATAATCTTTAAACGAAATAGCCAAAATTACATCGCCACTATGCATATTGCGGCTATGGACATTGGTCATAAAGCCTGTACCATCTAAAATAATATTGCTTTTACCCAATTGGCTTAATGCATAATTAAAATAAGCCGCTATGGGGTAGCTCCGCCTAACCCCTGCTATCCATATAGTTTCCGCCTGTGCTAAAATCTCAATCGCTTTTTCAAAAGCGGCCAAATTCAGCTCGCTTGTAAGCGAATGTAAAGCCGTTACCGAACCTTGGACAAAGTCGCTCATTAAAGCAAAATCGCCTTTATCATCGGCATCGGCAGAGAGTAAATTGATACGCTCGTTATAATTTAAACCCACACGCAATAAGCGTTCTTTATACACTTTTTGCATTTGGCTAAAACCGCTAAAACCAAAATGGTTGGCAAAGCGTATAAGTGCCGAAGGCTGGACTTGCGCATTATTTGCAATGGTTGCAACCGTGGCAAGCGCCATATCATCGGGGTTTTCAATCGCATAATCGGCAATTTGCACAAGCCGTGGGCTTAAATTTGCCCGCTCTTTAATCATTCTATCACGTAAGCCAATAAAACTTTCGGCACTTTTATTCATACTCTCATTCCTTTATTATTATTTTTTATGTTGTTGGCATAATAAAGCTATTTTCGCCTGCGGGCACACCTGCCGGCCAACGTGTTGTTACGGTTTTTAACCTTGTGAAAAAGCGGAAGCCCTCGGCACCATACATATGATGATCGCCAAATAACGATGCCTTCCACCCGCCAAAGCTAAACAATGCCGATGGTGCCGGAATAGGCACATTCACACCCACCATACCTGCTTTTACATTTTCGGTAAATAAGCGGGCGGCATTGCCATCGCGGGTAAAGATAACCGAGCCATTACCATATTCATGGTCATTTACCCATTTTAAGGCTTCATCGTAATCTTTTGCCCGCATAATACCTAAAACAGGGCCAAAAATTTCCTCGTTATAAGTGACCATGCCGGGTTTTACGCCATCAAATAAGGTTGGGCCAACAAAAAATCCGTTTTCTAAGCCTTTTACTTTATAATTACGGCCGTCTACAATGAGTTTTGCTTTATCTTCTTCGACACCAATACGAATATATTCCTCGACCTTTTCTTTATGGCCTTTAGAGATAAGCGGCCCCATTTCTACGCCTGCTTCATCGAATTTGCCGACTTTAAGGGCTTTCATTTTTGGTACCAAAAGCTCAATAAGTTTATCGGCAACTTCATCGCCCACACATACGGCAATCGGTAATGCCATACAGCGTTCACCAGCCGAGCCAAAAGCCGCCCCCATAATATTATTGGCGGTAAATTCCATATCGGCATCGGGCATGATAATTGCATGGTTTTTGGCTGCACCTAAAGCTTGTACCCGTTTGCCGGTCTCGGCACCTTTGGTATAAACAATTTTGGCCACAGGGGTAGAGCCCACAAAGCTCACAGCCTCGATATCACTATTTTCTAAAATTTCGGTAACAATTGCACGCCCACCATTCACAACGTTAAATACACCATCGGGTAATCCGGCATCTTTCCACAATTGGCCTAAACGCAAAGCAAGGCTTGGAACCTCGCCCGATGGTTTAAGCACAAATGTATTACCACATACAATGGCAATTGGTGCCATCCATAAAGGAATCATCGCCGGAAAGTTAAAGGGCGCAATACCCGCAACCACACCTAATGGCTGGCGTAAATTATGGCCATCGACCCCTGTACCCAAATTATAGCTGATATCGCCCTTTAATAAATGGGGCGCACCACAAGCAAATTCGGTAATTTCCATGCCACGGGCAACCTCGGCCTTGGCATCATCAAAAGTTTTGCCATGCTCGGTTGCAGCAATACGGCCAAGCTCATCGTGATTTTGCTCAAGCAAATCGCGAAAACGAAACAAAATGCGGGCTCTGCGTGCAGGGTTCACTTTAGACCAAGATTTAAAAGCCTCTTTAGCCACATTTACGGCTGCACGGGCATCTGCAATTGGGGTATCGGGCACTTGGGCGATAACCTCGCCTAAGGCCGGATTATAGACATCGCGCCATGTAGCGGCATCGACATCAACATATTTTCCGTTTACAAAATTTTGTAATTTTTTTACCATTATCCTCACCTTTATTCTTTTATTTCAATTTGCACAGGTTGCCCTGTTTTATAAGATTTATAAGCGGCATCGGCCAAAAGTAAGGCAACCTTACCTTCAAAGCCACCCGGTGCCGGTTTGTGTTTGGCATTTATCGCCTCCACAAAATTATTAAGCTCACGCTTATAGGCCTCGGCATATCTTTCTAAAAAGAAGTCAAGGGGTTTTGCGGTCACAATACCATCGGCACCTGAATATTTTACAGTATTTAAGGGGACATTCTCGGCAAGTAATGCACCTTTTTCACCATGAACTTCAATGCGCTGATCATAACCATAGGCCGCACGACGGCTATTATTGATATGGGCAATTTTACCCGATTTTGTTTTCAGCATCACCATTGCGGTATCAATATCGCCCACTTGGCCAATCTCCGGGTTCACAAGGCAAGAGCCATAAGCCATGACCTCGCACGGAACTTCGCCAAGCAACCAAACGGCAACATCAAAGTCGTGGATCATCATATCGCGGAACAACCCACCCGATACTTTAATATATTCTACAGGTGGTGCACCGGGGTCTCGGCTGGTGAGCACCACAAGCTCGCATTTGCCAATATGCCCCTGATCCATCTGGCTTTTAAGTTCCTGAAAATTCGGGTCAAAACGGCGGTTAAAACCCAAGGCTAAATCTACACCACATTCATCGACTACTTTTAAACATTGGGTAACACGTGCGCTATCCAAATCAATCGGTTTTTCGCAAAAGATTGCTTTGCCGGCTTTGGCTGAAGCCTCAATTAAATCGGCATGGGTATCGGTAGAAGAACCGATGATAACGGCATCAACAGCAGTATCACCTAAAGCTTCTTCCACAGTGGCAACCTTTGCACCGTATTTTGCCGCCAATTCTTTAGCTGCAGGCTCATAAACATCGACCACATATAAAAGTTCGCAATCGGCTCTTGCAACAACATTACCGCCATGGATTTTACCGATACGCCCGGCACCAAATAATGCAAATTTCATTTTTTTCTCCTTAAATATTTTTGCTAATAGGTATAACCGACTAAATCGGCATAGCTGCGTAAGTTTTTCATGGCAAGCTTGGCATAAGTTAATGGGTGTGCCTTTTTAGGGTCTTGCTCGGCCTCTACCAATAACCAACCTTTATAACCGATTTTTTTAAGGCTTTTAAACACGCTTGGGTAATCGATACAGCCATCGCCCGGTACGGTATAAATACCCTCTAACACCGCCTGAAGAAAGGATAAATCTTCATCATGTACTTTTTTAAGTATCTCGGGGCGTACATCTTTAAAATGCACATGGACAATGCGTTTGGCATGTTTTTCAATCACAGGCACAGGGTCGCCACCGGCAAATGTAACATGGCCAGTATCGAGCGTTAAGCCTAAAGCATCGCCCGAATATTGCATCAGTTTATCAATATCTTGCACCGATTGCACAACCGTGCCCATATGGTGGTGATACCCCACATCTAAGCCTTGGCTTTTCGCATATTCGGAAAATTGGGTTAAACGCTCGCCATACCATTTCCATTCATCATCATTTTTAACAATGTAACGTTTCGACAAAGGTACATCCATACTGCCATGCACAGTATTGCTTACCTCGCCATAAACAGTGGCACGGCAACCGGCCTTGCTGAGCAATTCTAAATGAGACTGAAAATCCGCAATCTCTTGTTTAACCGTTTTTTCCTTATTAAATAAGTTACCGCTAAACCAGCCCGATGCAATCGAAAGCCCATATTTTGCTAAAAGTGGAATAATAATTGCAGGGTCACGGGGGTATTTTGTACCCAATTCTGTGCCCACAAAGCCGGCCTCTTGCATTTCGGCCAAACAAGTTTCTAGCGGAATTTCCCCGCCCAAACTTGGCATGTCATCATTTGTCCAAGTGAGTGGCGAAATACCAAATTTTACGTCTACCATATTAAACTCCTAAATTATTATATTGCTTGTTGTTTTTTTGAAGATTGATGGATTTACCTTTAATATTTTTTGGCCTCTTTCAGATGCTTTTTCATCACTTGAGAAGCCTCGACCACCGCCTTATGTTCCGAAACCTCCGGAACACCCGCATGCCACCAAGTATCGTAACCGTCCGTCATGGTTTTAGCGGGGCATTTTATATCGACAAGCCCTGTTTTATTACTTTGTTTCATTTGTTCAAATACTTGCTTAAGTTCGGCCTCGGTTTTTGCCCGATAGCTTTCGGCTCCATAAGATTGCGCATTTAAGGCAAAATCAATAGGCACATTTTCGCCGTCTAAGCGGTCGGTTTTGGGGTTGCGGAAGCGCAACTGACAACCAAAACGCGGGATACCTTGCCCTGTTTGTAAATTATCAATACATTGCCAACCATTGTTATCGAGCAAAACAATATTGATTTTAATGCCCTCTTGAATGGCCATAACAATCTCTTGATGATAAAGCAAGTAAGTACCATCGCCAATAATCACATAAACTTCCCTATCTGGCTCGGCAATTTTAGCACCAATAGCTCCGGGGATTTCATACCCCATACAAGAATAACCATATTCGGCATGGTAACTATTATGGGTATGGGAGCGCCAAATACGCTCTAAATCCGATGGTAGTGAGCCAGCGGCTGTAACAATGATTGCATTATCGTCTATGCCGCCCCTATTCATCATGCCAATCACTTGGGTTTGCGAGAGTAATCCGGCTTCGTTTGTGCCTAAATCGTAAAGGCGCTCCACCTCTAAATTCCATTGCTCTTTAAGCTCGGCATATTCTGAGCCATAATGGGCAATATAATCACCTAATGCGTCATTTAAAGCCAATAAAGCTTCTTTGGCATCGGCAATGGCTGCAAGGCCATTAAGCTTATAGGCATCCATACGGTTAACATTAATGCCAATAACATCTAAATCGGGGTGGCGAAACGCCCATTTAGATGCCGTATGAAAATCGTTTAAACGTGTACCCACAGCAATCACACAATCGGTTTCGGCGGCTAAAATATTGGCCGCTTGTGAGCCAGTTGTGCCGATAGAACCCATATTTAGCGGATGATCCCAACCTATAGCCGATTTACCTGCTTGGGTTTCCACAAAGGGAATATTATGGGCTTCGGCAAATTCCATAAATTGTTTTTCGGCCTCGGAATATTTAACCCCGCCACCCAAAACCAAAAGCGGTTTCTTTTTGCCGCGGATAGTTGTTGCCATACGCTCAACCATTGTGCTTGCAAGGGGTTGGCGTTGGAAGTAATGCACACGTTTGGCCAAAAACTCAACAGGGTAATCATAGGCCTCGGCCGCAACATCTTGGGGTAAACAAATAGTAACGGCACCTGTCATGGCGGGGTCGGTTAAAACCCGCATGGCATTAATACAGGCTGTCATTAATTGCTCGGGGCGATTAATCCGGTCCCAATATTTGCTTACAGGGCGAAAAGCATCGTTTGATGATATAGAATGATCATATTCTTGCTCCACCTGTTGCAATACAGGGTCGGGCTGGCGGGTGGCAAAAATATCGCCCGGTAAAAATAATACGGGTATACGGTTTGCCGTGGCGGTTGCCGCTGCCGTTACCATATTCATTGCCCCCGGCCCTACCGAACTTGTGGCTGCCATAATGCGTTTGCGATTACTTTGCTTGGCAAAACCTAAGGCCATATGGCCGGCACCTTGTTCGTTAGAAACCCGATAAAATTTCAGTTCATGTTTATCGGTCGCTTCTAACGCCTCACCAATGCCCAAAACGCAACCATGGCCAAAAATACCCGCAACGGAATCTACATATTTAATTTCTTCGCCGTCAAAATTAATATATTGTTTATCTAAAAACTGAATTAAGGCTTGGCCAACGGTTAATCGAATAGTTTTCATTTTTTACCCCTTGATTCCCTTATTTTGAGCTGCGGTTTTTTAAAGTATCTAACTGTACCGCACCAATAATAATAACACCTTTAACAATTTGCTGCCAGTAAGGGTCGACACCCAAACCGTTAAGGCCTTTATTAATAACACCAATGATTAATGCACCGATTACACACATAATTACACTACCTTTACCACCGGCTAAAGATGTGCCGCCAATAACGGTTGCCGCAATGGCATCGAGCTCCCACATAATACCGTAAGCCGGGTTACCCGCAAATGTACGCGATGTAAGCATAGCCCCCGAAAGCCCCGAAAGCGCACCAATATAAACATAGGTTAAAATTAAAGTACGCTCCACATTAATACCACAAATACGCGAAGCATTAATATTACCACCAATTGCAAATAAATGCCGACCATATTTTGTTTTGTTAAGCAAAATAAACGAAATCAAAATGGCAATAGCGTAAATCCAAACAAGCCCAGGGATACCTAAAATATTAGAGCCTGCAACATTGGTAAAAGCATCGGAACTGGCATCGATAGGGCGGCCACCCGAATAAAGCTGGGCTGCACCACGGGCAATGGTCATCATACCCAATGTTGCAATAAATGGTGGAATACCCCCAATGGCAGTAAACGCCCCATTCACCAAGCCACATACCGAGCCTATGGCCATAGCAGCCAAAAAGGCAAGCAATGCAAAAGAAGCCCCGTCGGTTCCGGTTACAACCGAGGCTGCAACTACCGAGGCAAAGGCAACGATAGAGCC
>JBKEAR010000013.1:0-21369 GCA_047972425.1 Alphaproteobacteria bacterium | reverse complement strand
TTTTTTTAGAAAGCCTTCGGCTTTACGGGTTGCAAACCCCTTAGCATCAAATTATTACTGATGTTTATATAATAAACCAATGAGTTTTTCTTTTAGAGGGTGGGATTAAGGAACATGTACTAACCAGATACCCAGTCAAGCTGGGTATGACGATTAGATGTTAGAAAGGTGCTTACTACTGCGCACATAAAAACAATCAGGCACGCCTGCGTTTGGTGCTTTCGGTTTTAAGTTGGCCGCAGGCGGCATCGATATCTTGGCCACGGGTTACACGGATAGGAGCCGATAGGCCGGCATCGTTAAGAATTTGGGCAAATTTGCGTTGGGCATTGCGTGATGACGGCTCGTAAAAACTCCCTGCCCATGGGTTAAATGGAATAAGGTTAAATTTGGCATGCACGCCTTTGGTTAGCTTAACAAGCTCACGGGCATGGGCGGGGCTATCATTCATATCTTTGAGCATGATATATTCAAAGGTGATACGCCGTGCATTATTGGCAGCCGGATAAGTGCGGCAGGCCTCCATAAGCTCATTGAGCGAATATTTATAATTAATCGGCATAATTTGGCTGCGCAAAGCATCGTTAGTAGCATGGAGCGATATAGCTAAATTAACACCCAATTCCTCACCGCAACGTTTGATTTCGGGCACAATGCCACAGGTAGAAAGGGTAATGCGGCGTTTAGATAATGAAATGCCTTCTTCATCCATAATGGTGAGCAAGGCTTTTTTGACTTCATCGTAATTTTCTAAGGGTTCGCCCATGCCCATCATGACAATATTGGATATCATGCGGGTACCATCGTTGGGCGATGGCCATTCCCCATAACTATCGCGGGCAATTAAAACTTGGCTAATAATCTCGGCAGCGGTTAAATTGCGTACCACTTTCATTGTGCCTGTATGGCAAAATGTACAGGCCATATTACAGCCCACTTGGCTCGATACGCATAATGCCCCCCGATCTTCCTCGGGGATGAACACGGTTTCGGCCTCTACACCATCGGCATAACGGAGCAACCATTTGCGGGTGCCATCGGCAGATGTTTGCATTTCCACAATTTCGGGGCGTTCAATCACAAAATTTTCGGCCAAAAGAGTACGAAAATCCTTAGATAAACTGGTCATTTTATCAAAGTCGGTTTCACCCTGATTATACATCCAATGGAAAAGCTGTTTGGCACGAAATGGCTTTTGATTAAGTGAAGTCATCAGCTCTTTAAGCTCGGTACGTGTATAGCCGCAAATATTTGTTTTGGTCATCATTATCCTAATAGTATATTGCAAAAGGCTCTTTGTTATCGGTACAAAGAGCCATGGTTGATATTTTGTTATGTTCTGACGTAAAGTTAATTTAAAATTTATTGCCCGCAAGCTGCTTTAATTTTACGCCAGCTGGCAGTTACGCCACTTAATGAGAATGTATCGGTTGTTAATGTACCACGGCCAGAGTAACCTTTAACCACTAAACGATCACCCGCCATAAGGTCGTTGAGTAATGCGGCATCGGCAGATTTATCTTTGGTCCAAGCCCATTCGCCTTGGGGGCTGAGTTGGTGGGTTTTATTGCCAATAGTAAAAGTTACAGGGTTATTACCGTAAGGATAGCCCGCATAAAAAGCAACCTCGCCCACTACATTTTCTGAAGGGCGAATGGTAACGGTTAAATAAGCACCATCGCGTTTGGTATAATTACCCTCGGAGCGTAACGGAAAAGAAACCATATAACAAATATTTCTATCGGAATCCTGCACACCTTCCCATGCATTTTCGCGCCCTAAACTGCGCGGTGCGGCCATAGCAGTAGATGCAACAGTTGTGGTTAAAGTGATAATTGCGAGTTTGCTCCATAAATCTTTCATATTTTTGCCTTTTGCTCTTTTTAGGTCTTTTATATTTATAGTATATACATAATAAAGTTACCGAAAGGTAAAAACTACACCGATTCTTATATAAAATCTAGCATAAAATCATGTTTACCTTCGGGCAATTTATGGCTGGCTTATTATTGTGGTGCGCATGTGGTTTGCACTTTCTTCCAACTGGCGGTTACACCACTTAGGGAGAATGTATCGGTAGTTAATGTACCCCGGGCAGAGTAACCTTTAACAACCAAGCTACTGCCAGAGATCATGGCATCGAGCAAAGCTTTATCGTCCTCGGCATTTTTTGTCCAAGCCCATTCGCCTTTAGGGGTTAACTCAAAATTTTTACTGCCCACAGTAAAAGTAACGGGTTGTGTGCCATAAGGATAGCCCGAAGCAAAGCTAATTTCGCCCACTACATTTTCTTTTGGCCGATTGCTTATGGTTAAATAAACAGGGCCACGGCTGGTATAATCGCCCTCGGAGCGTAGCGGAAAAGAGATCATATAACACATATCTCTATCGGTATCTTTTACGGCTTCCCATGCACGCTCGCGCCCCAAACTTTCGGGTGCGGCAGCCGATGTTAACGAAGTAACAACGCTGATAAAAAATGCTGCCATTACAATGAAAATAAATTTTTGTCCAATATTTCTCATGATTGAGAGTTCCTTACTTACTATATTTCTTGCTGTTATTTTCTATATATAACGCGAATATGTTAGAAATATGTAAAGATTAAGGTTTAATTGTTAATTTTTTGTGGTGGCGTTGCCAAAAATTTATCGGATTTTGTACGAAACTTCACATCACCGCGAATATGCTCGGGTAAATTTTCGGTGGGGGCACCGGGGCGCACAGGCCGTGGCGCAAAGCGCCCCATGGATATAATGCGATCATATAACACCAAAGATGCCGCCACACTTACATTAACACAAAATTTTGTGGGAATTTTCACAATATAATTACATTTTTGTAAAATTTCATCGGGTAAGCTGCCGCGCTCTGGCCCTAAAATATAGGCGCAATTGGTGGGGTGACGAAAAGAGGGTAAATCCACCGCATTGTCCGTAAGCTCCACACCCACAAGCACGCAATCTTTGGGTAACATCATTTGCTCAATCGTCGGGAATTGATAAAAAGGAATATGGTTAGTCGATTGCGAAGTATCGGTTGTGCCGGTTTCTTTATCGCTATAGGCGGCATCCACAGTAAAAACAAAACTCCCGCCAAAAGCATGGGCGGTTCTAAAAATAGCGCCCGCATTGCCCGCTTTAGAAATACCATAACAACCCACACCAAAATATCCGCGCATTTTAGGTGCACCACCAACCGAAGCGTTGCGAATTCCCATATTATATCCTTAAATTTTATTTAATAGGCGGCTAATTTATCGTAAATAATATTTATATTCAAGCTTTCTTCGCCTATGTTTGGTTGTAATCAGCTAAAAATGTGACATTTAATCCATCATCTAACCATAAAATATCTTGAATATCACGGTTCATGATAGTTTTAAGATGATTGCATTGCATATAGGTTGCTGGGGTAGCGATAGCCATTTTAAGGGCATCGGTAATGCTTGCACCCATTAGGCTAACCGCATTTTTTACCGATTGCTCCATGGTGATATGCGCGCCTGCCAAGGAGCCTTGCTCATTAACAAGGCGATTATCATCAACCACAAATACTTTTTGCCCTGTGAGCATAAATTCTGTAATGCCTTCAACACCAATGGTGTGCATGCTATCGGTAACCAACATTAAACGCTCGGCACCCAATGCTTTATAAGCCAATTGTAGTGAAAATGGGTCGCTATGGATACCATCGACAATAATACCGCTAAATAAGCGCAGGGCCACGGCACTACCCATAATGGCGGGCTCGCGCCCGCTAAGGGCAGGCATAGCATTATAAAAATGGGTTAATCCACGCAAACCATGATTATGGGCGCGAATGACATCCTCTTTACTGGCCATGCTATGACCAACCGAAATATTAAGCCCTGCATCGGCCAAGCCCTTAATGAAACTTGCCGGTACATTTTCGGGGGCTAAAGTAACAAGGGAATGCCCGATATTATGGCTTTGGAATAATTTAAGATCATCATTGGTTGGTGTGCGAATATATTGGGGCAGATGCGTGCCTTTTTTTTCTAGGTTTAAAAATGGCCCTTCAAAATGCCCGCCGATAAGCCCATGAATATTTTGCTTTAACCCGTCCTCAATCGCTTTAACCGCTTTGGTCATATTTTCGAAACTATCGGTAATTAAAGTGGGCAGCATGGCAACGGTGCCATATTTACGGTGCGCCGCTAAAATGGTTTTAATACCATCAACATTTGGCTCATCGTTAAATAAAACACCGCCACCACCATTGGCTTGGGTTTCCACATAGCCGGGGGTCAATATACCCCCATCCATTTCTATAATATGCGTATCATTGGGGAGTTGTGTATTGGGCAGAATATCTACAATTTTTTTATCTTGAACCACAAGACTATAGTCCGTAAGTAAAGTTTCCCCATTAAAAATCTGAGCATTTTTATAGAAAATCGGCATGTTTCCCTCCGTTTTTAGATTAATTTACGCACTTCATCGGCATCGTTGAGCATAATTGCCTCTTTGACCAATTGGCGGCATGTATCATAATTAAGCCCACGAATTTTGGCTTTAACAGCGGGTAAGCTACTGCCCGATATGGAAAGCTCGTTAAAACCTAAACCCACTAAAATTTCCGTGGCGTTTAAGTCTGATGATAATTCGCCACAAATACCAATGTCGATATTATGTTTATGGGCGGCATCGCAAGCCATTTTCATTAATTTAATCACAGCCGGGTGTAAGCTATCGTAAAGGGCGGATATTTTGGTGTTACCCCGGTCGACCGCCAATGTATATTGAGTTAAATCATTGGTGCCAATGCTAAAAAAGTCGGCTTCTTTGGCAAGTTGCTCGGCAACTAACGCTGCGGCTGGTGTTTCAATCATTACACCAATCTTCATATTTTCATCAACGCTGTAACCTTGGGACTTTAATATTTCAATTTGTTTGGCAACTTCAGCTTTTACCCATTTAAGTTCATCGACATTAATAATCATGGGTATCATTATCCATAAATCGCCATCGGCCGCTGCCCGTAAAGCCGCACGGATTTGGCTAAGGAAAATTTCGTAATTTTCCTGATAAATCCGAATACCCCGCCAACCCAAAAATGGGTTTTCCTCTTTACCAAAATCCATATAGGGTAGGGGTTTATCGCCGCCGACATCTAAGAGGCGTAAAATAACTGGCTGGCCGTTCAAATGTTTGGCAACGGTTGAGTAAGAGCGATATTGAAAATCTTCAGATGGTGCTTTGGCACTTTCCATAAATAAAAATTCCGAGCGGAACAAACCAACGCCTTCGGCACCGAATTTATCAATCAAGCCAGTATCGTCAGTAGAGCCAATATTGGCAAAAAGTTTAATGGTTGCACCATCATTTGTTGTGGCTTTTTCGTTAATCAGGGTGGCATATTCGCGCTTTTGAGCCTCGATATTAGCCAGCTTTTGCTTGTATAAATCGGTCACTTTTTCATCGGGTTCGATAATCAAGCGGCCTTCGGCACCATCAATCAGAACATCTTGGCCGTTTTCAATATGCTCAAAAATCCCGCTTATGCCCATAACCGCCGGTAATTCTAAATTGCGGGCTAAAATGGCCACATGGCTTGTGGGGCCGCCTTTTTCGAGCACAAAGCCGTTAACCTTGTTTAAATCGAGCTGGGCGGTATCGGTAGGGGTGAGATCTTCGGCAAATAAAATAGTATTGGCCGGGATATCATCAAGCGATGTAAAATCCTCGTTATTTAAGGCCAAAATAATATTTTTTTGTAAATCTTTAAACTCGGCGGCACGCTCGCGCATATAAGCATCTTCTAGGGCGCTCATATCGTCTATTACTTCGTTTAAATAGTTAAATATGGCTGCCGTTGCCGATTGCATAGAATTTTCGATAAGGTCATGGACTTCCTCAACCAAATCTTCATCCCATAATAATTCTAAATGCCCTTCAAAAATTTCGGCTTCTTCCGCACCTTGGCTTTCTAACACCGATTGATAAATCGATTTTAAATAAGCATCAACTTTTTCTTGAGCTTGTTTTAAAAGCTGTTTTTCACTTTCTATTTGTGCTTTTACAATCGGGTGATGATTAATTTTAAGCTCTGCGGCTTCAAATATCCATGCTTTGCCAAAAGCAACTCCTGATGAGCCTGCTAACCCCTCGAACTCTCTAACCATAATGAAGTCTCCTTGTTATTTTAATTATGCCTCGGGGTCGAGATTTTCGACATAAGATTTTAAAGCTTCTATAGCGGCTTTTTCATCTTCTCCATCGGCTTTAATTGTAATTTCTTCGCCTTTTGATATTCCGGCTTTCATTAATTTTAATAGGGATTTTCCGTTATATTCAATAGCATCTTTTACAATAATGATTTTGCTTTCGTATTTTTTAGCTAACTGAACAAAATCTTTACCTGGGCGCGTATGTAAGCCCGATTGATTGATGATGGTTACTTGGGTTGATTCCATTATTAAATTCCTCCGTCTTCAGTATTTTGTGCGGCTTTTTGTGCAGCCTTTTCTTTAAGTTCTAATTTTAAACTCGATATACCCTCGCGGCCAGAGACAATGATGTCATTTGCAAGAGATGCTACATCATCATATTCTTCGCGCTCTAAACAGGCTTCTAAAATCATTTGGGCATTTGTGCCCGAAATAACCTCGATATTTGCATCTGTAATATGGGGTGCGGATTGCGCCAATGTGGATGCGGAGCGGAAGGGTGCACCACCTAAAATATCGGTAAAGATAAGAATATCGTTGGTTTTAAGTGTTTTAATGGCATGGTCAATCTTTTCTACGAGTTCTTCGCCACTCATGCCCTCAATAAAATCAACGGCCATATAATCATCTTGTTCACCGGCCACCAAATTAACGGTGGAAGTAATGCCAGTTGCAAAATTGCCGTGCCCGGCAACAATAATACCTATCATTTATAAGCCTCCTTGGTTTAGATAGGGGCTCTTAATGAAAGAGCCCCATTTGTTTTATAAAATATTACCCGCCCATTTTAGCAAAAAATTCGGGTATACGTGCTTGAAGCACAGCGGGGTCGATAATATCGATATTGAACCACATTTTCATCACTACGGGGAGTAATGTGCAGAATAGTCCAAATAATACGGTAAACCCTACAAGCTTAAGCGGTGAATCACCTTTTTTGATACGCCGTAAAATATAAAGCGTCCAAAGTAAGGGGAGTAATGCAGGCATAATTGGGTCTATTAAGCTGCCTTGCATTGTGTAAACATAGGGTTCGGCTACACCTTCTACATAGCGGGTGAGCTGTAAGCCCGATGATAAGTTTACATAGCTAGCAACCATAGCACCAATTACGGTTAAACCGACGATAGATGCGGCATGGCCAAGGCGCTTGGTATGTTCTTTTAAGCCGGCAATGGCCGAAACACCCATGCGGTAACCATAATGGGCTAAACCAAAACGTAAACTAAAATGCACAAGGTTAAATGCCACTAAGAAGAATATGGGGCCAAGCCATGAGCCTGTAAGCGAGAATGATGCACCCACACCGCCACAAATAGAAAGGAGTGTAAGCCAAAAAACAGCATCGCCAATGCCACCGCCGGGGCCCATTGTGGCCACTTTAATACCGCGGATAGTTGAGATACGCTCTTTAGATTCTTCCATCGCCAATACAAGGCCGCTAATGAAGGTAACTAAAAATGGGTGGGTATTAAAGAATTCGAGATGCATACCCATTGATTTACGCAAGTCATCATCGTTATTTTTATGAATTTTGCGTAAACCCGGTAAGATTGTATATAACCAACCATTGGCCTGCATACGTTCATAGTTAAAGCTGGCTTGTAAAAATAATGAGCGCCAAGCCATTTTGTTAATATCTTTTGGCGTAATGACATGCTCTATTGTTTGATCCTCATAAACATCGGGATCAACAGCCGGATTTTCAGTATTTTGTGTTAAATTTTGATCAGACATATTAAATTCCCTCCTCTTCTGAAGCGGCTGCTGCAACAGCAGGTTTGCCCGAATCACTATCGCCACCAAAGCGAATGAAATATTCAATCAGTGCAAACACAACACCCACAAGCGCAATGGCAAGTAAGGGTTGCTTAAAGTAAGCAGCAAGTAAAAAGCCCATAATAAAATAAGCAACATATTGTTTGCGCAACATAATATTAAGCAAAATACCAAAACCGATTGCAGGCATTAAACCACCGGCCATTTGTAAGCCGTTTGTAATCCAGTTAGGGATAATTTTCACTAAATTTTGTGCGCTTTCGGCACCAAAATAAATGACCGAAAATGCAATTGTTGAGTAAAAGACAAATAATATAGCCATGCCTAAATAGTTGATATTGGCAATACCTGCAAAATTGAGGTTTTTGGCATATCTGTCGGCCACACTCATAATGGGTGAGTAGGCTGTAAAGAGGAATGTAATGCAGACTTGAACAAAAATTGCAAATGGTACGGCAACTAAAATAGCGGCCTCGGCCGTTTGGCCGGTAACAATTGCAAAGGCTGTACCGATAATACCGCCCAATACCACATTAGGGGGTTGGGCGCCGGCAAGTGGTACTAAGCCCATCCACATAAGCTCAAATGTTGCCCCGGCAACCAAACCGGCCTCGGGGTTTCCTAAAATAATCCCCACAATCGGGCCAGTAATAATCGGCCGATGGATATGCGTGAGGACATCGAACAGATCAATACCGGCAATACCGGCAAAGATCGCAACCATTAATGCTTGCATTAAGGTTACATCCATAGTTTCCATTTTGTATCTCCCTTAAAGATCAATATTTTATAAAAGTGTAAGGATGTCTTTTTTTGTATCATCTGGCGTACCTTGAACAGTACTTATAACACCCTTATCTGCTAATGTTTTAAAACAGCGAATATCGTTGTCATCGACACTAACGGTTTTAGAAATTTGTTTTTTACCTTCGGCAAAATGCAAATTCCCAACATTCACTTGTTTAATGGGCACACCGCCTTCTACGAGGGTTAAAACGGCCTCGGGCGTGCGACAAACAAGAAATATTTTTTGGTGGCTTGCGGCCTTATGGATAATATCAATGGTTTTTTGCAAGGTAAAATAGCGCGATTGCACACCATTGGGCAAAGCCATATCCATTAAATTTTGCTGAACCTCATCATTGGCTAAAAGATCATCGGCAACCAAAACCAGATTAGCACCGAGCCAGTTAACCCATGTCATTCCGACTTGGCCATGAATAAGGCGGTTATCAATTCGAGTGAGTAATATATTTGGCATGTAAGCCTCCCTTTTTTACTTTTTTGGATAATCGTAAATTGTTACACCTTGTACCACACGGTTCACTTGGCCGGTGGGGCAGGGGTCATCGGGTGAAAAACCTAAATATGTAGCAATGTTAAAACCAATAATTTGGGCAAAATTTACAAAAATTGCCCCCATTAATGCATCGTTATAATGGGTGAGCTCTTTGCGTAAAGCCACCCGAATAATATTATCTTGGCTCAGAGGATATTCCGCAAAAAAAGCCTCATTGGCAAATACAACAATTTGCAACATATCGTCATCTTGGGCAAGCTCGTTAATAATATCTTTATCGAATAATTGGGTATAAGGATCATTGCTTACAAAAACACAAATGAGTGTTTTATCATTCACAATCGATTTTGGCCCATGGCGAAAGCCCAAACTGGTTTCGGCCATGGTAATGATTTGCCCGGTTGTCATCTCGACCGCTTTAAGGGCGGATTCTTGGGCAGCGCCATAAAGATTATTGCTGCCTAAATAAACAATGCGTTCAATTTGTTCTATCTTTTCGAATAAACGATTATGATAAAAATTATGGGCAATCTCATCGCTTTGTAGCGCCAAAGTGGTATAATCAAAATCGGTTTCGCCCAAAATTGTTTTAACAAAAAGCCCATATGTAAATAACAACATTGAGCTAAAACTCGATGACATCACAAAGCTAACATCGTGGGTTTCCTCGGGCATTAGGCATAAATATGCCCGCTTATTTTGCTCTACCCGCTGTGCCAAGCCGCCATTTTTATTACATGTAACATAAATATGGTGCATATTGGGGGCAATTTGCTCTATTTTTTCCACGGCATCGATGCTTTCGGGGCTACTACCAGAGCGACCAAAAGATATAACCACACCTTTACTTTTGTCGGTAAAATACGACCCCGGTTGGCTCACAATATCGGTTGTAGGGATAGAGCGCACTTGAGCGGCACATATATTATCTAAAGCTAAAGCCAAAATATTGCCGATATAAGCCGATGTTCCGGCGCCAGTTAAGATGATTTGTGCATTTTTATCATAGGTGATTTTCTCGAGTGTTTTTACCAAATCCGTATCGATATTTTCGACCAAAAGGGCTAGCTTACGCCATACTTTGCCTTGTTGGCAAATCTCTTTGGCGGTATGAAAAGCCTTGGCCTGTTTAAGCTCATCGATATTTTTTCCTAAATACATTTTTTTCCCTTTATTTGTCTTATTTCGTTGTCGCTTCAAAATATGGTTTTAAGGCCTGTTTGATATAAAATTTACATAAGGATTTTGGCTCGTTTTTCAAGCGATTTTCCCGAATTTCCACATAAGCATCGGGCATATATTGTTTTAAAAGCGAAATCGGAATTTCCTTTTGGTTCAGCTGATTGAACATGCGCTCCACCGCGGCTTCAACTTCTGAAAATCCCCAGTAATAACGAATGCGATCCGAAAAACTATATTTGCGGGCAAATTTTTGTTCATCGGCTGTGCCATCATAATGGCTTTGCCAATATTTAGGCTCTGTAAGCATTGTTTGTTCAATGGTTTCTTGCAAGTGACCTTTTGCATCTTGGCCATAAATTTCTTTTTCCATATTATCTAAGCTAAATAAGGCTTCGCGCATGGCAAAGGTGAGGGCAGGGCCAACCTTTAATATGGCAAAATGGTCATGAACAAGCTGTTTAAAAGCTTTGTCCTTTTGATAATCGGTCGAATGGGCTTCGTACACAAAATGTTCCATATCGGTTAAAGCTTTAGATAAATCAACCGCTTTTTCAGGAGCGTAATCAAAAATTGTATCATGGTCAAACTCCACACCGGGCTGAACAACCAAAGCAATAATATTGCCCCAAACATCCGCTAAACCATGTTGGGCAAAAATATCTTTATGTATTTGGTAAGTTTTTAATGCGGCTTTCTTGGTGGTGGGGGTAATGCTATCATGTTCTTCTAAAGCACCACCGGGGGTGGGAACCTCGGTTCCGATAATATAAATCACCCGATGGTTAAAAGCCGCTTCTTTTAAGGTATCTTGGGCAATTTTGCATAAAATCGCTGCACGCTCGGCAACTATTCCATCAGGCAGAATTTTTGGGTCATCGGCGCAAGACATGCTACAATCTAAATGAATTTTTGTGTATCCGGCCTGAATATAAAGGCGGATAAGCTCTTTGGAATTTTCCATAGCCTCGGCAGCCGGTAATTTTTGCCATGCATTGGGGCCTAAATGATCGCCGCCAAAAACCAAAGTATCGGGGGCAATATTTGCGGGCTCTATAATCGCTTTAACTTTAGCCACAAATTCATGGGGTTTTAAGCCAGTATATCCGCCAAACTGATCCACTTGGTTCGAGGTCGATTCAATCAGTAAAATATCATTATATTCTTTAGCTAACTCGGCCGATGCTTCTAAAACCAAGGGATGTGCCGAACATACCGAAACCACACCCTTTTTACCAGTATTTTTATGTTCTTGTAGGCGCAAATAAACCTTATTTTCTATCATATTATTCACCTATATCAACTTCTATGAGTTTAATATTTTTTTGAGCAAAAAATTCTTTATATTCGGTAGGGACACCTTTGTTGGAAACAATGGCTGTTATAATGTCAAAATTTAAAATCGTGCGGAACGAGCGTTTGTTATATTTTGATGTATCGGCTAAAACATAAACCTCTAAAGATTGCTCGGCCATAATGCGGGTTAGGCGTGCGCCAATCTCTTCGGTTGTGGTAAGGCCGGCATGCAAATCAATACCATCCACACCAATAAAAGCTTTAGAGAAATTACAACTGAGCAAATTTTCATCGCTCATTGCCCCTTCAAAGGACATCATATCCTTTTGTAATTCGCCACCCACCGAATAAACATTGGTATGCACATGTTCGGCCAAAGTGGATATGGCAACTAAGCTGTTGGTCATGACATTAATTGGGGTATCGGGCAAATAACGCACAAATTGTAAGGTTGTGGAGCCAGCATCAACAATGATTGATTCATTATTGGGTAAAACAAAATTTTCGGCGGCATATTTACCAATAGCCTTTTTAGCCTCGATGGCCTCGTTGGATTTCTCGGTTAAATTTTTAACAAATACAAAGCGATTAGAGGCAATAGCACCCCCATGATTACGGAGCGCAATGCCGTTATCATCTAAATATTTTAAATCACGCCGAATAGTCATGACCGAAACATTAAAAATTTCGGCTAGTTTTTGCGACGAAACCGCACCTTCATCTTGAAGGCGTTTCTGAATTTCGTAACGTCTTTTGGCTGTTGATAGATTTTTCATGGTTTATCCTTATATCAACAAAAAGAATCCCTGTGTTATGAGCTTATATTGGCCTTTTTTACGTAATATGTCAATATTTTTTGTTAATTTTTGTTGTATTATTTAAAAAAACAACAAAAAAGAACATTACTGTTGAAACATATTAAAAATAATGATAAAAATTAAATAATAAAAATATAGCCATAGGGTAGTCACATCATGATTGATCAAACATTACAGCTAAGGGCTCAGTATATCGAACAAATTGCGCAACAGGCTGGTGATTTAGCAATGCGCTATTTTAAACAATGGTCTACACTGAATATCGAACAAAAGAAAAGCCCACAAGATTTAGTCTCAGAGGCAGATCGTGCGGTAGAAGCTTTTATTCGTAGCCAAATTTTACGAGAGTTTCCTAAAGATAATATTTTAGGCGAAGAACAAGATGATGTGGTTAATGGCGGCGAATATACATGGATTATTGACCCTATAGACGGAACATATGCATTTTTACATGGTATTCCGCTATGGTGTGTTTCGGTTGCTGTATTATATAAAGGGCAACCTTATTTGGGTGTTATTGTGGACCCGAATCATCACGAGGTTTATAGCGCGGTTAAAAATGGTGGTGCTTTTTGTAACGGGCAGCCGATAACGGCCATAAAAAATGCCAATTTACAAAGTGGCTCGGTAGCTTTTGGTATCGATAAAGGTGTGCGTGCCCAAATAGCCGAGCAATTTATTCATCGTTCAATCGAACATCAAATCCATATTGCCCGCACATATACATGTGCATTAAACATGGCATGGGTAGCAAGCGGCCGGATTATGGCGGCATTTTATCCTTATGTAAGCTCTTGGGATTATTGCGCAGGGCTTATATTGGTAGAAGAAGCCGGCGGGTGGCATAATGACCCGCTCAAAGATGACGGCTTGCACAAAGGGGGTGCATTATTGGCAACGGCCAAAGATGTATATGACAACTTGGCCGAGATTTGCCAAATAGAATTTTTAGATAATTTAGAAAAATAACATAACAAGGAGTTTATTTATGCGATTTTTAGCGTTAAAAAATACATCGAGCGATTGGGTGGCAGAATATATTTTAAATAAAATTAAAAAAGCCAACCCCACACCCGAAAAACCGTTCATTCTCGGTTTGCCCACAGGTAGCACACCCGTAACCGTTTATAAAAGATTAGTCCAAGCCTATAAAGCGGGTGAAATTAGCTTTAAAAATGTGGTAACTTTTAATATGGATGAATATATTGGCTTACCGCCGGAGCATCCGCAAAGTTATCACTATTTTATGTATGAGAACTTTTTTAATCATGTGGATGTTCAACCGCAAAATATTCATATCCCTAACGGTATGGCTGCCGATATTGAAAAAGAAGTGGCTGAATATGAAGAAAAAATTAAAAGCTTTGGTGGGATTGATTTATTTTTAGGTAGTGTGGGTAGCGATGGCCATATTGCTTTTAACGAGGCCGGCTCTTCATTATCATCTTACACACGCCCCAAAACATTAACAAGGCGCACCTTAATTGATAATGCCCGCTTTTTTGATGACGACCCGTCTAAAGTGCCACCAACCGCCATAACCGTGGGTATTCAAACCATTATGGATGCCAAAGAGGTCATTATTTTAGCCCTTGGCTTACAAAAAGCCCAAGCGGTTTTGCATGCGGTAGAAGGTTCAATTAATCATATTTGGCCAGTATCGATTTTACAAATGCATCGGCATTTTGTTATGGTATGCGATGAACCTGCAGCGGTTGAGCTTAAATTTAAAACTTTGCGTTATTTTGCGCAGATAGAAAAAACATTAGACCCAAAAATAAAAGCTGAGCTTATCTGCTGCCCTGATTATTAGGATAGTGAATGATGGAAAAGCTATATTTAGGCATCGATGCCGGCGGTACCAGTTGCAAAGGCCGATTAGTAACGGCCAATGGAACCAAATTATCGGAATACCAAACGGGTGCGGCCAATATTCATTTGGGTGTGGATAGTGTACTTAAAGAAGTAACCGAATGTGCCAAGGGCTGTTTGCGTTTGGCAAAAAAAGGTGATTATCCGATTAAAGCACTCAATGTGGGTATTGGCATGGCTGGTATATCCCATGGCAAAGATTTAAAGCAGCAAATGATAAAAAAAAGTCCTTTTGCGGCCATAAAAATAAAGCCCGATGCCTATATAGCTTGCTTAAGCGCACATCATGGTAATGACGGTGCTGTTTTAATTAGCGGCACCGGATCCATCGGCTATTATATCCAAAATAAAATTGGCTATAGCTTGGGTGGCCATGGCTTTATGTTGGGCGACCAAGGCAGCGGTGCGAATTTGGGTTTTAAGGCTATTCGTCAAGCTGTTTTAGCCTATGATGGGTTTATTGAACCAAGCTTATTAACCCAAGAAATTATGGCGCATTTTAACAATGATGTTGTGCAAATGCTCAATTGGAGTAAAGAGGCCAAACCGGCCGATTATGCTCAATTTTCTATATCAACATTAGATTCTTTTAAAAAAAATGACCCGATTGCACAAAAATTGGTAAATGAATGTTTAGATGATTTGATTATGATTTTAGAAAAACTCTATGAAAAAACCCACAAACCCATTGGCATTGTGGGCGGTTTAGGTAATGCGCTGAAACCCTTGTTACTTAAACGTTACCCCGATAAAATGATAGAGCAACCCATTGATAGTCTATTTGGTGCAACCTTATTAGCCCGCCAATTAGTTTAAGTTAAGCAAACGCAAATAAACCAAAACTGTATCGCCGTCTTTTAGGGTGAGCAAACCATCTTTCAGTTGGTAACTATTGGCCTTATTTAAAGCATTTAATAATTGGGGCTCATAAATATCGTGAAAACATGCTTTTTTGGTCGATGCAATGGGGCCAAATTTAATATCGTTTTTTGTCACATTAAAATTACCACGAATATTATTACAACCGGCAAATCCGCTTATTGTATTTTCGGTCGCATTAAATTTTAAAGTTGGGAAAGCTTTATCGGCCGGTATCGCAATTTCATTACCATCAAATGAATGTAAAATATATGTTTCGTTTAGCTCTTTACCTGTACCCGAAGATACCGAGAAAAACCCAAACAAGATAAATGCAATTATAGCAATGATTGCGATTATAATAACATAATATACATTTTTCATTTACTCTGACCTTAATTTAATGATTGTAATAATTATTATTATTTAACTTTATATTATGCCCTTAATATAACAATTATACAAGTAAAACCTATAGACATAAGCTATAGCATACTATAATATGCAAGTACTTTCGCCAAACTCTAGGAATATCATGCCGTATAAATATATATTTATTCTTATTAACTTTTTTTGCATTAATGCATGGGCAGGCATGATAAGCGATTATACGCCCAATGATCAGTTAGCAATTATTTTGCAACTTAATCAAGAGGGGCGTTATGCGGATAGTTTAAGCCTTATTCAAGAAATTCCTAAACCTTCCACTGCTATTCTATTAGAAAAAGCACGGGCACAAAAACAACTGGGTAAAAATAAGCAAGCGATTACTTTATATCGCCAAATATTAACACAAGAGCCAACATGGTCGGCTGCACGGTTAGAGCTTGCAGAGCTTTTAGAGCAAAATGGCCATTATTCTTCGGCTATTAATCATTATTATCAAATATTAGATGATGATGAGCTACCACCCGCTTTAAGGCAAAATTTACAAAATTCAACCAATCAATTGGCTCAGTCGCAAAAAGATTGGTATTTGCGTTTTAATTTATCGGGCTATTATGATGGCAATATCAATAAAGCACCCAACCAAGGACGTATTGAAATTCAGGGCTATCGCTTTGATTTTGATGAGCCGATTGCCGCGTATGTTTTTGCACCAGAAATCCGTATGGGCTATCGTTATCAATTTTCGGAGCGTTTCGCATGGCAAAGCCATGCAGCTGCTTTAGCCAATTGGGCATTATGGAGCAACGGTGATATTGGCCATGATTATGATAAGCTATATCTTCAGCTTCAATCGGGGCCGGCTTTTCAATGGAATCCCAACCAATGGGGCTCGCTGCAATTTTATGGGCGCCAAGCTTATCAGGGCTACCAGTTTGATTATCGGTTTTTGGGAGCACAAGCCGATTATAATCAACAATTTGGCCAATGGATAATAAATTTTAATAATGATTTTTCGGTAAGGGAATATGATTTTGATGAATTATCCGGATGGCAAAATCGCAGCCAAGTGAATCTGATTTGGGGGCGCAATGCGGCCGAGCGTTATCGCTTTGGTCTTGAATATATTTATAATGATGCTCAATTGGATATTCACCGTTTTCAATCGGGGCAAGCAAGCCTGATTTGGTATAAAAAATACCCCTATAATATCAATATGACAACAAGTGGTTATTATAATTTTCGGGCATATCAAGGATATTCACAACTTTTTCAGTCTAAAAGGCAAGATCATGAGTTGGGTATGAGTATTGATTTATCGAAAAGTGATTGGAATATTTGGCAAATTACCCCACATTTTCAATATAGTTATCAGGCGGTTTATTCTAACCAAGAAGTTTTTAGCCAAGATAGCCATCAAATGGCGGTTTATTTTGTTAAGGATTTTTAAATCTTGCCCTTTTTTTGTCTTATTTATGATGAATATTTCAAAAATAGTAACCTTTTTGTAACTTATTTATTGCAAACTAAAGGTTAATTTAAAGCCATCAAAGGAATAGTGTATGGGGTTTCACGCAAATCATTTTCGTAAAGGACTGCTTGTTCGGCATATTTGTGTTGGGTTGTTTAGCCTTTATGCAAGCGCCTATGCGGCTTCTATTCCCGGATTAGATGAAATTTTTAATGAAATTGATGAAGCAAATACGCAATCAGCCACAACCACAAGTAACAATGTGCCAAATGTACAACAAAATGCCGATGGCTCTGGCTCGGTTTTCATTTTCCCTTTACCACTAGATAAAGTAGACCCCGCACCCAGCCGCCCAACCGATGTTGGGGATGTTCCGACCACAACTACAGCGGCAACCGGTAATAATGATCAGATTCTAACAATTATTAGCGAAGATGAAATTAACAAATTATTAGGCGATGCCCCTTTAGCTGATAATGGCCCCGATCATCAGGTGGTACGGATTGCCGTAGAGCATGTGCCAACAGCACCTGCACGGCCATTAGATAGTATTTTAGATGCGATTGATAGCCAACCTGTTGTTGTTGATGCACCAGATAATTTGACCCAAGGAATCTTATTGGCATCGAGCCCCAACCCGGCATTAAAGGGTACAAGCAATAAAATTGTTATTCAGTCACCACCGCCACGCCCCAATGGTTTACGTAGCCCCAGCAGTTTAAAAGAGCTTAGCCAAGATGATATTGTGGTCGCGAATGCATCGGCATCGTCGGGGGCAACGGTAACAAGTAGTGGTAGTTTGAAGGTTCGGTATAAACGGATACGCTATCAAAAAATAGATTCTTGCTCGGTACGTAATGTGCGTAATGTAACAGGGGTTGGTCAAGCCTCTATTTTACCAGCAGCGATTATGAAACCGGATTTCTCGGTAAAAATGGCTCGGTTTGAGCGCGATGTTCTCCAGCCAGCTGCTCGCAAACATTATGGTGTGCCTGTAACCCAAATTAAGCAAATATCCAGCTATCGCTGTACCAATATTGCGGGTACACGCACATTATCGGAGCATACAAAGGCCAATGCGCTCGATGTTTCTAGCTTTGTATTTGCCGATGGTCGCTCGGTGAATTTGATAGAAGGTTGGCGTGGTTCGCGCCGTGAGCGTAAATTCTTACGGGATCTCCAAGCGGGGGCATGTAATATATTTGGTACAACATTAACACCTAATTATAACAAGGCCCATTATAATCACTTCCACTTTGATGATAAAGCCCGTAAAAGCAAAAATATTTGTAAATAAAATTATTTAAATAAAAAGGAGCCAGAATTTTTGGCTCCTTTTTATAATTAGAATTTTAAAGTTTTTTCACTTTAACTTTTTGTTTTAAGGCCTCAAAATCTTCCATATTAGTTACACCCACACCCAAATGGGTAACCGAAAGTGCCGATGCCGTAACGGCGGTTTTTGCAACCTCGGTATCATCTTTACCCAATACAGTTGCTGCTAACCAAGAGCCAACAAGACTATCGCCAGCACCCACGGTAGAAACTACTTTTTGAGCCGGCGGTACAGCATTAATACAGCCATTAGCATTACAGAAAATAGCACCGTCCTCACCTAAAGATACCACAACATTATCCACATATTTCTTTTGTAAATCTTTGGCGCATTCAATAATTTCTTTTTGTGTTTTTAGCTTGGTATCCATTAAATCTTCAAGCTCAAAATTATTGGGTTTAATAAACCAAGGTTTTTCTTTAATTGCCTCTTTTAGGGCAACACCCGATGTATCTAATAATACTTTTTTACCCGCTTTTTTAAGTTCTTTGGTCATATAAGCATAAGTATCGGCAGGTAAAGTTGCCGGTAGCGATCCGCCCAATGCAATATAATCAAAATCATAAGCCAAAGCCATGGCCAAAACCAAATCGACATCGGCCGATGAACAATCAAAAGCAGGGAAGTTTATATCGGTAACTTCGGTATCTTTATCAACGAGTTTGATATTTTGTCGGGTTTCGCCCGGCACGGTAGAAAATGCATAATGAATACCGCGCGATTGTAAGTTTTCTTTAAAATCGGCAACCGATTTACTGCCCATTAACCCCGATGCTATTGCGGGTACACCAAATTGCACCAATACGGCAGCCATATTAATACCTTTGCCACCATAGCGGTCAAAACTTTTTATCACTAAATTCACGCGCCCCGGTGTTAAAGTTTCTACCTGACCAGTGCGATCAATAGCAGGGTTTAATGTAACACATATCACTGGCTTTACCATATATCCTCCTGTTTCAACTTTTATTTATTATGATTAAAAAATAGGCAAAAATAAGATGCAATTACCCCAGAAAAGTATAAATAACATTCAATAACAAACCTATTCATTAATAGCATAATCTATAACAAAAAAATACCGTTAATTTGTTTAAAAATTATGTTTACAAATTCTCTCTATTCATATTTAGTAATAAAGCCATGATGTAAAAAGGGAGATAATATAATGGAATTTCTTCAACCTTTATGGGACGCGATAGGCCCGGGTAAAACTGCTTTAGAATTTTTAATTGTTATTGGTAGTTTATTCTTTGGTGCGCGTGTCTCTGGGATCGGCTTAGGGTTAATCCCCGCGGTTGGCCTTATGCTTTTAGTTTTTGTATTTGGCCTTAAGCCGGGTGAGCCACCTATTACCGTAATGCTTATTATTATTGCTGCGGTATCTTGTGCGGCTACTATGCAGGCCACAGGTGCTATTGATTGGATGATTATGCAGGTAGAAAAAATGCTGCGGGCGCATCCGAAAATGATTACAATTTTAGGCCCTATGTGTACATGGGGGTTAACAGCCGTTGTGGGCACAGGCCACGTGGTTTATACACTTGTGCCGATTATCGCCGACATCGCTCACCGCCAAGGCATTCGCCCAGAACGTGCGGTTGCGGTATCATCGGTAGCCTCACAAATGGGGATTACCGCATCGCCCGTTGCAGCAGCAACCGCTGCTTTTTTAGCACAACAAGTTGAGTTTAATACTGGCATTACAATGGCCATGATTTTAATGGTCTCGGTACCGGCAACATTTGTCGGTGTAATGGTTGCAGCTATATGGTCAACCTTTCGTGGTAAAGACCTTAAAGATGACCCCGAATATCAAAAACGTTTGGCCGATCCGGTGATGCGTGAATATATGTTTGGTAATGAAGAAACCATGATGAACCAAAAATTCACATGGAAAGCTTGGGCACCTGTGCTTATGTTTTTTGGTGCATTAGTCTTTATTATCGTTTTAGCGCAGTTTAAAGATTTACGCCCGCTTAATGGTGAAAAACCAGCATCGATGACATTACTTATTCAAATGATTTTAATGGCAACTGCAGCGATTATTTTGGTTGTTACTAAAGCGAAACCATCTAAAGTGATTGAGGGTAATGTTTTTCGCTCGGGCATGATGGCCGTTACGGTTATTTTTGGTATTGCTTGGATGAGCAATACTTTCTTTGGTGCCCATGAAGAAGAAATGAAAATCATTACCGAAAGTCTTGTTAATCAAGCGCCATGGGCTTTTGCCTTTGCTTTATTTTTTGTATCGGTATTTATTAACTCCCAAGGGGCAACCACTTTATTAGTTATGCCTTTAGGTTTTGCTGCGGGCATTAGCCCGATTGTATTGTTGGGTGTATTTCCTGCGGTTTATGGTTACTTTTTCATCCCCAATTATCCATCGGATATTGCAGCCATGAATTTTGACCGTTCGGGTACAACAAAAATTGGTAAATATCTCTTAAACCACAGCTTTATGATGCCCGGCTTAATTGGTGTAATTACGGGCTGTTTAGTTGCATCGGCGATTGCCCATTTGGTCATTGCCAATATGCTATAAAATAATAATTATAATAATTTTTAAAACTTAATCGTGTGCTTTCCCTTCAAGTGCACGATTTTTTTATGGCAAAAAAGCAATTTGTCTTGTATTTATGGCGAAAAGAGATAAATTATTCATTATGAGCCGATATTTTAATAACTTAAAAAAGATTATTATTTTTAGTCTTTTCTTGTCTTTTTTACCGTTTGCACATTTGCAGGCGGCGGCTCAGCCTTGCCCCATGCAAGAATGCGTAAATATTACCGCACAAAGCGATGATGCAACCGAGCAAACAATATATCAATCCCATTGTAATCTATGTTTTATGATTGTTTCCGATTATTCTTTTGGGG
>JBKEAR010000057.1:0-15910 GCA_047972425.1 Alphaproteobacteria bacterium | reverse complement strand
GTTTCTTCACTGATATGATGTTCGATGCCTTCGGCATCATATTCGGCAACATCGGGGTTTACGCCGAGTTTTATGAGAAAATTAAGAATAATTTGGTGGCGCTCTTTACATTTTTGGGCAAGTGCACGCCCTTTATCGGTCAAAAATATAGAGCGATAAGGCTTGTTTTCCACATAACCTTCTTCTTTAAGGCGCACAAGCATTTTAGATGCCGTAGGGTGGGCAACCCCAAACCGCCGAGAAAGATCGATTAATCGGGCTTCGCCATGGGCATCGATTAAATCGGCCAAAAGTTCCACATAATCCTCGGTTGTTTCTTTTTGATGCGCTTTGCGTACCCGTGCAAACCAACCGGCCTGAACCTCGGGCGATACCATTTTTTTTCTAGCCATATTCAACCCCCTTTTGTGATACACATAATAATGTTATAACAAAAATAAGCGCTTGTATTAGCACGATTAATGCCGATGTATCTAAATCGAAATGATAACTGAATATAAGCCCTAAAAGGCTTGATAATATAGAAACGCCAACGGATATCAGCATCATTTTATCAAATGACTTAGAGAGTAAAAAGCCAATGGCTCCCGGTGCAATGAGCATGGCGGTTACAATAATAATGCCCACAGCCTTAATAGATACCACAATGGTGAGCGCTAAAAAAACCAATAATCCCATATAGAGTACACGCACCGGCAAGCCCATGGTTTGTGCCTGATTAGCATCGAAACAATAGAGCATTAAATCCCGCCGTTTAATAATAACAACAGCCAAAACAATAAGGCCTATCAGCGCAATTTCTTGAATATCCGGCCAATCCACACCCAACATATTACCAAATAATATATGGCTTAAATGAACATCGCTTTCTATTTTGGTCATAAGGATAAGCCCTAAACCGAATAATCCCGAATAGACAATACCAATAGCCGCATCGCTTTTAATTCGGCTATTTTTGCTAATATAATCGGAGCCTAAACCACAAATAAGCCCTGCAACAAATGCCCCAACAACCATGGGTATGGATAGCGCATAAGCAATCGCCACCCCGGGTAATACGGCATGGGATACTGCATCGCCCATGAGTGCCCAACCTTTAAGGATGAGATAACAAGAAAATATGGCACATAATATACCAATTAATAGGGCGGCAATCAGCCCGCGTGTCATAAAATCGTAAGTAAAAGGCTCGATAAAAAACTGATATAACCAATCCATTTAACCCACCTTAGCCTTTAGGCGCAACAGGCCATATTTGGGCGCAAAAATAAAGGTGAATAAAAATAGCATTGTCTGAAACATAATGATTAATCCACCGGCCGAGGCATTGGCAAAATAGCTGATATACACACCCAAGCTACTGGTAATTGCCCCAAATATAGCGGCAAATAAAATGAGTTTAGAAAATTTATTGGTAAGTAAATAAGCGGTTGCACCGGGGGTTATGACCATAGAAACCACAATGGCCGCCCCCACCGATTGCAACGCGGTAACAATAGTGGCACTGAGCAATATATAAAAGATAAGTTTATAATTTTTAGCCGCTATGCCCATGGCACGGGCTTGGCTTTCATCAAAGAAAACCAGCATAACATCTTTCCATTTAAGTATAAAAAAGCCAATAACAATCAGGCTGATGAGCATGATTTGAATGGCATCGCTCGGGGATATCGAGCTTACATCGCCCAAGATAATCTTTTGCACATCAAATTCGGTCGGGCGTGCCGATATCAGCACCAAACCCAAAGCCAAAAAGCCGGTAAAAACCACGCCAATTACGGCATCTTCTTTGAGCTTGGTACGGCGTTTGACAAGCTCCATAGATAATGCGGCCAATATGCCGGCAAAAAATGCACCCAACATATAAGGCAAAGCCAAAAAATGGGCTATCACCACCCCCGGTACCACCGCATGGGCAAGGGCGTCGCCCATGAGCGATAGGCCTTTTAGCATTAAAAAGGTGGATAATATACCGCAAATTCCACCAACAAATAGGCAAACAATCATCGCGCGTATCATATAATTATAAGCAAATGGCTCTAATAATATATCAATCATTATCATCTTGCCCCAAAAATACGGCCGGCCATTCGTCATCACTTAGAATAACCACTTGTTTGCTATTGGCATTTTGTGAATCCGAAGGTAGCTGCACATGGCGTAATACGCCACCAAATGCGCTTTCTAAATTCTCTTTATTAAATACATCCACCACCGCCCCTTTAGCAATTAAATGGCGATTGATTAATGCAACTTGGTCACAATAAAGGGGAACCGAGCCTAAATCATGGGTGGAAACCAAAAGCAAATGCCCCTCATTTCGTAAATCTTTCATGAGATCAATAATCATATTTTCGGTCTTTACATCCACGCCCGCAAACGGTTCATCTAATAATATCACCTGCCCGCCTTGGGCAATGGAGCGTGCCAAAAATACCCGCTTTTTTTGCCCCCCGCTCAGCTCGCCAATTTGCTTTTTGCGTAAAGCCGTAATATCCATACGCTTCAGCGCATGGTCAACGGCTGCCTTATCGGCTGCTTTTGGGTTGCGCATAAAGCCCATATGGCCATACCGCCCCATCATCACAACATCTTCCACCAAAACAGGGAAGTCCCAATCGACCTCTTCACTTTGGGGGACATAAGCCACCTTATTGGCCTTAAGGGCTTGTTTAATCTCTAAATTCTGAATATAAATTTGCCCCGCTGTGGGCTTTACAAAACCCATAAGGCTTTTAAAAAGGGTAGATTTTCCGGCTCCATTGGGCCCGACAAGGGCACAAATTTGCCCACCCTCTAGGCTAAAATCGATATCCGTGAGCGCCCGATTACCATCCGGATAAGTCACCGACAAATGATCAACCTTAATAAAGTTCTTATTTTCCATTGGCTTCTGCCTCATTATATCCGTTTAAGATGGTATCGATTGTCACAGTTAGTAAATCCAAATAGGTTGGTACAGCGCCTTTGGGTTTGCTAAGGGAATCCACATACAATATCCCACCATAATGGGCGCCGGTTTCGCGTGCTATTTGCTTGGCCGGTTTATCGGATATTGTGCTCTCACTAAACACCACCGGGATATTTTGGCTACGCACCAAGTCGATAATCTTGCTCATTTGCTTGGGGGAGCCTTGTTGGTCGGCATTTATTGGCCAAATATAGGCCTCTTTCATCCCTAAATCGCCCGCTAAATATGAAAATGCGCCTTCAGAGGTCACTAAATAACGCTCATCTTTACTCAAATTTTGCACTTTGGCTTGGGTATCATCGATAATTTTTTGGATTTTTTTGGCATATTCTTGCGCATTTTGGTTATAAATGGCGGTGTTTTCGGGGTCAAGCGCCACCAAAGCTTTACGGATATTTTCCACATAAATCAGCCCATTTTTTGGCGACATCCAAGCATGGGGATTGGGTTTGCCACTATAACTACCCTCATAGATGGAAATAGGGGTAATATTTTCGGTCAAGGTAACATTAGGGATATTATGAATATCCTGCAAAAACCGCTGAAACCAAAGCTCTAAATTAAGGCCGTTCCATAACACCAAATCGGCATTTTGGGCGCGGATAATATCTTTAGGTGTGGGCTGATAAGAATGGATATCGGCGCCGGGTTTGGTAACCGATTCCACAATAGCGGCATCGCCTGCGACATTTTGTGCGATATCGGCAATGACGGTAAAGGTTGTCACCACCTTCTTTTTATCGGCATAAGCACTTAAATTTAAAAGAGAAATTAGGGTCAACAACCCAATATATTTATTCATCACCAAACCTATAATTTATACTGTGCTATAAAGTATAGCAAAGGCTATATTTTTTGCAAAGCTTTTTTAGAGCTATATACGCGACTTAGCTGTTATCGGGTGCGGATAAGCATCAGTCCAAAAAGGATTTCGACAATAATCGCCAACCAAACGCCACTGCCGACTGTGCCTTTAAACCACTCGGTAATACCCAATGCGGCCAAAGCAAAAAATGCCAAAACAAAGGATTTAATAATAGCCTTTTGTGTGGCATCTACCGAGAAACCTCGAGTGAGCCCCATAATAACAGCTAGCCCCATAAACACAACGCCCGAGCGCCGCAAAACCACATATACGGAAGATGATGAATCTAACCCGAATATATACACAAAAAGAGGCGGGTAAATGATGAAGCAAATGGCCAATAGGGAAAACAATATCATACAAGCTGTTGCGGTAAATCGGTAAGAGAAATAGGGCATGGATGGCACTCGCTTTATATAACCTAACTGATGAATGTTGGTTATAATATATTATCATTTTATATCTATAAATCTTTTGTTGGCTTGTCTCCGACAAGACACCCTTCACATTTGACTGTGCAAATGAAAGCTGCTTCGCATCTTTATAGTGTAACCAATTTTAATTGGTTACACTATAACTAGAATGAAATAATTTGTAATCATATTCTTACAGATTGTCAATCACCTAAAATAAAAGCCTGCCAAATTTATGACAGGCCTTTTTAAAAATCCGTTGTAACGAAGTTACTTAGGCACCAAAATAGCTAAGCAAAACACCGGCAGCAATCGCCGAGCCGATAACCCCCGCCACATTGGGGCCCATAGCATGCATAAGCAAGAAGTTATGCGGATTATCCTCTTGCCCCACTTTATTGGCCACACGAGCAGCCATCGGCACAGCCGATACACCCGCCGCACCAATAAGCGGATTAATTTTACCGCCCGATAAGCGATACATCATTTTACCCATCAATACACCTGTGGCTGTGCCGATACCAAAGGCAACCATACCCAATAGTAAAATACCTAAAGTTTTGGTATTCAGAAAATAAGATGCCTCTAATTTAGAACCCACGGCAAGGCCAAGGAAAATAGTGATGATATTGATTAGCGCATTTTGTGCAGTATCGGATAACCGAGCAACCACACCGGATTCACGCATTAAATTACCCAAACAGAACATACCGAGTAACGGTACGGCCGACGGTAAAATAAAGCCCACAAGCATAACCAAAATAATCGGGAATACGATTTTCTCTAACTTAGAGACTTTGCGTAATTGCTCCATTTTAACCATACGCTCTTTTTTGGTTGTTAATGCGCGCATAATGGGGGGCTGAATAAGCGGAACCAACGCCATATAGGAGTAAGCGGCTACCGCAATAGGCCCAACCAAATGGCTAGCTAAGCGCGATGACACAAAGATAGATGTCGGGCCATCGGCACCACCGATAATCGCAATGGCTGCGGCTTCTTTAAGGTCGAACCCTAGGAATATTGCCCCTAATAATGTGGCAAAAATACCCACCTGAGCCGCTGCCCCCATAAAGAGGGTTTTGGGGTTGGCGAGCATAGGGCCAAAGTCGGTCATGGCACCCACACCCATAAAGATGAATAATGGGAATAATGTACCAAATTGTTCGCCCAAGCCGAAATCGGCCAATACATGTAAAAGGCCACTGCCCTCGGCCATGCCAGCACCGGGCATATTGGCTAACATTCCGGCAAAACCGATGGGTAAAAGCAATAAAGGCTCAAATTGTTTTTTGATGGCTAAATATAAAATACCCATACAAACCAACAACATAACAACCTGTTGCCATGTCATTTGCGCAAGGCCGGTATCGAAAATTAAATTTTTAACGGCTTCCATAAAAAAGCTCCTCCCTTAAGCTATATGCATAAGAGATTGGGCGGATTCTACCGCATCCCCCTCAGCAACGTCAATCGAAACAATCGTTCCGGCTTTTGGTGCTTTCACTTCGGTTTCCATTTTCATAGCTTCGAGAACCAAGAGCAACTCACCCTCATTCACTTGTTGGCCAGCTTTAACATTAATGCGTACAATAGAGCCGGCCATTGGTGACGGGAAAGGCTCGCCGCTACCGCCTGCTGCAGGGGCAGGTGCTGCTACAGCCGGAGCCGCCGCTGCCGCAGGGGCAACGCTTGTAGCGCCATCGGGGGCAACATGCACATTAAATGTTTGGCCACTAACGGTAACCACATAATTTTCGGCCACCGCCATTGCACCAGAAGATGCCGCAACAGGGGCAACAGCTTTGCTTGCAGGTTTGGCTTCTTCTTCTAACCAAGGTGCAGGCTCAAATTGCGAGGCATCGCCACGATATTTAAGGAATTTTGGAGCCACTTGGCTTGGGAAGAGCGCATAAATTAATATATCATCTTCGGCTTTATCGCCAGCAGATAATGTTACGCCTTCTTTGGCAGCCCAATCTTTAACTTCTTGGGTTAATTTATCCCATTCGGGCTCAATTTTATCGGCAGGGCGGCAATCAATCACTTCATCGCTCGTTTCTTTAACCACGCGGGCTTGTAATTCTTTATTAACTGCCCCCGGTGTTGCACCATATTTACCTAAAAGAACATCTTGTGTTTCTTTAGAGATTGTTTTATAGCGCTCGCCCATTAATACGTTAATAACAGCTTGCGTGCCCACAATTTGCGATGTGGGAGTAACCAGTGGTAAAAAGCCTAAATCTTCGCGTACGCGGGGAATTTCTAATAAAACTTCATCTAATTTATCGGCAGCATTTTGTTGTTTAAGCTGGGCTTCCATATTGGTTAACATGCCGCCGGGTACTTGTGCCAATAAAATACGGCTATCCACACCTTGAAGTGCGCCTTCAAACTTTTTATATTTGGGGCGAACCGTACGGAAATAAGCGGCAATCTCGGCCAATTTTTCCATGGAAAGACCGGTGTCGCGCTCGGTACCTTCAAATGTAGCCACAATGGTTTCGGTTGCGGTATGGGCATAAGTCATGGAAAGCGGCGATATAGAAGTATCGACCACATCCACACCGGCCTCGGCAGCTTTTAATAAAGCACCGTTACTTAAGCCTGTTGTTGCATGGCAATGGAGCGAAACAAGTAAATCCGTCTCATTTTTAAGGCGACTAATAATCTCGTAAGCGTCATAAGGTTTTAATAGACCCGACATATCTTTAAGAGCAACCGAATGCACACCCATATCTTCATATTGTTTGGCTAAGTTGATCCAAAGATCGGTGGTGTGGAACTCGGAAGTTGTATAACATAAAGTTGCCTGTGCATGGGCACCATTCGCAATAACTGCTTTTAAAGCACGCTCCACATTGCGGGGATCATTCATGGCATCAAATGTTCTAAAAACATCCATACCATTTTTAACGGCGCGCTCTACAAATTTATCCACAACGTCATCGGCATAATGGCGATAACCTAAAATATTTTGACCCCGTAGCAACATTTGCTGTGGTGTTTTGGGCATAGCGGCTTTTAATAAACGTAAGCGCTCCCATGGGTCTTCGCCTAAAAAACGAATACAGGCATCAAAAGTTGCGCCCCCCCAGCTTTCTATCGACCAATAGCCGATTTCATCCATTTTTGCAGCGATCGGCAGCATATCTTCGATACGCATTCTGGTTGCAAATAATGATTGATGTGCATCTCTTAATGCGAGTTCGGTAATTTTTAACGGATTAGATGACATTTTTTGTGTTTCCCCTCTATTTTTAAACTTTTAAATTATATTTTTGACGATGTGTATGAACTGCAGCAACTGCTGCGGCAATAACCGCCTCTTGTTGTTTTAAGCTTGTTGCTTTTGGTTTTTCTTGCTCCGGAAAGTATTTTGTAACAATTTTTGACATGATAGATACGGCAAAAACCAATACCGTCAAAAATAAAAATACAACCCCCACACCCATAACCATGAGCAATAAAGCTTCTGATAAATTTTCCATATTATTTTCCCTATCCAAAATTCGGATATTTATTAAACCCATTTATTAAACGATAAAAACCTACAATTGTCCATGATTTTATAAAAAAACCTTATAAAAAATATGTTTTTATTTTCACTTATAAAGTCCCGATATTAAATTGGGGTTTTTATATTATCTGTCTGATAATAAATATGAAATATAATAAATCGTAAAAAATTTGATGATGATAACAATATCGAGATAAGCTGATTGACCAATGATACCCATTAAAAATTGATAACATAAAAACAAAGGACTCCAACAGCTTTTTCTAAATTTATATGCGCAACTGATTTTATATGCATAGTCAATTTTTGATAGCTAATAATTTTAATGTTATTTGATAGATAATTTTTCAAAAATATAAAGAGATTTTAACAATTTGACCTTCAATTAAAAATTCACCCTAGAAATATAATAATGTGAATATAAATTTTTATTGATATTTATTTTTATTATATTTATCAGAAACTTAACTTAAATGTCTATTTTTTAGCCAAATCATTAAAAATGTGTTAATTGCGCCATTTTTTATATGATATTGAATTTTATCCACATAGTTATCCACAAGCTTCGTGGATAGATTTTTACCTTTAGCGATTCCATTAAGCAATTCTGCCGATAATAAAAAAATACTATTTTATTTTGACAATATTTTGCCCTTAAAGGCATTTTTTTTAACTGATTCTTTTTAATAAAGACTTATATATGGAAGTAATGAATATTTATACTTATAAATCAAGCTCTAACTGATATTTGGCATCGCCATTTGCAAGGCTAAGCGAAATACCCAATAAGCGAACCTCGCGCCCTTGGGTGCGCCCCCAAGCCTCGGTAAATAAAGTGATAAATAATTCTTTCGATAAATGCCGGCAAGCGCGGCTCATAGTGGTAATCTCAAAATCTTGGGTTTTTATTTTAACAGTTTGGCCTTTAATGAAGAGCGAATGATTATATCTTACTAAACGCTTTTGTAGGCTTGGCCATAATTTTTCTTCAAAAATATCTCGGGCTTCATTAATGCGGGTAATATTTTTATATAATGTACGCTCTACCCCCACCGATTTTGCAATGCGGGTGGTTTGCAACTCCCTGTCATCATTACCCATACATATTTGGTGCAAGCGCATACCAAATTTATAACCCAAAATATGGGTAACTTCCCCTTGGGATAATTGCTGAATATCCGCACCATATCGCAATTGGCGTTTTAACAGGCGCTCAAAAGTTTTGGGCCCAACACCGGGTATACGTTTTAGCTCTAAAGCAGCCATATAATCTTTAACTTGGTGGGGCAAAACAACAAATTGGCCATCGGGCTTTTTTTCATCCGATGCAATTTTGGCAACAATTTTTTGGTTGGATATTCCGGCCGAACCCGTAATGCCCAGCGCACGAATATCGGCACGAATTTGCTCCATTGTTAGCGAAGCACTACCGCCAAAGGTATCATTATCGCTTAAATCGATATAAAATTCATCAATCGATGCCGGCTGAATGACATCGGAATATTGAAATAAAATCTGCTTAACCTCATTGGAAATTTCTTTGTAAAAACCCATCTCGCCCGAAACCATTGTGAGCTTGGGGCATAATTTTAATGCCCGCGCCACCGGCATGGCAGAGTGAATACCATATTCGCGCGCTAAATAGTTACAAGTAGAAACCACACCACGGGCTGTTGAGCCCCCAACAGCAAAGGGAATATCCTTTAGCTTTGGGTTTTTTAAAACCTCACAAGAAGCAAAAAAAGCATCTAAATCCAATAATGCAATCTTTCGAGACTTTAATTCCATAAAATGTTCCCTTTTTGTTCTTTTTATGGTATAATAATTATTATAAATTGGCAAGTGTATGATAATGACTTTTATATAAATCTTGAAATATTTGGGGAAATTTTGCATATTATGGGGGTAAAAATAAGGAAAAAAAATGTCGGGACATTTGGTATTAATTGACGGATCGGGTTATATTTTTAGGGCTTATCATGCTTTGCCGCCCATGGCGCGCCCCAGTGACGGCGTACCGGTAAATGCCGTTTTTGGCTATACCAAATTGATATCTAAAATTGCCGATGATTGCTCGGCTACCCATATTGCCGTTGTATTCGATACCAAACGCAAAACCTTCCGTAACGATATTTATCCTGAATATAAGGCGCATCGGCCACCACCGCCCGAGGATTTAATTCCGCAATTTCCCCTTGTGCGCGAGGCCACATGTGCCATGGGTTTACCTTGCTTGGAGCTTGATGGTTATGAGGCCGATGATATTATTGCCACCTTGGCTATGCAGGCGAAACAGCAGGGTTTAAAGGTAACTATTCTTTCTACCGATAAAGATTTAATGCAGTTGGTGGAGGATAATCATATTATTTTATATGATAGCTTTAAGGGCAAAAGCATTGGCGAGCGTGGAGTTTACGAAAAATTTGGTGTTGCGCCCAATAGGGTTGTTGACGTGCAAGCCTTAGCCGGTGATAGTAGCGATAATGTGCCCGGCGTGGCCGGCATTGGCATAAAAACGGCCGCCCAGCTGATTAACGAATATGGCGATTTAGAAAATTTATTAAGCCATGCCGATGAAATTAAACAGCCCAAACGCCGCGAAAAACTCATAGAAGATGCTGATAAAGCACGGATATCCTATAAGCTTGTAACCTTAGACCAAAATGTGCCCATGGATACCAATTTAGACGATTATTTATATAAACCTTCTGACCCAGAAGTTTTTGGTCAATTTTTGGCCGCACAGGGTTTTCGCTCTTTGCTTGCAAGCATGAACCAAAAAGAAGGTACCCATATTACGATTAAAAATGACCAATCTTCATTTGATGACCGTGTAAAAGAGCAAGATTCCATTATATTACCCGAAGCCGAAATTATTAAAAATCCGCAATATAGCTGTATCAATACATCGGCTGCGCTAAAAGAATGGATAGCCAAAATAGAAGCCAATCATTTTATGGCCATTGATACCGAAACCACAGGGCTAGATGCTTTAGTGGCGGATATTGTGGGCATTTCCCTTTCCATCAAAGCGGGTGCAGCCTGTTATATTCCCCTTAACCATATAAGCGGGGAAATAAAAGAAGATTTATTGGATTTCTCCGAGACCACACCAAAAATAGAACAGTTGGATATAGCCGAGGTTTTAACCGCTTTAAAACCCATTTTAGAAAATGCGGCGATTTTAAAAATTGGGCAAAATATTAAATATGACCTCCATATTTTAGAGCGTGCCTATAAAGCCCATAATATCCCATTGGGCAAAATTACCCCCATTGCCGATACTATGGTGATGAGTTTTGATTTATATGCCGGCCTGCATAATCATGGCATGGACGATTTAGCCACCCGATATTTGGGCGTAACCCCCATTGCCTATAGCGAGATTACAGGCAGCGGGCGCAGTAAGCGCACCTTTGCCGAGGTTACCCTAGAAGATGCCACCCATTATGCCGCCGAGGATGCCGATATTACCTTGCGGTTACATAATTATTTTGCACCAAGGCTGGTAGAAAGCCAAGTGAAATATGTATATGAGCAGCTCGACCGCCCGTTAATCCCTGTGCTTAAAGATATGGAAGCCAAAGGGGTTAAAGTGAATGCCCTAAAACTCAAAGAACTTTCGGCGGATTTTTTAGAGCGTTTAAATGAGCTAGAGACCGAAATTCATGAGCTTGCAGGTGAAGAGTTTAACATTGCCAGCCCCGCCCAATTGGGGGAAATTCTCTTTGGTAAAATGAATTTTGAGGGTGGTGCAAAGTCTAAAAAAACCGGGCAATATTCTACATCGGCCGCTATATTAGAAAAACTTGCGGAGGAAGGCCATGTTTTCCCTAATAAAATTTTAGAATATCGCCAATTAGCCAAATTGCGCTCTACATATTCCGAGGCTTTGCTTAAGCAAATCAACCCACAAACAGGACGTGTACATACCAATTACCTCATTACCGGTGCCGCCACAGGGCGCTTGGCTTCTAATGAACCCAACTTACAAAATATCCCTATCCGTACCGCCGAGGGGCGTAAAATCCGTGCCGCTTTTACTTGCGAAGCCGGTAATAAGCTCATCTCTGCCGATTATTCGCAAATTGAACTGCGCTTGCTTGCCCATGTGGCTAAAGAGAAAACCTTGCAACAAGCTTTTTTAGAAGGTCAAGATATTCATGCCATGGCAGCGCATCAGGTTTTTGGTGTCCCCCTAGAGGGTATGGACCCCATGGTGCGCCGCCGTGCCAAAGCCATTAACTTTGGTATTGTTTATGGTATTTCGGCCTTTGGTTTGGCAAGGCAACTTGATATATCTAATAGCGAAGCGAAAGAATATATCGATGCTTGGTTTAACCGATACCCCGGGGTTCGGCGTTATATGCATGATGCTAAAGAGGAAGCCCGCATGCATGGTTATGTTAAAACCTTTATGGGGCGTAAAGTGCATATCCCGATGATTAATCAAAAAGGCCCACAACGTGGGTTTTCGGAACGTTTAGCAATTAACGCACCTATCCAAGGGGGCGCAGCGGATATTGTGAAAAAAGCGATGATTCACCTTGATAAAAAGCTTAAAAACACCGACTGCCAAATGTTACTGCAGGTTCATGATGAATTGGTGTTTGAAGTCCCCGAGGCCAAAGCCCAAGATTATAAAAAGCTTATTATAACCGAGATGGAAAATGCAGTTCAAATTTCCGTTCCACTCACAGTTGAAGCCGAAATTGGCGATAATTGGGGAGAAGCCCACTAATGAGCAAAATTTGGTTTATCAATAATCCGCAAGATCACGGGTCTTTTGATATTATCGGCGATGTCCATGGCTGTTATAACGAGCTGGTTACTTTATTAGAAAAACTCGGTTGGCAAACAGATGCAAACGGGCATTATATGCACCCCGATGGGCGCAAGCTCTGTTTTGTGGGTGACTTGGTGGATCGGGGGCCCGATAGCCCCAAAGTTATTCGGTTGGCCATGGATATCATAAAAAATAAGCGCGGTTATTGGGTTAAAGGTAACCATGATGATAAATGGGCACGCTATTTAAACGGTAATCATGTGAAGATTTCCCATGGGATTAAAGAGACAATCGAGCAATTTAAAAATGAAACCCCCACCTTTAAAAAAGAGGTGAAAAACTTTATTGATAACTTGCCGATTTACGCCATTTTAGATGATAAAAAGCTTCTTATCGTTCATGCCGGCTTACGCGAAAACTTACATGGCTTAGCCACAGAGCGTGCCGAGGCTTTCTCTTTATACGGCAAATCCACCGGTCAATATGACGAAAACGGCTACCCGATACGTTACCGATGGCAAGATGAATATACAGGTGATACCACCATTGTTTATGGGCATGTTGCGCTACAAGAAGTAGAAAATATTAATAAATGCATTGATATTGATACCGCTTGTGTTTTCGGCGGAAAACTCACAGCTTTAAGATGGCCAGAGAATGAATTTGTGCAAATACCCAGCCAAACCAACTGGGAAAAACCCATCATCATTGAAACCATGCGCGATTAACTTCGTTAGATTTTTTTACTGCGCTGTTTAGCGAACTTTCATGCGATTATAAAGTACATTTCATATAATTATGCCATTTTCAGTTTAATTAGTAATTTTATCTAAACTCGAATAGATACTTTGTTATTAACAAAATCATACATAACTGTTCTATTAATTTATTTGTATATTTTTATTTTTTTCAAATTCAACAAGATTATTTATCATTTATTACAGTAACTTAAACCTTAATTATAAATATAATTTTCAATTACAATTAAAAATATATGAATATTCATATTTTTTTTATGTATCATTATCCTAATTATTCTATAAAATTAATCAAATAACAGTTCAGTGATAATATTGTTATTTATGGAATATTATGACATAAAATATATAGCTATTCAAAATGTAAGGAATAAATTATGTCTGGATTAAGTAGATTATTATTATTGTCCTCAGCAATGGCATCGGTATCATTATCGGCAAACGCTTTAAATGAATGTGGAACAGTTGCTGTAGGAGGTTCGATAACTTGTGCCGCCGGAACATATAGCCAAATTGAATATCGGATTAAAGATGTTACCGTTACACTTGATAATGGCGTATCTGTTGAGAACTCAACCAGAGGTGTTCAGATAGGTCAGTCAACAGGCGATATGGGTAATATTACCCTCATTGCAAATGCAGGATCATCTAGCCATCTCCTCAATTTATCGGGAACTTGGCGTGGTCTTGCAGCATTATCAGGTAGTGGTAATGTTTCGATTACTTCGGCGGCAGATATTGATACAACAGAATCTAATAATACTTATACTCATGGTATTTATGGTTATGTAAATAACTCTGGTGTTCATGCAATAGCTGGTAACATAACAATTAATGCCGATGGCGGTACTATTAAAACCGCAACAAATGCTTCTGATGGTATTCATGCCCGTGCTGATGGCGGCACAGAAGGTAATATCACGATTAATTCTGCAGCCACGATTATAACAAAAGGCAGATGGGCAGATGGTATTCATGCCAGATCTCGAACCGATATTCCAGGTAGTGCAATCACTATTACAAATACAGGAACAATGACAACATCGGGTAATGATGCATTTGGTATTCTTGCCTCAGTTGAAAGAGATACAGAAACGCGCATCTCGGTTACAAATGCAGGTAATATCACGACTTCTGGAGAAAACTCTTACGGTATATACGCCAGTAATTCCGGAGCCGTTGGCGGAGATATTACCTTAACTAATACCGGCAATATCGCTACCAATAATTCAGGTTCTCATGGTATATTGGCAGATATATCTCATGCGGATAATACAGGGAATATTTATATTACCAATGATGGAAAAATTACGACCGATGCTGGTGAGCCTTATGATATAAGTGGTATCACATTTTTTCCTAATCCGGCCTATGGCATTTTAGCCCGAACCATTGCTAGCGGTGATATCCAGATAGATGTTAATGATACAATCGATATCGGTACAGGGGCGAACTCTGCCGGTGTTGGTACATATTTCATCCAAGGTAATAATATTACGGTTAATGCAAATGCCGATATAACGGCCGAAGGTTGGGATGGCGATGGTATTCGTGTAGAACAACATGCCGATACCAACGATGTTATTTCTATGGGTGCGGCAACGGCTACAATTAATGTGGATAATGGTGCAACCGTTAAAGCAACAGGTGAGAGTGGAGCTGACGGTATTCAGGTATATCTGGATGGCGAAAGCGGTAGCACTTACGATATTAATATTATCGATGCAACTGTTGTTGGTGGCCAAGATGGTAGCTATACTTATCCTCTAACAGGCGAAACATTCCAATATTACGGGACAGCTGTTCAAATCTCAGCACCTCGCTCAGATGTTGTATATTTAAGTGAAACCGGCGGCCCCGATGGTACAATTGATGTTTCGGCTAATGGTACGTTAGATGGTTCGCTTTCAGGTACGGCTGTTCGTGATTCCGATGGTGATATGACGCTTACGACTTATGGTCAAATTACCGGTGATATTTTAGGCCAAGATGGTAGCGATATTGTTAATTACTTTGGTGGCACCATTAATGGCCAAATCAACGGTGGTGATGATGTCAGTACCGAAGATAATTATATTGATGACCTCAATATCCAAAATTATACCGGTTTAGCAGCCGATATTGATTATATCAATTTTGAAAATGTCAATATTGCAGCCTCTACCATCGATTTTGGCGATAGCTATTCATCGCCTGCAAGTATTAATTATACAGTTGCCGATGATGCAACTATTACCATGACAGGTAGCGGTGCGGGTGATTATACCATTAACGCCAATGTAGAAAATAACGGCGTGTTTGATTTTGTAGACGGTACAGTGGGTGATCATTTAACCATTACAGGCTTTGATAATGGCTATGATGAAGTGAATGGCGACCTTACGGGCACAGGCACTTTTGCATTTGATTCGGATTTTTATTATAAACAATCCGATTATATCACGGTTAACGGTAATGTAACGGCCAATGGCACCATTGCGATTAATGATATAACATCTTATAGCTATGATGAAAACTCCAATACCACAGCCGGTGAAGCCGAGGCTGAGCAAGCAGCCAATGGTTATATCTTGTTAATTGAAGCGCCGAATGATAGT
>JBKEAR010000059.1:0-18654 GCA_047972425.1 Alphaproteobacteria bacterium | reverse complement strand
GGTATTTCCGGCATTAGTGACGATGGCATATTATCCGACTTCGATTATCAGGAAGTCCAAGTGGCTAAAGCACTCATAAAAAATGCCAAACATGTTATTTTGGCTTGTGATTCATCAAAATTCGGTAAACAACAAACCGTCAAAATGGGGGGCTTCGAAAATATCAATCAGCTCATTACCAATAAAGAACCTCCCAGCAATATCCACAAAGCTGCCCAAAAACACGGTTGCGAAATCATCATCGTTTAACACACACTACGGGTGTTTGAATTCACGTGTGCACGCTTCGTGTGTCTGACTTTACATGCGCCACACTGCGCGTGTTTGAGTTTACATGCGCTGTATTAAACATAATTACCTTTCCTTTTATGCGAGCTTTAAGCTCAATTAACTGTTGGGGCTTGATTTGATGGGTAGCTACGAAACAAACTCTCGAACAGGCTTATATACCTTAGGGGTACCACGTTTTCGTAGCTACTTTTTATTGTAGCATCTTTGTACTACTTCTTCACCTTATCATCATAAAAGGGGGGCCCGTGAAATGGGCGGGGTGTGTTATGAAAAAACTTAAAAAATAAAGACCCAACACGCCCCGAGCAACTACGCTATCAACCCCTCAGAGAGGGAATAAGTTGATCACTTTTTAATTTTTGCATTATAGAAAAATCATACCATAAAAAACTTTTTTTGTAAAGAACAAATAGTGAACATATTCATTGAATTTATTATGAAAAAAGATGAATGCAACCAAGGAATACACAAGATATATGCAGAAAGAGCCCTGCTAAAAGCAAGGCTCTTCTTCAAGTTTAATGGTATCGTTGCTTAATGAGTGACAAAGGGCTTAAACAGCGCACATAAACTCGAATAGATAATGTATTTTACACCTAAATTTTATAAAAACCTATTTCAATTTTTAAGCTATATCTTTGTAATTATTAAGTATTAATAAATCATAAAGAAAATAAATACAACTTTAAGAGATTATTACTACATTTGATATATACCCTTATAATATTATATAAAAGCGATATCAAATAAATTTTTTATAACCATAAGTTTTGCATAAATAACAATAATTTTTTTGAGAGATAAACTGCATATTTGCATTAACCATATATTTTATGAAAATAAAAAAGACCCTGAAAATTCAGAGTCTTTTTAACTGAAAGTTTGTTAGAGCGAGAATTAGCGCTTAACACGTCCTGAAAGTTTACCTTTGTAACCGGAGGTTTTTTCGGCAATACGCGCCGATTTACCACGGCGATTACGTAGATAATATAATTTCGCACGGCGTACACGGCCACGGCGAACAATCTCGATGCTGTCCACATTGGGGGAATAAACCGGGAAAACCCGCTCTACACCTTCGCCATAAGAAATTTTACGCACGGTAAAAGATGAGTTTAAGCCGGCATTACGGCGGGCAATCACGACGCCTTCAAATGTCTGAATACGCGAGCGTTGGCCTTCAACCACTTTAACATTCACTTTTACAGTATCGCCTGCATCAAATACAGGGATTTCCTTGCTTTCTGTAAGTTTTGCAACTTGTTCTTTTTCTAACTGTTCAATAATATTCATTTTTTCAACTCCAGTTTTTGCAGTGCTTTATACAAGCATGGTATAAAGATGCGACCCACCATTGGGTTAATACTAACGATGTTAGTCCTCATTAAACGCCTGCCATAAATCGGGGCGGCGTTCCTTTGTAATTGCGGCAGACTGTGTTTTACGCCACTTATCTACCTTTTGATGATCACCCGATGTTAAAACCTCTGGAATCCCGCGGCCTTTCCACAAGGCCGGCCTTGTATATTGCGGATATTCCAAAAGCCCGTTCTCAAAGCTTTCATCCTCTAAACTTGTTTCGCTACCCGTTACACCTTCGAGTAAACGGATAACGGCATCCATCAGCACCAAAGCGGCAGGCTCTCCGCCCGATAGAATATAATCGCCAATGCAAACTTCTTGGTAATCATATTCCTCCAACAAGCGTTGGTCCACCCCTTCAAACCGCCCGCAAAGTAGGGTTGCACCCTCCCCTTGGGCAATTTGCCGAACATCGGCTTGGGTGAGCGGCTTACCGCGCGGGGTAAAATAAATCAGCGGGGTTTTTGCCCCTTTGTTTAAAGCCGCCTCTGTGGCTTTGCCCAATACATCGGCACGCATCACCAAACCGGCACCACCACCTGCAGGGGTATCATCCACCTTTTTATGTTTATCCTCGGCATAATCGCGAATTTGAATACAATCAAAATCCCAAATTTGCCGCTCATATCCTTTACCCGCCAAAGAATATTCTAATCCGGCCGGAAACATCTCGGGAAAAAGCGTTAAGATTGTAAACTTAAAGCGCATAATCTTATTTCCCGGGTGGCCGGCGGCGGCGCGAACCTGATTTTGGCGGATCCATCATGCCCTTTGGCGGATCAATCCGGACATAACCTTGGGCAATATTCACCTCTGGCACAACATCTTGGGTAAAAGGAACATAAACGCTCACCCGACTTTCATCGAGCTGAATATCTAACAAATCCCCCGCGCCAAAATTTTGCACCGCACGAATTTCGCCCAGCAGCTTACCATCTAAATTTTGCACCTTAAGCCCAAGCAAATCCGCATGGTAAAATTCATCATCTTCCACATCGGGCAGCTTGTTACGCTCTACACATAATGCCATGCCCTGCAAGGCCTCGGCCCCTGTGCGATCAGATACACCATCAATAGTGCAAATTACGCTATCCTTATGTATACGCACAAAATGCAGGGTAAACTGTTGTTCCCCTTTGGCATCCCATAGGGGATTATAGGCGCAAATATCCGCCGGATTTTCAGTATCCGAATGAACCCGAACTTGGCCTTTAAGCCCCTGCGGCGATTGGATATGCCCTAAGCGAACCAAACCCGCCTTTGGTGTAAGATGATGCTGCGCAACCATATTGTTTAATCGCCTTTAACTTAAGCCTCAGGCTCTTCCGATGCAGCTTCTTCAGCCGGTGCTTCTTCTGCAGGGGCTTCCTCAGCAGGGGCAGCGGCAGCAGCTTTGGCTTCTTCTTCTGCAGCTTTAGCGGCCTCGGCAGCATCGGCAGCTTTTTGCGCTTTTTCTTCAGCACGTTCTTGTGCTTTGGCTTTTGGCAAATGCTGTTTTGTTTGGCTAGGTACGGCGGGTTTATCCACTAAACCGGCATCGGCCAATAATTTTTGCACACGCAATGTTGGTTGTGCACCTTTGCCTAACCAATATTGAATACGCTCCGCATCAAACCGAATGCGGTCATCGGCATCTTTAGCCACCATTGGGTTAAAAAAGCCTAAGCGTTCGATGTATTTACCATCGCGTGGGGCGCGCACATCGGCAGCCACTAAGTGATAGAATGGGCGCTTTTTAGCACCGCTACGAGAAAGACGAATTTTTACCGCCATATATTTTTTCCTTTATAGTTTATTGTTTTAACGTCCAAAATTTCCAAATGGGGGCATGCCGCCACCGGCACCGCCCATTCCTCCACCGCCCATACCTGGCGGCATCATTCCGGGTGGCAAACCCATACCTTTTTTGCCAAATTTCTTCATTTTTTTCATCATTTGTTGCTGCTGCGCAAATGCTTTAAGCAACCGATTGACCTCCGGAACGCCCAAACCGCAACCGGCTGCAATGCGCTTACGGCGGCTAGCATTCAGAATCTTCGGGTTCTGGCGCTCACTCGGTGTCATGGATTGGATAATCGCAATCTGATGCTTGAGCATTTTATTATCATCAAGCTGTTCTAACTGCTTTTTCACTTTACGTACACCGGGCATCATACCCATTAAACCGCCAAGCCCGCCCATTTTGGTCACTTGCTCAAGCTGGTTTTTCATATCTTCTAGGGTAAATTCACCCTTCATCATTTTTTGGGCAAGCTTTTGCGCTTCATCTTCTTCCATGGCTGACTTGGCTTTTTCTACCAAACCAACAACATCGCCCATGCCCAAAATGCGGTCGGCTATGCGTTTAGGGTCAAAAACCTCAATATCTTCTGGCTTTTCACCCACACCCATAAATTTTATGGGCACATTCGCTATATGGCGCATCGAAAGCGCCGCACCGCCGCGGCTATCACCATCCACACGGGTAAGCACTAAACCCGTAATACCAATTTGTTCCGAAAATTCTTTGGCCACCGTTGCAGCATCTTGACCCGATAATGCATCGGCCACCAAAATGGTTTCGGTCGGGCTGACCTCCGCCTTCACTTGGGCAACTTCCGACATCATCTCAAAATCGATATGTAAGCGCCCGGCGGTATCTAAAATAACAACATCATAGCCTTCTAAACGCCCTGTTTGCATGGCGCGTTTGGCAATGGCCAATGGTTGCTCGCCCATAAATGGCGGCAGAACATTCACCCCGATAGATGCACCCAATGTCACCAACTGGTCTTGCGCCGCGGGGCGATAAATATCGAGCGATGCTAAAAGCACCTTTTTATGCTGTGTATTTTTTAAATAATAGCCTAATCGGGCGGTGGTGGTTGTTTTACCCGAGCCTTGTAAACCCACCATTAAAATCGGCACCGGCGGATTCGCCCGTAAGTTTAGCGGTTCGGCCTCGCCCAAAATATTCATTAATTCATCATGGACAATATGCACCACTTGCTGGCCGGGGGTAACGGAGCGAATGACCTCTTCGCCCACCGCGCGCACCCGCACTCTATCCACAAAATCGCGGGCAACCGGTAAGGCAACATCGGCATCTAATAAAGCAAGGCGAATTTCGCGTAAGGCAACATCAACGTCTTTTTCACCCAACGCACCTTTCTTTTTTAAGCGGTCAAAAATACCACCAAGCTTATCGCCTAAAGCTTCAAACATCTTTGTTTCCTAACATAAATTTGCACAATGCCAAATAAGCCAGCGTACGAAACTCGTAGACTGGCCGAAATCAGCGTATTCTTAATATGTTTGTTGCTTATACACGATACGGAAATAAGAGTCAACAGGGTTATTTCTGTATGGGGCTCTGCCCCTATACCCCGAAACACTTCGTGTTTACCTAAAGGGGAAAGCCATTGCTTTCCCTATGCTCTATTCTGTAATATAAGAGAACGAACATCCCCTCTTTAGAGGGGAATCTAGCTTTAGCTACACGGGGTGTGTTTTTTGGTTTAAATAGGCTTTGTTTTCTTATAGATAATAAATAATTATTATCTTATAATAGCTTTAATAATAAAAGGTTAGAGGTAAAAATGGAATTAAAGGAAAATTTTCTAGAACTAAATAAAGAACCATTACAGGAATATGTAACAGAGTTGCATTCTTTCCTCAGAGAACAGTCAGAAACATTAAAAAAAATAAAAGAAGAACACGAAGAAATAAAAACAAAATATGAAGAAATTATAGCATTATCCAGAAATTTACAGACAATATTGACAAACGCAAACACGAATGCAACAGCGATTGAAAACTTAAAAAAAAATGCTGATTCTTATATTCAACAAATCATTGAAAAACATAAAAAGATAGATGAAGACATTAAAAGCTATCAAGATGACTTAACTATTCTTGAAAAAAGATATGAAACTACTATAAAAAATAATGAAGTAGATTCAGATGCAAGAAAAGAAGGTTATACCAAACTAACTAACCAAATAAAAGTAACCGAAGATTTAACTAAAAATCTTAATGAAAAATCACAAGAGCTACTTCAAAATTTATCCGATAGAACAATACATGGTACATTCAATATACAGGCCAAAAGACTTCAGGATGGTGCAAAATTTTGGAGTGGCTTAAGCATTTTTTTAGGCATTCTTGCTGTTTTAGTTGCAGGCTTTGTAGTATATAAAATCTTTAATAGTAATGACCTTTCTGTGGGAGTTGTTGGTGTCCGAATATTGTTCACCTTTGCCTTAATTCCTATTTTAGTTTGGCTTATGAATTTCTCAAGCAAACAATCATCTATTTTCCGTAAACAGGCTGATGAGTATACCCATAAAGCAACAGTTCTTGAAGCTATTACTGGCTATAGAAAGCAATTTTTATTATCACATGATGATGCTGAGTTTATTTTGCTATTCGATTCCATTATAAAAGAGCTTATTAACAATCCATCTGAAACGGTTAATGAACTTTATGGCTTAAAGAATACAAAAAAGGCTAAAAGCAATAAGGAGAAAAATAAAGAAGAAGTTTCTCGACCTCAAGATGAAGAAGTAGAGGACGAAGATTAACACACCCCAAGTTGCTTGCGCAACTTACCCCTTTTATGAAAGGTGATTGATGCAACACACATAAGTCATTCACAATAAATATTTTCGGAGGCTGACCTATTGATAAGCGATGGTTTTGTTATGAGAAAATATTGTTATTAATAATGATAACGGCATTGTAATATCACTATTTTATCATCAAGAACGGAATAGACAAGGCGATGCTCAATATCTATTCTTCGAGACCAACAGCCTTGATAATGATGTTTGAGGGGTTCGGGTTTTCCTTTACCTGTAAAAGGGGTGCGCAGTATCTCTTTTATGAGCGCATTAATTGCCTTTACTTTTCTTTTATCTGTTTGTTGCCAATATAAATAATCTTCCCATGCATTGGGGGTCCACATTAAAGATTTTTTCATTCGGATAAATCATGGCTTTGAAAATTACCCTTTTTAAAATCCTCTAAAGATTGGCTTAAACGCTCGTTATTTTTGGGGCTAGAAAGTAGATAAAGGGTTTCTTGTAATGAATTGTAATCCTCTTGAGAAAGCACAACAGCAGCATCTCCCCCTCGGCTTCGGGTGATTAATAAAGGGCTATGGCTTTCATTCACTTTTTTAAGATTTTGTGCCAAGTCTTTTCTAAATTCAGAATAGCTAATCGCTTCCATATTTTTATCCTTATAGGTGAACATACACAATATGTACTATTTATTGTACAATTTGTCAAGATGATATATGATTGCCTTAATATAACCGCTCTTAACCTTAATAGCCCTGAATGAACGGATTCCCGATTATGTCGGGAATGTATAAATTCACTAATTTGTTGACAGAATTTGATCCAAAATCGCTTTAGCCATATTGGCTTTTTGGCTACCGAAATTATCATCAACCAATGCCACAAATTCATAAAGCTGCTCGGGCGTTATACTGACTTTAAGCGACATAAATAAATGGGAACCTAATTGGGATTCTACGCCATCTAATGCCACAAGTACGCCAATCGTTGCCAGCTCCCTTTGTTGGTAGGTGAGGACATCGCGGGCAAAAATATCGCCAAATAAGTGCGATGTCAGAAATTCATCAATAACCGATGCAAATTGCGCCCATTCGGGGGGATTTTTTGTTAAATCAACGCCCACAAGCTCGGTACGTACCCCATTGCCATATTCGGCCATGGGGATATCAATATCAATGGGGGAGGCTGTGGCTCCAACTTCATCACTTATGCCTTGAGCTTTCCGTTCATTCATAACTTCCATAAAAACATTAAGCCCATTTAAACTCCGCGGAAACCCGGCATAAACATAAACATGCCTGTTTCTGTATATTTATTGCCTATTCCTCCAAAATAATAAGATAATATGAATAGCCGAAACAATCTGAGTTAATTATTTTCAATTTATTTAGAACGGAATCTATTTTAAAAAAATTTGCTGAAAAAACACGAATATACCCACATAATTAATAATGATTATTAACAAACCTTTATTTTTGCAGAAAAAATACTTAATTTAGCAATTTTCATATTCTTTATATTGATTCTAAAATTATCCGCTTATATAATCGGTAAATTAATAAATAGGGTAGAATTTTTAGGGAATAAAATAATGGATTATCAGGCATATTTTAGCCAAACATTAAATAATATTCGGGGTGAAGGGCGTTACAGATATTTTGCACCTTTAGAGAAATTACAAGGGCAATATCCCAAAGCCCTTTGGCATACCGAAGATGGTATTAAAGAAATTACCATTTGGTGCTCTAATGATTATTTAGCCATGGGGCAAAATGCCGATGTTATTACAGCCGCAAAAGCCGCTTTAGATTCCCAAGGGGCCGGTGCTGGCGGAACCCGCAACATTGGCGGAACCAATAATTTACATGTGCAATTAGAGCAACGATTGGCAAAATTACATAACCAACAAGCGGCTCTTACTTATTCATCGGGGTGGATAAGCAATATGGCCGGGCTTTCGGCTTTGGGACAAATTATGCCCGGTTTAATTTATATTTCAGATGCCGCCAATCATAACTCGATGATTGCCGGTATTCGTGCGGGGCAAACCGATAAGGTGATTTTTAAACATAACGATATGGCCGATTTACGCCGTGTATTAGAATCTTTACCTGTTGATAGACCCAAGATTATTGTATTCGAATCCGTTTATTCTATGGATGGCTCTGTTGCACCCATGCATGAAATTTGCGATTTAGCCGATGAATTTAAAGCAATGACATGGCTGGATGAAGTGCATGCGGTTGGTCTTTACGGCCCCCATGGCGGCGGAAAGTCCGATGAATTTGGCTTAAGCAAACGCATTACCTTTATTGAGGGCACAATGGCCAAAGCTTTAGGCAATGTTGGCGGCTATGTAACAGGCTCGGTTGATGCGGTAGATGTTTTACGCTCCTTTGGCCATGGGTTTATATTCTCAACAGCCCTACCCCCGGCAATTGCCGCAGGGGCAATACAAGCCATTGATATTATTATGAGTGATGAAGGGCAAGCATTACGCAACACCCACCAAGCCCAAGCCGAAAAAACACGGCAACGCTTGTTAGAAGAGGGCTTCCCAATTTTGCGCACAACCACCCATATTGTGCCTTTAATGGTGGGCGACCCCGTAAAATGCAAGCAAATTACCGATATGCTCATTAACGAATATGGTATTTATGTACAGCCGATTAATTACCCAACTGTACCTAAAGGCACCGAGCGCTTGCGCTTAACGCCATCGCCTTTACATTCCGATGCCGAAATTGAGCATTTGATTTCTTGCTTAAATGATTTACGCCGTAAAATCGGCGGTTGGCCAATGAAACAACAAGCGGCTTAAACTTTAACCGCAAAATCCATTTACTTTTGGCTCTGCACACGGTTATAATACCAACCGAAATTGCGGAGCCAAAAATTTTGAAAAAAGCTTTATTATTCTTAAACGGTGAGCTCGGTAAAAAACACCCAGATTTTGCCGATTATCACCAGATATTTGCCACCGATGGCGCTTACAATAAGCTCAGAGACATTGTGCCTTTTCATACGGTGATTGGCGATTTTGACTCTAGCCAAAATATAGCTGCGCATATCGCAACCATTCATACCCCTAACCAAGATTATACCGATTTTGAAAAAGCCTTGGGCTATTTAATTGAGCAAGGTTTTACATCGGTTGATGTTTATAATGCCCATGGTGGCGATGGCGACCATTATTTGGGTAATTTATCAACCGCCATGAAACTTAACGAGCGCATTCACATCCGCTTTTTTAGTGATGACCAGATATATTATTATGTAAACCGCACAACCATCATTAACGATATTCAAGATAAAATGGTCTCTCTCTTTCCCTTCCCCCAATGTGTGGTTTCAACCCAAGGGCTTAAATGGAATGTGGATAAAGCCGCATTTACCTTGGGTGGCAATTTGGGTATTCGTAATTTAGCCATCGCCGAACATATCAAAATCACCTGCCATAAAGGGGGATATTTTTTATTTATCGGCAATTAAGGGTTACACCAAATAATTTACCCATTAAAATATGGATAGGATAATGATAGAAAGAAAACGAGTAATGAAATTTTATACTTATTTAACAACCGGATTAATATTTTTATTGGGTTTAACGGCGGCGGCATCGGGCGTTGTAGAAGGTGCCCATGGTAGCTTTTTAAGCGGCTTTACCCACCCGATTTTTGGCTTTGACCATTTACTTGCTATGTTGGCTGTGGGTTTGCTCTCGGTACAATTACCCAATAAAAATGCCATATGGTTTGTACCTGCATTATTTGTATTTGTCATGATGATTGGCGGTCTTGTTGGTATTTTGGGTATTGAAATTCCGATGATTGGTGAATTTTCGGTTGTGGAAAATGTCATTTGGGCATCTTCTTTAGCCTTAGGGCTTGTAATAGCATCGGAATATAAAGTTTCTACCCCTCTTGCTATGGTCTTTGTGAGCATTTTTGCTTTCTTTCATGGCCATGCCCATGGTGCCGAGATGGGTAATGTTTCGCACCCCGGCATGTATGTGGCTGGCTTTATGATTGCCACAGCGCTTATTCATATTTTGGGTGTTATTTTGGGTGAGCTTTGTAATAAAGCCGCCCGCCCCGAAACCTTACGGGCAAAATTTGGTGCCGCCATTGCGGGCATTGGCCTTTATTTGGTGTTAATTAATAATGGAATAATCTGATGCGGTATTTATTGGTTTTTTTATTTAGTTTATTTTCTTTTTATGCCCAAGCCCATGTCGGTTTGCCGTTAAGTGAAGGGTTAAAGGCTAGCGTAACAACCGATGGCATAAACCTGAACAACCAAACCGGCCATACAATTAAATTACATAAAGTCACTTGTGATGGCAAAAAAATATCCATTCGGCGGATACGTGCCAATATAGAGCAACCCGTTAACTTTGTGGTTATCCCCGATGGGCGTAAAGTTTTGGTTGCGCCACCCAATTATCGCCTGCAATCGCTCCATAATTGTAAGAAAATTCAGCTCAATTTTGGCCCCGAGGGAAATTTTAAGGCTCGTTAGATAATATTAAAATAGTCCTTTAATTGCTTTAAACCGGCCTCGGTAGTTGATTTTGGGTTATATTCTAACCCGATACAGCCCTTATAGCCAATCTGCTCTATTAAAAGGCAAAAATAAGCAAAGTTTATTTCTTCTAAATGGGGCTCGTTTCGGCTCGGTATAGAAGCCACCTGAATATGGCCGATATAATCTTTGAGCTCGGTTAATAAGGTCGAGATATCACCATCCATAATTTGAGCATGAAATAAATCGAACTGCAGTTTAACATTTTTACGATTTATTTTTTTTATCAGATTGACTGCTTGCCTTTGATGGGAGAGAAAATAACCCGGCACAGAGCGATTATTTAACGGCTCTAATAAAATGGTAATGCCGTAATCGATAAATAAATCGGCAGCTTTTCTGATATTGTTAATCAATGTTTCTTCATAGATTTCCCTATGCACATCAGGAGCCATAATCCCCGAAAGAATATGAACTTTTTTGCAATCTAAAGCCAAAGCATAGGTTAACCCTTGCTCTAAACTTTGGTTGAATGCCGCTATATGCTCCGGAAAAATAGCAATACCACGCTCGCCACCTTCCCAATCGCCGGGGTAAAGATTAAAAAGCTCTTGGCTTAATTGATTTTCGGCTAATTTTTGCTGAAGCAACTCAGGGGCGTAATCGAACGGAAACAAATATTCAACATGGGTAAAACCATGGGAATGTGCCGCCGCAAAACGCTCTAAAAAATCATATTCGGTAAATAGCATCGAAAGATTAGCGGCAAAATTTCTCATCATTTTTTCTCTTTTAATATTTTAACTTCTGCATCGGATAAATAGCGGATATCTTGATTATTTAAAATAAAAAATAATTTGGCGGTTTCTTCGAGTTCTTCAAATTTACCCAAAGCATCTTTAACTGATGATCCAAATACGGTAACACCATGATTGGCCAGAACAAAAGCACTGATGTTATCGGGTAGTGATTGCGCGATATAAGTGGCAATATCTAAGGAGCCCGGTTTAAAATAAGGAACTAAAGGAACATCACCCAAGCGCATAACCACATAGGGTGTAAATGGTTTAAGCACATTATTGGGGTTTAAATTTTGCAGGCAAGATAATGCCGTAAGATAAGTAGAATGCAGATGAATAACCACATTGGCACTATTATATTTTTGATAAATAGCCCGATGAAAAGAGACTTCCTTTGTGGGCGGATTACCCTTTAATAACGTACCGTCTTCTGATAAAACCGAGATTTCCTCGCACTTTAAATTATTTAAATTCGAATTTGTTGGCGTACATAATATTTGATTATTATTAAGCTTTAGCGATAAATTACCAGCACTACCCACCACATAGTGATTTTGTGCTAAATATACCCCTAAAGCAATGAGTTCTTGATATTTTGTATCCATAATAAACCTTTATTATTTTTATATTTTCACCTAAACGATATAATCAATATTGTTAAATATATCGCTTAGGGAAAGTTTGTTATTTAAGATTTTTTGGCTAATTCGGCTAAAGCTGAAATACCCAATTCGGGCGATGTCAGCAAAGGAACATCAAGCGTAAAATCATTAGGAATTGCCCCTGCCATTGAAGCTTGCGCTAAAACAACAACATCGGCTTTAGAAACAACATCTTTTAAGGTTTCTAATACCAGCCTATTATGCTTTTGTTTATCCCCCGCAAGGAGAGCCTCAAAAGCATAGGGTATCAAATGGGGTTCTATATTAAAGTTACCCTCTTTGGTTTTACTTAAACGCTCAATATATTCAATTGTTGGGTCAAGGGTTGTAGAAACCGTTGCCAATACGGCAATATTTTTACCGCTATCCAACGCTTTTTCAATCATTGCCGTATCAATACGCGCTAGCTGCATATTGGTCATAAATTGGCAATTTTCGACAGCTTTACCAATTGATGAACATGCGGTCATGAAAACCGAGCAATCAGCGGCTTCGGCCGCTTTAACATAATTGGCTATTCTTGCGCTAATCATTGGGGTTACACCGTTATTTCCCATAACATCTTTGATCATGGATTCTTCGATGATATGCATAACCTCAATATCAGGGCATTTATCGGCAACAAGGGCTTTCATCATCTCCACCGTTGCGATACTTGTATGAAATAATGCGACTTTTTTTGCCATCATACGATCCTTTATTCTCATATCAATCTTAAATAACTATGCTTCTTGCGCAACATGTTTGGGGTTATCTATTTTTTTCTTACGCCAGTAATTGGCCAAAATAGAACCGGTAACATTACCTATTGGTGTAACGACAGCAGCAGCTAAACCAACCGTTGCCAATTTACCCATGGCAGCCGCTAAGCCCGATGCCATACCGCCATTTTGTAAGCCAACTTCAATTGAAATTGTACGACTAGATTGCTCATCAAGTCTAAAGATAAACCGGCTCACCAAATAACCAATAATATAACCACCAATATTATGAATAGCCATAGCTAAAACGAGTAAAAGACCCACTTGTACCAAATTATCACGGCCATTTGCAGCAGCTGTTGTAGTAAAGAAGATAATACCTGTCATGGAAACTGCGGGCATAAGGTCGGATATTTTTGGCCAAACATTGGTAAAGTAAGTATAAACATAGGCCCAAAGAATACCAGCAGCAAAAAAGTTAGTTAAACCTGCAACACTGCGTACATTACCTTGAAGCTCGCCAAACAATATTTGCCAACCGCCGGCCAACATATAAATAAGCCATAATGCTGAGATACCACTTAAAACAGTGAAAACAAGTTTTGCCTTTGATTTTGCATAATTTTTCAAATAATCATGTAAAATAGCTGCCCCAATAGGCACAATAACAATTTGGACAACATTAATAATCATGGCATAGAAATTGATATCGACAAATGAGCTACCCAAAACTTTCACCCAAACTGGGGTAACAATTGCCGATAATATTGTACATAAAGCAGTTACCGAAACCGATAAAGCAAGGTTGGCATTGGCAATATAACACATGACATTTGATGATAAACCACTAGCACAAGAGCCAACCAAAATAATACCCATAGAGATTTCTGGTGGGAAATTAAAGACCATTGTTAATGTAAAGCCAAGCAAAGGCATAATGGTAAATTGGCAAAAAGCCCCGGCAAAAACAGCTTTAGGCATTTTGACAACACCCACAAAATCTTGGATAGAAAGCTTTGTACCCATGCTAAACATTGTTGCCTGAATAACAAAGATAACAATCCATTTATTGGCTAAGTTAAATTCGCCCCAGTGGGTTAATCGGGGGCCATAAATCATTGCGGCAATAAAACCGGTAATAATCCAAATGGTAAATTGATAATTTTTAAGCTCAGGCCAGTAACCTGCCCCAATGGTAAAAGTTACGGCTGTAAATACAAATGCATTTTGCCATAACGCGGGGTGACCCATGACCAACCCGATAATTGTTAAAACAAGACCTATTGCCGAAGCCGCCAGCCCTGCCTGATAAATTTGTTTCATATTCATTATTTTTGTCCTTCCTTATATAAAGCCATTGCGTATTTACGCTAACCCCAACGTTTCTCTTGCTGCTGAGATTGTGGCGACTTCTTTATCCATCGATGTAATTATTTGTTTTATTTTTTCTACGAGGATAATATTATCTTTAGCCAATTGATCTCTTGTGAGATAACGGCTATCTTCAAACCCAATTCTGACCTCGGCCGCGCCCATAGCTATTGCTGCGGCAATAACGCTAAAGTCGCGCCGGCCGTAATCGGTAATTGCCCATAATGCACCCGCCGGAATAAAGCTGCGCATAGCAATTAAAGTTTCTATATTGGCTTGAGTGGTGCCTGTATGCCCTAAAACAATATTAAAGAGCATAGGGCGTTTAAAATGGATTTTTTTATCCAGCTCCAAAATATTATTAATCATACCCAGCTCAAAGACCTCGAACTCGGGCATAATATTATTTTTAACAATTTCTTTAGCGCACCATTCAACATCATCGGGGTGGTTCATATAAATTGTTCCGGCTAAATTAACCGAGCCCACATTTAACGATGCCATATCGACCTGCTTTAGGCTTAAAGGCGCACAACGTTGCCGAATATTCATATTAGATATACCACCCGTAGAGGCCTGTATAATCATGGGTACTTCTGATTTTATGGCATTGATGGTTTCTTCAAAGCAGGCTAAATTATCGGTGAGCTGGCCATTTTTTTCTCGAACATGTAAATGAACAATCGATGCCCCACATTGGCTGGCCGCTATTGCTTCATTGGCCACAGTTTGTGGGTCAACGATTGTGGAATCTGCCGCAACAGGTGCTAATGATATAATAACTTTTCCCATGGGTAATATCCTCCGTATTTTGTTGTTTTACTTTTTATTGATAAAAATCTGTGCATGCTCAAAGAAATTTTCATCTCCAAAATTTCCCGATTTCAATGCAAGGGATAATGGGTTATCGAGCCCACGAACCCACGGAACCCCTGGGGCTATTTGCGGCCCGATATAAAAAGCATTAATATTTAAAGCTTGGGTAACCGAACCCGATGTTTCACCGCCGGCAACAATAAAGTTTTTCACACCCATATCTTTTAAGCGAATGGCTAAATTATAAAAAAGCTGCTCAACCGCATCACTTGCACGCTTGGCGCCATATTTTTGCTGAATTTGTTTTAAATGCACTACATTGGTTGTGGCATAAATCATGGGGGCAAAATTGCCCATATTATGATTATTATACCAATTGGCTAACTTTTGAACATACTCATCATCAAACAAGCATTTTTCAATATCAATTTGGTAAGAGGGTGCTAAATTTTGATAGGCCTGCACTTGTTTTTGTGTCATGGCCGAGCATGAACCCGCTAAAATAATCGTTGGCGCATTTTGGGGCTGGCCACTCAAATTGGCATCTTCGGCAGTATGTGCAGGAGAGACCAAATATTTCGCTAAAGCTCCCCCTAAGCCCGATGCCCCTGTAAGTAAGTTAAATTCATCAAGGCTAGCCTGAGCAATAATATCCAAATCTGCCATCGCAATGGCATCAAATACTATATAATTGATATTTTGACTTTTTAAATTCTGAATTTCTTTTTTTACAGCCATCGCCCCTTGAGCAATGATATTCATATCAATTAACCCAACTTTACCAACGGATTGCTGCGCCATTAACCGCAATAAAGAAGCATCTGCCATGGGGGTAATTGGGTGATTTTTCATGGGAGATTCATTTAATAGCTGATCATTTACAAATAAATATCCCTTATATACACTTCGTCCATTCACCGGGAGTGCCGGACAAATAACGGTTGTGCTTTCGCCCATTGCCATCATTAATGCATCGGTAACCGGGCCAATATTGCCTTCTGTTGTGCTATCGAATGTAGAGCAATATTTAAAAAATATCCGTTTGCAATTTTGCGCTTTGGCCCATTCTAATGCCTCTAAAGATTCAGTTATAGCCTGATTTTTTGGGCATGAGCGCGATTTTAAACTGATAACAACGGCTTTGGCATCAATTATCGTATTTTGAGATGGTATTTTATTAATCTGTATTGTATCTAAACCAGCCTCGACCAAAAAACTGGCAATATCAGTTGCACCCGTAAAATCATCGGCAATAACAACTAGCTCCATTATTTTATTCCCCCGCATGCTATTTTAAAGTGAATATATTGTGATCTATATCGCTAATAACAACATAACAATTTTTAACATTATTTTTCAATGTATCACATTTTTTAACATAATCAAGTTTTTTCTGTACAATAAAAAAGGATAATGATAAATTCATGACAAAGAGAATTTAAGGTTTTTCAGTTGATTCCGGCACAAAGACATAAAAAAATTTTAGAATATTTAGCCTATGATGAAATCATGAGTTACGCAGCCTTAGCTGATAAACTGAATGTTTCTCATATGACTATCCGGCGCGATATTATAGAATTAGAAAAACAAGGTAAAGTTTCTTCTGTCTCAGGTGGTGTGCATTTACCTGCACATATTAATGACGAGCCAACTTATAAAGAAAAAATTGGTTTTAATATTTTGCAAAAAAATATCATTGCCGATTTAGCAATTAAGCAAATACCCCCAAATGCCCATGTTATTTATTTAGATGCCGGTACCACATGTTTAGCAATTGCCAACCGGCTTGCCCCGCAAAACGATTTAATTTTTATTACCAATGATCTAAAAACAGCCGATTATTTAATTAGCCATTCGCCGAGCCATGTTATTTTTGCTGGCGGAGAAATCAGTAAAGATAATCGCTCGGCCATTGGTGAAATTACGGCTAAAATTATTGAGCAAATGAATATTGATATCGCTTTTGTTTCCACATCATCTTGGGATCAAAAAGGCTTATCCACGCCCGATTCCCGAAAAATTCCGGTTAAAAAAGCCATTATCGCTTCAAGTGAAATTAATATATTAGTCAGCGATGCAACAAAATATGGTAAAAAAGCCTCTTTTCATATTTTTCCTTTAACGGTCTTTAATAAAATTATTAGCGATGCCGATTTGCCATCAATTGTTGCAAAAGAAATCCGCAAAAATAATATCGAGGTTATTCTTCCATAATCTTTTATTCAACCTTAATAACTTTTTCTCATTAAATAAAACTTTAAATTTGTATTTTCATATTTTAATTCCTAAATAATTATGGATGTTTGTTTAATGATATATTGGAGAATAAATAATAATGGTTACCAAAAATGATAAAACACTAACCATCAGTAAAGAACAACAACGCCTAATTAGCCTTGAGCTTGCCTATTTTGCCCTTGTAAAAACTTTGCATGATGATGCCGGGCTTGATATTGAAAAGCTGATTAATAATACAAAAACGTTTAACCTTGGCGGTGTTCGGCTAACAGAAAAAAACTTAATATTGGGCGGATTACAAAGCTTACAAGCAAATCTAACCAAAAAGAAATGATGCAAATTTAATGGCGATCATAAAATCTTCATCTTTCATATTTAACGTGTTAATGCTAATATAAATGCAATTAATTATTTTGAGAGAAACACGGTGAAAACGATTATTATATATGCTTTAGGGTTTTTGTTGAGTACATTATATGCTTACGCAAATCCCCCAGCCAAAGCGGAGAATGACCTGCAAGCATTAATGCGTAATAATGTTCACCAATTCATCAATTTATGTTTTGCATCCGATAGCATGATTTATCAACAGCATAAACGCTATTTATTGCAATCGCCCTATCCACTTATTTTCGATATTCCGCAAATTGTAACAAATACGCCTTTAACTACAACTTATATTGAGCTGCCCACACTTAAAAATTTGCAAGCTTCTATTCAATTAACCAACCAACAAAATTTGGCAAAATGCAGTTTGGTTATTAATGGACTAAGCGCCATATCCGAACATTTAATTGAGGATATATTAGAGGAAGATTATGGGCAATATTTACAAAATATTGGTCAAGATAGTCAAAAAATTTACTGGCAATATATTGTTCCTAATCGGGATATAAGCGTATTAAGCCTATACCCGAATGCCGATGTGGAAAAGGCAACAAATATTGAACTTGCCCGTTATTTTGATATTTTACCCATTCGGGCCGATGCACCATTAACAGCGGAAGATCTTGAAGCTTATATGAAAGATGAAGCACATTTAGCTGCATTTTCCTTACGCATATTTTCAACATCACCTTTTTGGAACAATTGGACAAAACAAATTCAGCGCCTGCCCGTGATACAAAAAACCGAAGGCACATTAGAAGCCGGTGAAACTATTTTATATTTAGTCTCACGTAAGCCCAAACTTGAGTTTCGCCTGATTGACGGAATTAATGCCAATGTTGCCATTATGTTGGTTGATTATCCGCAAGTTGATTTAAACCAATTGATTACCGCCTATACAAAACGCCTACCCCTCTTTTTTGAACATGTAGAGCAACGC
>JBKEAR010000027.1:0-71133 GCA_047972425.1 Alphaproteobacteria bacterium | reverse complement strand
GGAAACAGAGGAGACTTTATGATGAAATATGCTATTGGCGTTGATGTGGGCACAACGAGTGCACGGGCGGCATTATTTGACTTAAACGGTAAAAAATATGCCGAGGCCGAACAAAAGATAAAACGCTTTGGCCCAAAACCCGATTTTATCGAGCAATCAAGCGATGATATTTGGCAGTCTATTTGTTTGGTCGTCAATAAAATTATTGATGATAGCCGTATCAATAAAGAGCAAATTACGGGCATAGGCTTCGATGCCACATGCTCGCTGGTTGCCTTAGATAAAAATGCACAGCCGGCCTCTGTTTCCCCCACATATAATGCGGAACAAAATGTAATTTTATGGATGGATCATCGCGCGATTAAACAAGCCAATGCCATCAACCAAGGCAATTATGAAGTCTTGAATTATGTGGGGGGCGAGATAAGCCCCGAGATGGAAATCCCAAAGATATTATGGCTTAAACAAAATGCACCGGATTTATATGAAAATATCCGTTATTTTATTGATTTACCCGATTTTTTAACTTTTAAAGCCACAGGTAAATTCACACGTTCCGCATGTTCGACTACATGCAAATGGACCTATCTTAATCATGAAAACTCATGGTCAATGCCATTTTTTGAAGCTTTGGATTTGGTCGATTTAGTCAGCGAAGATAAAATTGGTAGCCATATTACCCAAGTGGGTGAAAATATCGGTACATTATCGCCCATTGCTGCGGCCGAGTTAGGCTTGCATGAAGGTGTGCATGTATGTTCATCGATGATTGATGCCCATGCGGGTGGTGTGGGTGTATTGGGTGAGGATTTAGAAGGCACATTGGCGCTGATTACCGGAACATCGGCTTGCCATATGTTATGCACCAAAGATAAAAATATGGTACCCGGTATATGGGGGCCTTATTTTGGGGCAATGTTGCCGGGTTTATGGCTGATGGAAGGTGGGCAATCGACCGCAGGTGCATTGGTGGAGCATCTGATTAAAGAATCAAGCCAATATGCAAAGCTTAAAGAAGATGCCGAGCAGAAAAATTGCTCGATTTATCAGATATTAAATACACATATTGCCGAGTTAGAAAAAGATAATCCGTATCTAACTGCAGATTATCATATTTTGGGTTATTTTTTAGGTAACCGATCGCCCTTGGCCGACCCAACCTTAAAAGGGAGCATTGTGGGTTTAAGCTTGCATGATGACAATCGCGATGCTTTGGCTATTCGTTATTTGGCCGCCCTGCAAGCAGTGGCTTATGGCACAAGGCATATTATAGAGCAGCTCAAAGATAATGGCTGCATGGTCAATAAAATCCGTATGTGTGGGGGTGGTACCAAAAATCCGTTATGGCTCCGTGAGCATGCCAATATTACGGGCTTAAATATCGAGGTCATTACAGAATCCGAGGCCATGTTATTGGGTAGCGCTTTATTGGCAGCTTATGCTGCCGGGGAATTTGCGGCATTGCCCGATGCCATGCGGGCAATGTCATCGGTAGAAACAACCATAGAGCCCCAAACCCAAACCCAAGCCTTTCACAATAAAAAATATAAAGTCTTTCGTAAATTATATGCCGATTTCATCAGCTATCGGGAGATTATGGGGAATGATATATAGGCAAAAAACTAAGTGATAAGTACAATATAATGATTATTTGCGGAGATTAACATGTGTATTCTCCGCAAAATATGCGTTGATTATATAAATATTCTCCGCTAAACTCTTTTAAGACATAAAGGTGGATAGTATGAAATATATTCATGAGCTTAAAAATTGGCCTAATTTTACTTTTGATAATGATAAAATTCAGCCCCTACTGAACGAGGTAAAGCAGCAACAGGCTTTCCTTAATGGAAAAATGGCTATGCTTGGGCTGGAAGATCGAGAAAAAATTAATTTAGAAATTTTAAGTTTAGATGTTGTTACATCGAGTGCCATTGAAGGTGAAAATTTAAATTATGATTCTGTGAGGTCTTCAATTGCGCAAAAATTAGGTCTGGATATTGGCGGTCTTGTAGCCCCTGACAATAATGCCGATGGAATAATAGAAATTACTTTGGAGGCCACACAAAATTATCAACAGCCTTTAACTTCAGCGCGATTATTCGATTGGCACGGTGCGTTATTTCCAACAGGGCGTAGTGGCTTATATAAAATTAATGTGGCTGCTTGGCGGAAAGATATAATGCAGGTTGTTTCGGGCGTTTATGGAAAGCAAAAAATACATTTTGAAGCCGTAGCACCTGAAAAGTTAAATGATGAAATGGAGCAGTTTTTAAACTGGTTTAATAGCGAAGCCGAGGTTGATCTTATTCAAAAAGCAGCAATTGCGCATTTATGGTTTGTAACTATTCACCCTTTTGATGATGGTAATGGGCGTATAGCACGAAACATATCCGATTTAATTTTGGCACGCTCAGATAAAAGTCGGCTTAGATTTTATAGTCTTTCTACTTATATCGAAAGAAATAAAAAAACTTATTACAGAATATTAGAGACCACCCAACGGGGCAATTTAGACATTACGGGTTGGCTAAACTGGTTTTTGGAATCACTGAGCGAAGCTATTGATAGCACGGATGAAATTATAAATAAAATTTTACAAAAAACTCAATTTTGGCAACGGGCAAATCAATACCAAATTAATGATAGACAACGAAAAGTTATTAATTTAATGCTCGATGACTTTCGGGGTAAAATGACTACAAGTAAATACGCTAAGCTAACAAAGCTTTCTCAAGATACGGCATTGCGTGATATCCAAAAGCTTATTGAATATTGTCTTATGGAGCAAGAAGAGAAATCGGGGCGGAGTACAAGTTATCGTTTGGTTATGCCGAAAAATAGGTTAAATTAACAGAATTTTTAAAATAAACCAATATTCAAAAAAACAATAAATAATAAAATATTTGCTTGAAAATAAGTGATGAAGTAATAATATAAAACACATATTGTTAATAGTCGTTATGGGTGCTTTTTTTTAAAGGCTGAGAAATACCATTATTACCAGATCAACATAATTGTTGCGTTGGGAAACATGCTATCACCTATATTCGGCTATCCTAGTTAACCGGATAGAGGAATAACCAATGAATCTTCAAAATATTATTGATGCCACAGGGCAAATTAGCCAAAAAAATCCCCTTGTTTTAAGTTTAACCAATCATGTGGTGATGAACAGCACCGCCAATGCTTTATTAGCCATTGGTGCCTCGCCGATTATGAGCATGGAACAATCGGAAACCGCCGAGCTTGTCGCCATAAGCAATGCGGTTGTACTGAATATTGGTACACTTAATGAATATTTTATCGCGCATGCTTATATGGCGGCAAAATATGGTAAAAAATATCATAAACCCGTTATTTTAGACCCCGTTGGGGTGGGGGCTTCGCAAATTCGTATGGAGGCCGCCCTTAAGATATTAAGCACAGATGCGGTAACTATTATTAAAGGTAATGCATCGGAGATTATAGCCCTTGCAGGCTCGGCCACCAAAAGCAAAGGGGTAGATAGCCTGCATGATACGGGCGATGCCCTTGATGCCGCAAAAAAATTGGCCAAAGAATATAATGTTTGTGTGGGTATTAGCGGGGCAACCGATATTATTGTAAACAGCCAATATATCGCCGAAATTGCGCTAGATGTACCGATTATGCAAAAAGTTACCGGCACAGGCTGCACCGCAGCGGCTATTTGCGGTGCTTATGCCGGGGTAGAGCCCGATAGTTTTACCGCCACATTATCCGCATTGGCTATTATGTCGGCAATAGGTAACAAGGCAAGCCAACAGGCGGCAGGGCCGGCGAGTTTTTGGGTGGGGTTTTTAGATTGTTTAAGCCATATTTCGGCCGATGACCTTTCCGATATACCGAATATTCATGTGCAGCAATATGAAGTATAGCTTATATTTTGTTACACCCGATTGCGATGATGGGCATTATTTAGCCCATTTATGTGCAGAGGCTGCAAAAGGAGGGGCTGATGTCATTCAGCTCCGATATAAAAAAAATGATGTGCGGCAATTTTTGGCTTTAGCTTTAAAGATTAAAGAGGTCTGTGCGCATTATCAGATACCGTTTATCATTAATGATCGTATTGATGTGGCTTTGGCTTGTAATGCCGATGGTGTGCATTTGGGGCAATCGGATATGCCTATTGAGATTGCACGTAATATCTTAGGTGAAAACAAAATAATTGGGCTTTCTATTGAGGAGGAATCTCAAATTTTTGACAGCCAAAACCAATATGCCGATTATTTGGCTATAAGCCCCGTATTTGCAACGGATAGCAAAAAAGATATTAAAACCCCCTTAGGTCTTAAAGGGCTTAAGCGGGCGGTGGAAAATAGCAATAAACCCGTTATTGCGATTGGGGGGATTAACCAAAATAATATCCAATCCATCATGCAACAAGGTAGCGCGGGCGTTGCTATAATCTCGGCAATATCGGCGGCCGATGATATTTGCCAAGCCGCGCAGAATTTAAAACAGGAGGTCAAAAAATGGCAATGATATATGGCAATCGTCCGCCCACAGTATTAACAATAGCCGGCTCAGATTCCGGCGGGGGCGCAGGCATACAGGCCGATATCAAATCAATTTCGGCCAATGGTTGTTACGCACTTTCGGCCATTACGGCGATTACGGCACAAAATTCTCATTCTGTAACCGATATTCATAAAATTCCGTTATCAACCATTGCGGCACAGCTCGAGGCCGTATTATCGGATTTTCCGATTGATACCATAAAAATTGGCATGCTGGGCGATGCCGATATTATTGAAACCGTAGCCAAAGTACTGAAAAAACAGCCCAAATTACCGCCTATTATTTTGGATCCGGTCATGATATCTAAAGCCGGTGCCCCTTTATTAGAGGAAAGTGCGATTGAAAGCCTAAAAGCCCATTTATTGCCTTTGGCCACATTAGTCACGCCCAATTTGCCCGAGGCGCAAATATTGGCCAAGCTCCCCGATGCGCTAGACCCATATATTTTGGCACAAAAAATTGCCCCCCAAGGCAATATACTGATTAAAGGTGGGCATAGGGAAAGCAAAGATGTTATCGATTATTTGCAGCTCGCCAATGGCAGTGTATTTTTATTTGAGCAAGCCAAAATAATAAGCAAAAATACCCATGGCACAGGTTGTTCATTATCCTCGGCCATTGCAGCCAATATTGCCCTTAAACAGGATTTACAAACGGCTGTTAAACAAGCCAATGAATATATTTATAACGCCATACAGGCATCGCAAAATTGGCAGCTGGGCCAAGGCCATGGCCCGATCGCCCATTTTGATTATCGCTAAATTTTAGGCGATAAGCTAGAATATGCGGGCAAGGTTGCCGCCCCTAAGGCAGGTAGGTTAGGGCCGTTCATACCCTGAATAATATTGAGCTTAGAGGGTAAAGTTTTAATGCGATATTTCTCGATATATTTGGGTAAGTTATGAATATACCAATTGATAATATCGGGTGGTAAAAGCCCCGATATAACAATATTATTAATATCCATTAGCTGGGTAGCGCTTACTAAAACTTTGGCTAAAAGCGGTAAATTGTATTCTAACCATAAAAAAAGCTTGGGGTTGTTCTGATGAAATTGCGAGAGTATATAATCTGGGTTCGCATATTCATCACCCAATTCTTGGATTAATGCATTAAGGGATAAATAACTTTCTAAACAGCCATAGGCGCCACAAAAACATAAACGCCCGTCTTCAACTACATTGCTATGGCCAATCTCACCGGCATTTTGCGTATCGCCGCGGTAAACTTGGTTGTTAATAATCAGACCACCGCCGAGTCCATAACCAATATTTAAATATAAATAATTTTTGGTCAAAAAGCCTTTGCCATACCAAAACTCCCCAATAGCTGCAGTTGTGGCACTATTTTCAATGTAAATAGGGTGATGGGTTTGCGCGCTAATTTTTTCGACAAAATCAAAAATACGGATATTCGGGCTTTGGATGTCTCTATTATCTTTTGTTGGGTCTAAAATAGGCCCCATAGAGGATATCCCAACCCCGATGAGCTCACCTTTACGGGGAATTTTTTGACTCAATTGTTCATACATATGCATAAATATGGCCGATGTATCTTTGGATGTCTGTTTTTCTTCGGCCACAATATCGCCGGCCAAATTGGTTAATACACCATGATGAAAATGATGGTCGAAATGGAGGCCGATCGTATAGAATTTTTTATTGTTAATCGCTAAGCCAACAGCCGGCTGCCCCCTTTGGGTGGTTTTTCGGTGGGTTTCTATGACATAACCTTCGTTAATTAAATCATTGGTTATATTGGTTACCGAAGGCGCCGAAAGCTCGATGGCACGGGCAATTTCCACACGCGAAATATTCGGCTGCAACCGGATATACTGAAGGATAAGCTGCCGATTAAACTGCCTTGCCTTTAACGGATTAACTCCTATTTTATTATTCATTTTAAAACCTTAAGTTATTTATCTTAATTAAATTAACCTTAAAAAATATATTATGCAAGCTATTAAAAATATAGAGTATTCATTTTTATTATTTCTATTGACTCTATTGTATACTTGTGTTACGAATGATTAAATTAAGTAATTTAATTTAATATAAGATGATAATTTAGGGTATGAATTTTATTGTTTTATATTATCGCTAAAGTCTCTTTGGTAATACAACAAAATATGTTGGGAATTATCTTTTTATAAGGGCTACGGAATAACCTAAATATTTGTGCTGCTGATAAGTAAATAAGTTAAGGAAAGAAAATGCATATTTTACAAGATATTATAAAAAACCATAAAAAGAATGGTTATGGCGGTATCTATTCTGTTTGCTCAAGCCATCCATTAGTTATTGAAGCTGCAGCTCAATATTGTAAAGAAAATAACAGTTATTTACTATTAGAGGCGACATCTAACCAAGTGAATCAATTTGGTGGTTATACTGGTTATACACCCCGCACCTACCGCAAATTTGCATTGGATATTATTGCTAAAGTGGGTTTAAGCCATAATAAAGTTATTTTGGGTGGTGATCATTTAGGCCCGAATGCATGGCAAGATGATGATAGCGATGTTGCCATGGCAAAGGCTGAGCAGCTTGTTTGTGATTATGTAACAGCCGGATTTACTAAAATTCATCTGGATTGTTCAATGTCGTGCAAAAATGACCCTATTCCATTAAGTGATGCCACAATAGCCTCTAGAGCTGCACGTTTATGTGTGGCTTGTGAAACGGCAGCTAATGAAGTTGGCAGAGAAAAACCGGTTTATATTATTGGTACCGAGGTTCCGGTGCCGGGCGGTGCAAGTGATGATTTAATGAACCATATGCATGTCACAACAGTTAAAGATGCCCAAAACACCCTTGATATTCATGAAAAAGAATTTGCTTATCTGAACTTAGAAGAAGCTTTTAATCGGGTGATTGGTTTAGTGGTTCAGCCGGGTGTGGAGTTTGACCATACCCAAATTTATGATTATAAACCCAAAGATGCCCAAGAGCTTAGCCAGTTTTGCTCAGAGGATAAAAATTGGATTTTCGAGGCTCATTCGACCGATTATCAACAACCAAAAAACCTTAAACAATTGGTAAAAGATCATTTTGCAATTCTTAAAGTGGGGCCAGCCTTAACCTTTGCCATGCGCGAGGCTATTTTTGCCTTAGGTGCGATAGAAAAGCTAAATATCCCAACCGATAAGCAATCGCATATTGAAGAAGTTGTTGAGAATATCATGCTTAAAAACCCCAAAAATTGGCAAAAATATTACGAGGGTAGCTCAGACCAACAGCTTTTTGCGCGTAAATTTAGTTTAAGCGATCGTATTCGATATTACTGGAATTTTAATGAAGTTGAGCAAGCGCTTGAACGCTTATTTAAAAACTTAGATCAACCGATTGCGTTACCATTGATTAGCCAGTATTTCCCCGATATTTATTGGGATATACGTACAGGTAAAGTCAAAGCTGATGGTAAAAGTCTTGTATTAGCCAAAATTATGGGCGTTTGTCAACAATATCAACAAGCATGCGAAGAGTAAATCAATGGGTAATATTATAGCAATTGGAGAGTTAGTCGTCGAAATTATGGCCGATAAGTTGGATCAGCCCTTAGACAAACAAGGCTTATGGCATGGGCCTTATCCTTCGGGAGCACCGGCGATTATGGCGGCACAAGCGGCTCAGTCGGGGGCAGCGTCTATTATCATTGGTACAGTCGGCAATGATGATTTTGGTCGGAATATATTAGAGCGGTTAGGGACACTCAATATTAAGGGTGCACGCATAGATGATGAATATACAACAGGTATTGCTTTTGTGCGTTACAATAACAATGGTAGCCGAGATTTTATTTATCATATCCCCCATGCCGCCGCCGGGCAAATAAAGCCTGAGCAAGTAAAAGAAGAATATTTTAAAAAAGGTGGGTTTTTGCATATTACCGGCTCATCATTAGGTGTTCCTTCTGTGCGTAATGCCGTAGAAACTGCCTTAGATTATTGCAAAAAATATAATGTTAAAGTGAGCTTTGACCCGAATATTCGCAAAGAATTATCTGCCCATGGCGATCAATATCAGCTTATTCAAAAAATCTTAAGCCAAACTTATATTCTTTTACCATCGGAAGGTGAGTTAGAGGTTTTAACAGGGCTTAAAGATGAGGAAGCAAGCATAAAAGAAATACTCAATAATGGTATAGAGATCATTGTTCTAAAAAAAGGAGCAAAGGGTGCTGTACTTATTACAAAAGATACCCATATCTGTGCTAAGGCATGCTCGGTAAACGAGGTTGACCCAACAGGGGCAGGGGATGTTTTTGCCGGTATGCTGCTTTCGAGTTTATTACAAAAAATGTCATATAAAGAAGCCCTGCAATATGCTACCGCCGCAGGGACATACTCAGTAACCCAAAAAGGGCCAATGGAAGGGATATCAAATTATGATGAACTTTCATACTTTTTACCACAAATGTAAAACATGAAAACAAGGAGGTTATCATGAAATATTTTAAACATTTAACTTGTGCATTAAGCTTATGTGCCGTTGGTTTAGCCGCCAATGCCCAAGACTATAAAATTGGTGCATCTTTATTAACACAACAACATCCGTTTTATGTTGATTTAACCGATGCAATGAAAGCAGAAGCAGAAAAACAAAATGTTGATTTAAAGGTTTCTATTGCAAACCAAGACTTAAATAAACAGCTTGCTGATATTCAAGATTTTATTACTCAAGATGTCGATGCAATTATTTTATCACCTGTTGATAGTAAAGGTGTTGGTGGTGCTTTAGCGAGAGCAAAAAAAGCCGGTATTCCTGTATTTACAGTTGATATTTCGGCCGATGGAAGCGATGTTGTTTCCCATGTTGCAACCGATAACTATGGCGGCGGAGAGATTGCCGGCGACCTAATGGGTCAATTTTTAGGCGGTAAGGGCGAAGTTGCTGTTATTCATTATCCGACTGTTCAATCGGTTATCGACCGTGTTGACGGCTTTTCAAAAGTACTTAACGAAAAATATCCGGATATCGAAATTGTTGATATTCAGCCCGGTATTACACGCCCTGAAGCTTTAAGCGCAACACAAAATATGCTTCAAGCGCATCCTGATATTACCGGTATTTTTGGTTTTGGTGATGATGCAGCTTTAGCGGCTACAGTTGCGGTTAACACGGCAAAAAAACAAGATCAGGTAAAAATTATCGGTTTTGACGGTTTAGAAGAAGCCCGTAATGCTGTAGATAAAGAAAAAGCTTTTGTTGCCGTTATTAGACAATATCCCGATAAAATGGGTGCAACGGCACTAAATGCAGCTGTTGATTATCTTAATGGTAAAGAAGTTGAAGCATATATTCCTATTGTTCCCGGTGTTTATCCTGAGCAATAATATTGATTAAATAAACGGGCGATTATTTTAGTCGCTCGTTTTTTACCTCAAAAGAGAAAAAAATGAGCATTTTATATACAAAAGATATTGGTAAATGTTTTGGTGATTTTTGGGCGCTAAAAGATATTTCTATTACCTTTTATAGTGGTGAGGTTCATGCAATTTTAGGTGAAAATGGTGCAGGAAAATCAACATTAATGAAAATTTTTGCTGGTGTGCAGCCGCCATCGGCAGGTATGTTTTATATTGATGATATCGAGCAAAAATATTCTAATCCGCAAGATGCCTTAGATGCCGGTATTAGTATAATATTTCAAGAATTAAGCTTGTTTCCAAACTTAGATGTTGCATCGAATATTTTTGCTAATAGAGAATTGGGTGGCAAATATACAATCAATCATAAACAAATCTATACCCAAACCGAGAAAATTTTAAATGATCTCAATATACAGTTGGATCCAAAAGCCATAGTGGGCAGTTTATCTATCGGGCAACAACAGCTTGTAGAAATAGCCCGTGCTTTATCCCATGATGCAAAATTTATTATTATGGACGAGCCTACATCTTCGCTTGCGGAAAAAGAAGCCGAGCTATTATTTTTGCTCATTGAACGTTTAAAAGAAAGAAATATTGGTGTGATTTATATTTCGCATCGGCTCGATGAAATTATGTCACTGCCCAAACGCATCTCTGTATTTAGAGATGGCCGCCATATTGATACGGTTTTGCGTGAAAAAACAGATATTCCTACTTTATTAAAAATGATGGTTGGGCGAGAGGTGAGCGAAATTTATCCGGAGCGACCTGTAATATATAACCCGAATAGCGAAACAATATTAACTGTTAATGATCTCTCAGACGAAGGCCATTTTAACCATGTGAATTTTGAGGCTAAAAAAGGTGAAGTTTTAGGCTTTTTTGGTCTAGTTGGTGCGGGTCGTACCGAAGTAATGAAGCGTATTTTTGGTATCAGTTCATCGCAGCAAGGGCATATTCATTTTGAGGGGCGTGATATTACCAATGCAACAACTAAAGAAATTATTGATCAGGGGCTTGTTTATTTACCTGAAAGCCGCAAAGATGACGGTTTAGTCCTTGATCACTCCATACAAAATAATATTTCTATGGGATATTTGGATTTATTCAGTAATCAGCTTGGCATTATGCATCGGCAAAAAGAAGCCCAACAAACAGCACATGCGGCCAGTGACCATAATGTAAAATTACAAAATATGCAGCAAAATATTGGTGATTTATCTGGTGGTAATCAGCAAAAGGCTCTATTTGCGCGATGGCTATTAAAAAAGCCTAAATTGCTTATTTTAGATGAGCCTACTCGAGGAATTGATGTGGGTGCCCGATATGAGATTTATCAAAAAATTTATGATTTATGTGCGCAAGGCACATCCATCATTTTAGTTTCATCTGATTTACCAGAGGTTTTGGCTCTTAGTGATCGCTTGATTGTGATGCGTGAAGGTGAAATTGCTAATCAAAGTTTAAATGAAAATATAAGTGCAGAGCAAATTATGCATTTTGCCACAGGAGGTAAATAAAATGTCAACCGCAACAAACGTTACACAACAATCATCAAAAAAAATAACAAAAATATTTGGACAATATACCGGTACGCTCTTTGGCCTTTTTGCTCTATGCCTATTTTTAGCAATTGCAAACCAAAATTTCTTAAAACCCAATAATTTAATGAATATTATTGAGCAAGTCTCTTATATTGCAATTACAGCCTTTGGTATGACAGCGGTGTTAATTATAGGTAATATCGATCTTTCGGTTGGTTCTATTATGGGGCTTGCGGGTACTGTTATGGCCTTGGCTTTGCAAATGAGTATTCCGGCTCCGATTAGTTTATTGCTCGCTGTTGGTGTTGGTATTTTATGCGGATCATTTAATGGCTTTTTAACTGCATTTTTATCAATACCCGCTTTTATTGTTACTTTGGCAACAATGGGAATTTTCCGTGGTATTATCTATTCCTTAACCAAAGGGCGATCCGTACCGATTGATAATGACTTTATATTATCTATTGGTATGGGGCGGTTTTTAGGGGTTCCGATATCGGTATGGCTATTATTAATATTTGCAATTATTGCTTATTTCTTTTTGCAACATCTTAAATGGGGTCGCCGAGCCTATATTATGGGCGGTAATTATGAAGCCGCGCGTCATGTGGGGATAAATGTTAAAAATATGACCCTACAGGTTTTTATCTTTGCCGGTTTTATGGCCTCTATTGGTGGTATTATTGCGACCTCTCGGGTATGGTCGGCACAACCCAATTTGGGTATCGCTTGGGAACTTGATGCAATTGCAGCCGCAGTATTAGGCGGAACCTCGTTAACAGGTGGTAAAGGGCGTATTTTAGGTACTTTAATTGGGGCGCTTATTATTGGTGTTATCAATAATGGTATGAACTTACTTTCTGTAGAGGCCTATTACCAACCGATTGTTAAGGGTTTTGTTATCTTGCTTGCTGTTTGGGTTGATGTTAAAAGCCAAGCGAATAAACGCCATTAATATATTACTCCTAGCTCCCAAAAAGATTGGCCGGGAAGTTCCCCGGCCTTTCTTTTTGCCAGCCATGTGATTATCATCACAATGATATGAGTATCAATTATATATAAATTATTATTGGTATCTAAATTTTGCGATAGGGTGAATATATGTTATAATTTTTGGTTGTTTAAGGCAAAAGCATAGGGAGTAAAGAGGAAAAGCCTGTGATTAAAATTCGCGTTTTTGTGCCCCATTTAGAGCTTGAAAAAGTTATTGATGATGCAATAGCAAACTTACCAAAAGTAGAAAATATAGATATTGAAACAACCTATGTTTTTGGCACGCCGGATATACTTTCGCAAAATTGGGATGCCGATATTTTGGTTGCCCGGGGCATGACCCATGATGTTCTTAAAGAATATTTTCCCCATAAACATATTATTAAAATACAGTTTAATAGCTTTGATATTTTTAGGGCTTTAGTGGAATGTAAAAAGAAAAAGGCAAAAAAAATTGCTTTGTGTTTACATAATATCGAGCTTGGTTACATACCCGAGTTAGAGGCTTTTTGCGATGCGAGCATTAAAGTTTTTGATGTTTGCGATGAATATACGGCCCGAAAAGCCATTGAGCAAGGAATAGCCGAGGGCTTTGATGTTTTTGTGGGTGCGGGCACGGTTTGCGGTATCTGTGATGATAAAAATTTGGAGCGTATACATATCCATACCAGTTATAAATCTGTGGAGCTGGCTTTGTTAGAGGCCATTGGTACGGCAAAGGTTATGAATGTGGAGCGGACACGCTCTAACATTATTAGCACAATGTATAATAACAGTATCGAGGCTATTATTGCCATTGATTCTAAAGGAAATATTCTAGAAATTAATAACCAAGCCCATCGTATTTTTCAGCTAACGACTGTGGGTAATCTGAAGGGGCGCTCGGCATTGGATATTTCGTCATCAAAAGGGTGGCAAGAGATTGTTAAGGGCAAAATTGAGCAAGAAAAAATTGTGCTCATTCACGACAAAAATTATTATGTTCAGTATAAATTTTTAAGCTATGAAGATACAGTAACCGGTGCGGTTATCTTTATAAAAAATACCGACCAAATTATTGAAGAAGAAATTAAAATTAGAAGAAACCTATCCAAAAAAGGTTTAACGGCAAAATATTCCTTTGGGAGTATTTTGGGTAAAAGTAAAGCCATTTTAGAAAATAAAGAAATGGCCGAGCGCTTTAGCCAAGTGAACTCGAATGTTTTAATAACGGGTGAAACAGGTACGGGTAAAGAGTTATTTGCTCATAGTATCCATATGGCCAGTAACCGGCGTAATTCTCCTTTTGTTGCGGTTAATTGCGCTGCCTTGCCCGAAAATCTTTTAGAAAGCGAGCTTTTTGGTTATGAAGATGGCGCATTTTCAGGGGCGGCAAAAGGGGGAAAAGCCGGTTTATTTGAGCTGGCTCATAAAGGCACAATTTTTTTAGATGAGATAGGCGAAATACCCATAGCCCTACAAGCAAAGCTTTTGCGTGTATTGCAAGAGCATGAAATTCGCCGTATTGGCAGCACGACGGTTCAGCCGGTCGATGTGCGTATTATCTCGGCCACCAATATTAATATGGACGAAAAAATAGAAACTGGGGAGTTTCGCCTTGATTTATATTATCGCTTAAATACGTTGGATGTCATAATTTCTCCTTTAAGAGAGCGCAAAGAGGATATCCAAGGGCTGATTGATTTATTTTTATCGGAATTTGCTTGTGCAATGGGTAAAAGTATACCGGTGGTTACACCCGATGCAGCCAAAATATTAATGGAGCATGATTGGCTCGGTAATGTAAGAGAGCTTAAAAATATATGTGAGCGCCTGATTGTTTTAAATGACTCGAATATTATTAACACCGCGCTTTTAAATAAAATTAAGATATTTTCTCAAAAATTTGAGCAAGCAAGCCCAACCCCAAATGTTATAGCTACCGATAGCAGCCAATATAAACTTAAGCCCAAAAAGAAAGATTTAGCTAAAGAGCTCGGTGTAAGCCGAACCACCCTTTGGCGCATGGAAAAACAGCATAAAGACAATATATAGTCATATCATTTATAAAAAAAAGAGTAAGGTATTAAGACCTTACTCTTATAAAAGTTGTTCGTGTTTTTTTTAATGGTTGTTATTTATTAATAATATTTGTCGGTGCACCATCTAAAAAAGCTTGGATATTATTGATGGTCGCATCCATAATACGTTGCCGAGAAGCCTTTGCTGCCCAAGCAATATGGGGGGTAATCATACAATTTTTTGCGGTCAGTAGCGGGTTATCCTTATGGATGGGCTCGGCCGATACAACATCTAGGCCGGCAGCATAAACTTTACCGCAATTTAAGGCATCGGCTAAATCCTGCTCGGCAATTAATTGGCCACGGCTATTGTTAATGATGATGACACCGTCTTTCATTTTAGCAATGGTATCTTTATTAATAATATTCTCTGTTTCAGGGAATAATGGGCAATGTAAAAAGATAATATCCGATTGCGCTAAAAGTTCATCTAGCTCAACATATTCGGCCAGTTTTTTGCCTTCTTCACTTTGGTAGGCATCATAGGCAATCACCTTCATATCCATGGCATTTAAAATTTTTGCACTCGATTGTCCAATACGCCCTAAGCCGATAATACCGACTGTTTGGTTGGCAAGCTCAATAAGCGGATAATCCCAATAGCACCAATCTTCATGGGTTGTCCATTTACCTTCTCTAACGGTTTGGCTGTGGTGGCCGATATGCGAGCAAATCTCCAACAACAAACCAACCGCATATTGCCCCACAATTTGTGTGCCATAGGTCGGTACATTTACTACCGGAATATTTTTCTCTTTAGCATATGCATAATCAATCACATTATAGCCCGTGGCTAATACGGCTATAAGCTTAATATTGGGGCATTTATCAATGGTTTCTTTGCTTATGGGTGTTTTGTTCATCACCACAATTTCGGCATCGCCAATACGCTCAGCAATTAGCGGATCCTCCGCATAGGCGGTTCTGTCGTAAACAGTGACATCACCAAGGGCTTTAAGTGGCTCCCAGCTTAAATCTCCCGGGTTTTCCGTATAGCCGTCCAATACAACGATTTTCATGTTTTTTCCTTTATTCTTCAATTTTCTGATTAATCTTCAAGTAAAGCCCAAGCTCGGTTAAAAACCCGCTTTGTATTGGCTAAAATAATATCGGCATCTTCATCGCCCACAAGGCTCACTTCCATCGAAAGCACCATTGGGTCTTCGGCATTAAAAAAACCCTCTGCTTTAAGTACTTTTAGGTAATCTAAAACCTCGGCGGTATCATTTGCACTATGGGGAAAACCAAGGCGCGGGTGCTTATCGCCATAGGCCTCAAAACCTTCTTGCACAACCGCATTACCAAAATGTAAATGGGTGATATAAGGGCGTAAAGTACGAATAACAAACTCTGAGGTTTCGTAAGTTGTCGGAAAATGCGATAAATCGACCAATAAACCAAAATTATTATGGCTTGTGCGCATATCGGCAGCAAATTTAGCGGCATAAGGTGCGGGGCCGATAAGGGCGGCTTTATCCATATCGAAGTCAAAGACCTCAAGCTCTATATTCATATTTTTGGTTGCCGCGTAATCACAAAGATTACGGGTTGTTTTTAATAATTGCGCATAGGCTTCATCTTTGGTTGCGGCAGCCCATTTGCCAGAGAGAAAAGCAATACCGTTTGCGCCCAAATATTCGGCTTCATCAATCGCTTTTAAAAGGGCATCTTCGGCAATTTTGCGCTCAGTTTCATCTAATGAATTTGGGTTATAGCCATTGCGAAGTAAAATAGGTTGCGCACCATAACAAACCTTAAGATGCGATTGCTCTAATAATCTTTTAACGGCTTCTCTTTCGGCATCATCAGCACATGTTGTAATTTCAACGGCATCAAAATAATCATCGCATGCGATTTTGCGAACAGAATCAACAATATTAGATTTTGGGAATGACATAAAACTAATGGTACCTAGTTGAAAATATTTTTGGATTGGATCTTTCATGATTTAACTCCTTAAATGAATATATTTTATAATTAAAAATTACTTTTTACGCGATACGACCTTTTGGGTTGCCGCAACAACGGCTTGTGCATCGAGCCCAAATTTATTTAATAATTGTTTGTAATCGCCAGATTCACCGTGCATATCTTGCATGCCAATCATCTCGGTTGGTACCCCACAATCAGATTTTGCCATAACCTCGGCAATTGCGCTACCTAAACCGCCAATAACACTATGTTCCTCGGCTGTTACAAAAGCACCGGTTTCTTTTGCACATTTTTCAATAAGTGCAGCATCAATCGGTTTAATACTATACATATCGACAACACGGGCAGAAATTCCATTGGTCCCAAGGGTTTCGGCGGCCTCTAAGGCTGTGCCCACCATAACGCCACAGGCAAAAATTGTAACATCATTACCGTCTTTAACAATAGCACCTTTGCCAATCTCAAATTGGGTGTCCGATGAATGACAATCGGCCATAACATCGCGCGAAAGGCGAATATACATCGGCTCCGGAACGTCAATGGCTGTTTTCACTATCCATTTAGTAATTGTGGCGTCCGATGCTACTAAAACGGTAACATCGGGCAGGCTACGCATAACGGCTAAATCCTCTAAAGCTTGGTGGGTTGCACCATCGTAAGAATCCGATAATCCCCCATAACCGCCCATCATTTTTACGGGTAATTGAGAATAAGACATTAATGTCCGTGCCGCCAAAGAACCCAAAGTAGTTAAAAATACGGCAAATGTATTAACAAAGGGGATTTTCCCGTTTTTAGCCATACCCGCGGCCATACCCACCATGGCATATTCGCATACGCCACAATTATAAAAGCGCTCGGGGAATTCTTTGCCAAAAAGAGCCGATTTTGTAGAGCCAGAAACATCGGCATCTAAAACAACAATATCTTTATTGATTTTACCATATTCTCTTAAGGTCTCGCCATATACATCACGAATTGCTTTTGCCATTATTTTTCTCCTTCTAATTCTTGCATTGCTTGGGCATAAAGTTCATCGTTAATTGGCGCACCATGCCAAATATTTTTACCTTCCATAAAAGATACGCCCTTACCTTTAATGGTTTTGGCTAAGATAATAGAGGGCATATCTTTTTGGGCTTTGGCTTTATTAATGGCATCGCTAATATCTTGGGCATTATGGCCATCGCAAATAATAGTGTTAAAACCAAAAGCTTTAAATTTAAGCTCTACATCGCCCATGGGTAAAATTTCATTTGTGGTGCCATCAAGCTGCACACCATTCCAATCTAAAATGGTAATCAGACGGTTCGCCTTAAATTTGGCGGCATTTAAGCATGTTTCCCAAATAACACCTTCGTTAATTTCGCCGTCACCCAATATGGCATAGGTATAGGCATCGATATTATCGGCAGTATCCGATAGCGCCAAACCGAGAGCAAAGGGGAAACCCGCACCTAAGGGGCCGGTTGAAACCTCTACACCTTTTGTTTTTTTTACGCAAGGATGCCCTTGTAAATTACTATTTATTTGGCGTAATGTTTTGAGCTCACTTTTAGCAAAAAACCCTTTTTGGGCAAGTATTAAATATAACATCGGCGCCGCATGGCCTTTACATAAAACAATTTTATCGCGGTTTCTATCGGTTATATTCTCGGGGGTAATATTGGCCTCGTTAAAATAAATTGTTGTCAAAATTTCCGCAACCGAGAGTGAACCACCCGGATGACCTGTTTGAACGGCATGTAAAGTTTCGATTAAATCACGCCTAAAACTTAAGCATAATTTATCAATTTCTTGTTTTTTTTCTATATTCATATCTTATTTACCTCGTTATATTTTTTCTAGATTCTTTTTAATCTGCTCTAAACATAGGGCTATGCTCGAAAGCGTTGTTATGTTACTAATCTTTTCGATATCTTTATCTAAATGTGCCATTGAGGCTTGTGCTAATATAATGCAATCATAATTGGTAATATTTTTTGCCGTATCCCGTAAAAATTCATCATGCTTTTGCATCTCTAAGGCCTTCATAGCCTGAAAGGCATCGGCATTTGATAAAAAGTCTATAGAGACTTTTTTGCCGATTTTTGCAGCTTCTGCATTCAGTCTTTTGGTTAACGGATCTTTTGTGCTTGCCGCGGTTGCCAAAATGAGTAAATTTTCACCTTGGTTAACGGCTCTTCTTGTCATTTCATCATCTATGGAAATTAAAGGAACACGGACAAATGGCCTTATTAAGTTGACGATTGGGGTGAGTGTAGAGCAAGTCACAACAATCAGATCAGCCCCGGTTAGTTCAGCGGATTTAATATCGTAAAATAAACGGTTTTGGTTCCCGATGGTAAATTCGCCAATCTCATTGGGATTATTGGCTAAAAAATCATCCCACAGATTATGAATTTTCACTTCTTCATCAAGATATTCTTTTAATTGTTGGTCAAAAGAATTGGCTAATATTTTAACTGAATGGACAAGCGCTACACTTTTCATTTCCCCTCCTCCTTAACTATTATAAACTTTGTCTAAAATAGGTTGCAGATGGCAGATGGATTCTTTGGCGGCTTCTTGCATGCTGGGTAGCTGGAAAATCTCCGTACAAAAAGCACCCTCATAACCACATTGCTTGAATGTAGAAATAATTTCCTCAAAATCTAAACCGCAATTTCCCGGATAACGCCTATTATTATCGGCCAGATGAACATGAATATTATAAGAGCTATATGTTTTAATGGCCTCTATAACATTTTTTTCTTCTAAATTCAGATGAAAGACATCTAACATTAACCGAAAATTCGCGCGATTAACCCTATTAACCATATCGGCACCTTGTGCTAACGTATTAATAAAATTGGTTTGCATAATGGTTACGGTTTCTAAAGCGATATTTACATTTTTAGGTGCGGCATAATCGGAGATTTCCCTAAAAGCTTCAATTGCATAGCCAATAGTTTGCTCTTTGGTTAATGCGCTACAATATTGCCCTCTAACGCGGCCAATATTAATGTTAGCCCCTAAAAAGCTTGCAAAATCAATAATTTCTTTTGTTCTTGCAATCGCCTCATTGCGGATTATTTCATCCTTATCCGTATAACTTAACCCAAGTTGTCCCCAAATTTCGCCCGTACAAACTAAAACCACCTTTAAATTATTTTTTTCGGCCTCTGCTTTAACAAAACTCCAATCGAGTGCCGACGGATTTAAAGTCATTAACTCCACGCCGCCATATCCCATTGCTGAGAGTTCAGAAAAACTTTTTTCTAACGGCCCTTGATAAGCTGTGACAGAATCTGCAATAGCGACATCGGGGGTTGCAACTTGATAACATAATTTCATATTGTCATGTTCCTTATGTTTATTATTTAATATCTTTTTCTTCCATAAATTTGGCTTCATAGCCGGTTACATATTCGGTTGCTGTATTGGTATCTTTAAATTCAGGCACAAGCTTATATGTATTGATGTAACCGTTCTTCCAAGCTTCGGACTGTGAAACCGTATTTAGTGTATTTGACCAATATTCGGCCGCTTCATCGCTCATGGCTTTTGGGGCAGCCACACCACGCCAAATTGGCACCTCAACATTGGCATAATCGCCTACTTCACTTAAAGTTGGGGCATCGGCCAAATTGCCTGTATATCTTTCGGTTGCTAAAGCCAAAATGGGTTTAAGCGAGCCTGCTGTTACATATTCCGAAGCCGCCGCTGGTTTAGAGATTACCAATTCCACATGGCCACCCAAAGCAGCTGTAATTGCGCCACCGGTAGAATCGTAAGTAATGTAAGTTAGCTGTTCGCTATCTAGCCCAATTTCTTCTATTAAAGCGCGATATGTTGCAATATCATCGCCTTTAGAGCCACCCAATACAACTTTTGTGCCTGATTTTGCAGCATCAATAACTTCTTGGAATGTATTATATTTTGTATTTTCACCTTTAAAGATAAGCTGTTTATCAACGGCCATTACAGCTAAAATCCGAAAGTCAGATGAGCGATTACGGGTATTTTCAACCATTGGCATTAAATCGCCACTATTAAAAGTAAGTAGGCGGTAATCGGGGTTACGCTTAAGATGGGCAACCTCGTTACGCCCAATTTCACCAGAGCCATCGGTTTTGTTGGTGATAATGATTTTTTGGCCATTAACCAAATCTTCATTGGTCATAATTTCAGCAATTTTACGGGTAAAAATATCTGACCCACCACCGGGGCTCGATGTAACTGTCCAGTTAATTGTTCGGCTTGGTTCAAATGATTTATCGGCGGCTTGTGCAGCTGATAATGTAAATAAAGTCGCAATGCTTAATGTTGATAAAATTAAAGTTTTTTTCATAATCAAACTCCCTGATATTAAAGTTAAAAAATTATAGTTGAGTTATGCTTCTCTTTTTTTGGAGAAGACGGGTCTTAATACTGAGAATGCAATAATCCCAATAAAAATGAGCATGAGCGTTAGTGTGATGGGTCTTGTAAAGAAGATATCAATACTACCGCCCGAAAGAATGAATGTTTTACGCATATTGCTTTCGAGTAATGGTGCAAGAACAAAAGACAATAACATTGGTGCTGTGGGGTAATCGCTTTTAATCAATAAATAGCCGGCAACACCCGATAAAAACATAATCAATACGCCATACATTGAGTTACTTGTGCTATAGGCACCCACAATACAAACAACGGTAATAATGGGGATCATATATTTTACCGGAACCGATAAAATCTTGATTAAAAATGGTATAATCCCAATGGCAACAATTAATGTAAGAATATTGGCTAAAAATAGCGATGCAATGAGTGTCCAACAAAATTCGGGTTCATTTTCAAAAAGTAAGGGCCCGGGGGATAATCCCCACATCATTAGCCCACCTAAAAGCACAGCACCGGTGCCCGAGCCGGGAATACCCAAGGCCAATAACGGGGCAAATGCACCGGCAGCAGCGGCATTATTTGCGGCTTCACTGGCAGCAATACCTTCTATAGCACCTGTGCCTAATTCTTCTTTGCTTTTAAATTTCTTTTGGATAGCATATCCCATAAAAGATCCGGTTGTTGCTCCTGCACCGGGGAGAACCCCCACAAATGTACCCAATATGCCTGAGCGTAAAGCTGGCGGAAGTAATCGGCGGAAATCGGCTTTTGTTAATAGGGAGCCGCGGATAGAAAGCTTCATATTGCCTTCGGCCTCTTTGGCTTTTTTCTCAGCAACAGAATTACGATCGTTAATCAGTAAAATCACCTGAGAAAACCCAACCGCACCAATAACAAAAGGCGGGAAGGGAATGCCACCAAGCAAATGGAGATTGTTAAAATCGTAGCGTGGTGCACCCGATAATGTATCCATACCAATAGTCGCTAAAAGAATACCCAAGCAGGTGATGACAATACCTTTGGTTGGGTTATTGCCTACCAGCCAGCTGATAGATGTCATGGCAATTAAAAGCAAGGCTGTCATTTCGGAAGGGCCGAATTTTAACCCCAAATTCGCCAAACCCGGGCCGGTAAAAATTAAAATAGAAATACCAATTGTTCCACCGATAAACGATGCCATATTGGCTGTTAATAAGGCTTGGCCGGGGCGTTTTCTTTTGGTTGCCATGGGGTAACCATCAAGCGTGGTAATAACGGCGGGTGAATCCCCGGGTATATTGAGTAAAATCGCACTAAAGCTACCGCCATACATATTGGCATAATATAATGCGCCTAACATAATAATAGCGGTTGTGGGGCTAAATTTATAGGTAAGCGGTAATAATAAAGCCACACCCGCAAGCGAGCCGATACCGGGCATAGAGCCAACAATTAACCCTAAAACAGCACCCAGCATGGTAACTGCAATATTAATAGGGGTAATGGCATCGCCTAAACCACCTAAAAAGTAAGTAATATTTTCCATAATCTTTGTTCCCCCTTACATGAATCTTTCAAAAATACCCATCGGAAAGCTGACCTGAAGCCAACTGACAAAAACACCAAAGACAATAAACAAGATAATTGCCATAATGATTAATGTGTCTTTCCATGGTGCTTTTTCGATAATTTTGAGCCAATACAACATGTAAAGGATAACCGAAGGAATAAGCCCAATGATGAATGTACCAATAATGATGGAGAGCCCCCCTAAAATTACCGAAAGTTCATCTTTATTAAACTTGGGTTTATTATCATCGGAAAATGACTGAAAAAGAGCAGCGATACTTGCCACAATAATGACCGTTGCAACAATGGTTGGGAAAAAACCGGGTAAGGGTTTTTTCTCCCAAAAGCCAAGCTGAAAAACACCCACATAGGCAAAAACAATACCGATAAAACATGTAATGATTGGAATAATCTGTTTAGAAGTGATTTTTTTCATTTTTTTAATTTGCCTCCCTGTAAGGCTTATTTTTGAGAAGCCGAAGCCATTTGTGAACATTGCTTAATTGCATTTTCAAAGGAGGCTGTATTAACAACGCCAGTACCTGCAATATCGTAAGCCGTACCATGGCCACATGTAACAATGGGGATATCAAAACCACCAGCAACCGTAATGCCACCATCGAAACCAATGAGTTTTAAAGCAATTTGTCCTTGGTCATGATACATCGTCACCACGCTATTAAACTCTTTATTAACAAGCGCTTTATGGAATACGATATCTGACGAATATGGGCCTTTTGCGTTAATCCCTTGTTTTTGTGCGGCTTCGACTGCAGGTGTTATCACATCAATTTCTTCACGGCCACATTGGCCGTCTTCACCACAATGGGGGTTTAAAGCGGCAACGCCAATAATTGGGTCTGTAATGCCAGCATTTGTTAATGTTTTATAAGATAAGCGGATAGCTCTACCAATGCTTTCTAATGTGATATGATCACTCACATCTTTAAGCGGAATATGGCTTGTTGTTCTTGTTGTATAAAGACCATTGGTTACGTTAATCTCACCAAATGGTTCGGTATGACCAAGCAAGTTGGCTAAATAATGATGCTCGCTTTCAAAATTACAACCACCATCATGGAGTGCAACTTTGTTAAATGGCCCAAAGACAAAACCGCCAATTTGGCCTTCTTGCCAAAGTTGAACGCCTAGGTCCATCATGTCTAAGCAAGCTTTACCGCTTGCTGCAGACATGACACTAAATGGGTGATTAGCCGGATTTATATCTTTTTGATCAAAAAATGGTAGGCCTTTATTCCAGTCGGCCTCGGTAATATTTTCAATAATTTGTATATTTATTGTATCGGTAGCCCCTATAACATCTAAGGCTCTTTTAAAAATTCTTAGGTCGCCTATCATAACTGGCCGACAATATTCATTATAAAAATTAGATACTGCACATTTTGCAGCAAGTTCAGGCCCTACGCCTGCGGCATCACCCAATAAAATAGCAATAATTGGCTTTTCGCTCATTAATGAAACTCCCTTATTTAAATGTTTTCCATGTTAGTATGTTACCTATAAGCAATATCCATGCCATTTATAAGGGCTTATGATTTTTTTATGAGTCTATACGTAAATATATTATTTTTATCAGCTGTATATACAATTCAATTAACAGATATCTTTTGACATATCTTTTGAAACTGATGTGATTAGATAACTTACTTTTTGTTCCAAATGTTTCATATGTGTTTCACATGTTCCATTTATGTTTCATTTGATATCGGATAGTGCCGATTAATCATTTGAACCTTTATGGGATAGTTAAAAATAATTTCCATTGATATTATGCAATTTTGCAGCGGACCCCTATATTTGTCTTTAAAAACGAATCTTTTGGATTCAGATTTGGTTTTAATTAGGTAAATTGATAGTGATTATCATTAAAATTCTTGTTTAGAATAGCTATAAACTATATTAATCTATATATTTCAATATATTAGTTAGTTTAGAATGATTATAAATATTGTTTCCATTGTTATTCATATTTTTATCCGCATAATAACCTTATATCTAGAGTGGAGAAGAAAATGACTTTTAAAGATCTTAAACTCGGTGAAACAGCATCGGTTCGTGGATTTAACCCGGGGAATAACCAATTTCGGCGGCGGCTAATGTCTTTTGGTTTAATTCCGGGTGTGGATTTTAAAATTGTTCGTATTGCTCCATTGGGTGACCCTGTACAGATTGAAGTGATGGGCTCGCAGGTTGCACTTCGCAAAGATGAAGCTGATATTTTACAAATATCAACAAAATAAAATATAAATATTCATAAGGTAAAATATGCAAACACCAAAAACAATCGTTTTGGCGGGTAATCCCAATTGCGGAAAAACTGCCCTTTTTAATGCACTCACCGGGGCTCACCAAAAAGTAGGTAACTGGCCGGGGGTGACTGTTGATAAAAAAACGGGCTCGCTCAATGTTAAAGGCGAGGCCACAACCATTGTGGACTTACCCGGTATTTATACATTGGGTGACGGCGATACCTCCCTTGATGAACGCATTGCGAGGGATTTTTTAATTTCTGGTGAAGTGGATGTGATTATTAATATTGTTGATATCAACCATCTGCAACGTCATTTGGTGTTAACCAGCCGATTGTTAGAATATGGTATACCGGTAATTGTGGTTGCTAATATGATGGATGTGGCGCGTAAAAATGGTGCCGATGTGAATTTGCAACTATTATCGGAAATTTTACCAGTTCCGGTGATACCCATGGTCGCCTGTAAAAAAGAAGGTGTTGATGAGCTAAAATCGGCTCTTCATACAGCTATAACCACAACCAAAATACCCCAGCCGATTGTGGAGTTTAACAATGATATTGAACAAATATTATCGTTGCTCCAGCAAAAAATGATTGAAACTCAAAATTTTAAACCGTCTCAGTTAGAAGGGTTATCGCGCCAAATTATCGAAGATATTGCGCTGATCGGGCATATTGAAAATAATATTGACCCCCAAATTCAAAATTATGCCCAAGAGCTGATTGATAAATACAGCCAAGAAAATGATTTAGGTATTGAAATTTTAATGAACCAAAAGCGCTTTCAGTTTGCAGCAATTACCCAAACAAAGGTTTATCAAAAGCGCAAAAAAGCACAAGAAAACTGGTTAGATAATATTGTACTTAACCGCTTTTTGGGTATACCGATATTTTTGGGTGTGATGTATTTGCTCTTTATGTTTTCGGTTAAACTCGGCGATGCTTTTGTGGATTTTTTTGATATTACCGCTGGGGCTATCTTTGTTGATGGCCTTCGGGTATTTTTAGAAAATATCGGCCTACCAGAGTTACTAATTATTGCCATTGCCGATGGTTTGGGCGGGGGTATTCAAACGGTTATTACCTTTATTCCGATTATTGGATTTTTATTCTTATTTCTCAGCTTTTTAGAAGATTGCGGTTACCTTGCGCGCGCTGCTTTTGTGGTGGATCGCCTTATGAGCAATTTGGGTTTACCGGGTAAAGCATTTGTACCGCTTATTACCGGCTTTGGTTGTACGGTATCGGCCGTAATGGGTGCACGTACGCTGGACCAACAGCGCGATCGTATTATGACAACAGCAATGGCACCTTTTATGAGCTGTGGTGCAAGATTACCAGTATATGTATTTTTTGCAGCGGTGTTTTTTCCGCATAATGGGCAAAATTTGGTGTTTGGCCTTTATTTATTGGGTATTGCCATGGCGATATTTACCGGGTTTTTATTACAAAAAACTGTATTAAAATCCAAACAACAACCCATGGTTATTGAAATCCCCCGCTGGCATTTGCCCATTGCAACCAATGTTTTGCGTTATAGTTGGCATCGTTTGCGTGGGTTTTTAACACGGGCAAGCCGTGTGATTATCCCTATGGTCGCGGTATTAACAATTTTAAACTCAATAACTTTTAAGGGCGAAATTACCGATGCCGGAAGCTCCGATGCTGCATTAGCAACAATTGGCCAATCCGTAACGCCTATCTTTACCCCCATGGGTATCAAAAAGGATAATTGGCCAGCAACTGTGGGTATATTTACCGGTATTTTGGCAAAAGAAGCCTTAGTCGGCACGCTCGATGCTCTTTATGGTCAAATGGAAGGTTTTGCCGAGACAGAAGCCCAAATAGCTGAAGAGCCCTTTAGTTTAACGGCATCTATCCAAGAGGCATTTGCGTCTATACCTGCCAATTTGGCTGATTTATTTGCCAATTGGCGCGACCCTTTAGGGCTTAATGTGAATGATGTGGACAATTTAGAAGAAGCCGCTGCCGAGCAAGAAGTGAATGCCGCAAGTTTTAATGCCATGCAAAATTATTTTGATGGTGCCATTGGGGCTTTTGCTTATTTGGTCTTTATTTTACTTTATATGCCATGTTCGGCTGCAACAGCAGCAATCATCCGCGAAGAAGGCAAAAAATGGGGCTCTTTTGTTGTCGTATGGAGCAATATGTTGGCTTGGACATCGGCAACAATCATTTATCAATTGGGCACGTTCACTCGCCATGCAAGTTCTTCGGCCTTTTGGATTGGTTTTAGTATTTTATTCATCGTTATATTTTGGATGGCATTAATTTATATAAGCCGTAGCCAAATACGTAAACCAAAATTGGCTTAATGGTTTATTTCTTTTTTAGGCGAAAAGGGTGGGTGCCAACCCCACAATATAGCACCTGCTCTTAAGCTAAAAGTGACAAGTAAAGCAATCAGTACGGCGATACTTAAAGGTAAAATATGTTGCAGTAATAAAACCGTTGCCGAGCCTATCGCAGCGGCCGATGCATAAAGCTCGGATTGCGTAATAAAAGGTTGCTCATTGGCAATCATGTCACGGATTAACCCGCCACCGGTTGCAGTCATCATGCCCAAAGTTATAGATACAATAAAATGTGCCCCCATATTATGGGCAATCATTGTCCCCGTTATGGCAAATACACTTAAACCTAAGGCATCAAACCATTCTAATATTTGCTGGTAAGAGCGCATTGTGATATTACTACGAATTTCATTGGCTAAAATACCGGCAATGGCCGCCGTGATAACACTACCCCATAATTGGCTGGTATCGTTAAGCCAAAAGACAGGGCGGTCCAATATTAAATCTCTAAAAGTCCCACCCCCAATAGCGGTAGCCGTACCCAATAAGATATAACCGATTAAATCCATGCGGTGTTTAACTGCGAGTAATGCGCCGGATATTGCAAATACAATCAGGCCAATCCAGTTGAGTATATGCAATAAAATTTCAATCATTATTTTGTCCTGTTATGAGTGTCGCCGTGGTAGCAGGGGGGAATTTTGCGGGGCAGGCGTATCTTCAAGCTGGGTGGGTAGTTTAAAAATAATATTTTCCTCTAAACCCTGTTGCTCTACAACGGTAATATGACGAATTTGCGCCAGTTTATCCAAAAGTTCATCCACCAAAACCTCAGGGGCTGAGGCCCCAGCTGATACACCAATTCTTTGTTTATCTTTAAGCATTTTTTCGGTAAGCTGAGTCGCATCGTCAATCAGATAACCCGGTATATCATATAAGTTGGCCACATCTTTTAACCGATTAGAGTTCGATGAATTTTTAGCACCCAAAACAATCAGCGCATCCACCTGTTTACAAAGCTCATGCACCGCCGTTTGGCGGTTTTGTGTGGCATAACAAATATCCTTAAGGTCAGGGCCAAAAACATCGGGATATTTGGTTTTTAGAGCCTCGATAATATGTTTGGTTTCGTCCAAAGATAATGTGGTTTGGGTTACATATGCCAGTTCGGCATCGGCATCTATGGGTAAATTTTGCACATCTTCGATATTCGATACCACATAAACATCACCGTCAATACGACCTGTTGTGCCTTCAACCTCCGGGTGTCCCGGATGCCCCACCACAATCACAATACGCCCTTTTTTGGCATGGCGCTGGCCGGAGCGATGCACCTTACTTACCAAAGGGCATGTGGCATCAATTACGGGTAAATCTCTATCTTTGGCAGCATTTTCTACAGCTTCGGAAACCCCATGGGCAGAGAATATGGTTACAGCGCCTTCGGGGATTTCATCGAGCTCTTTAACAAAAATAGCCCCTTTGGCCTTTAAAGTTTCGACCACACGTTTGTTATGTACAATCTCATGGCGTACATAAACAGGGGGGCCGTATTTTTCTAAAGCGCGCTCCACAATTTCGATAGCACGGGTAACACCAGCACAAAATCCGCGGGGTGCGGCCATAATGATTTCTAAATTTTCCATTTTTGTCTTTCGGGTTCAATGCAAAAGTCAATTATTTATATATTATTTGATTAAAAATTTCCAATAATTAATCTGCACTTGCACAATGTTTATAGCTAAAATATAGTGCTTAATTATGGATAGTTATACATTGCTTACATGGTTAGTCATTATTTTAGCCGTATTGCTTTTTGGTATTGCCAAAGGGGGATTTATGGGCAGCTTTGGTATGATTTCTGTGCCGCTCATGAGCCTTGTTATCCCACCCTCGCAAGCCACAGCAATTTTATTGCCTTTATTGGTTTGTGCCGATATTGTTAATGTAAGTATATGGTATAAATATGTGCCGAAAAAGCAAATTATCCCCTTATGTATATTTGGGACAATCGGGGTGATAGGTGCCGTATTATTGGTGGGGCGAATTAATGAGGATATTTTTCGCTTTTTGATTGGTGTGATATCTATTTTATTTGCGTTATATGGTTTGTTTTATAAAAAGAAAATTGAGCATTTACCTAAAGGTAGCCGTGGGGTTGCGGCAGCAACATCAGGCTTTACCAGCTATTTAGCCCATGCAGGTGGGCCACCATTTATTATTTGGGTATTTAGTCAAAAATTTACACCCACGCAAATCCAAGCTTTAAGTGCCGCCTTTTTTGCCTATATTAATTTTATTAAAGTGCCCGGTTATATGGTCAATGGTTTTTTTGCTAAAGATACCTTATTGGTGAGCTTATATATCCTACCTTTTGCCCCTATAGGCGTATTATTAGGGCGTTATTTGCACCATCGGGTTAAAGGCAAAATATTTTTCTATATCGTTTATGCCAGCCTGTTATTAACAGGTATAAAACTTTGTTTGTAATATTTACATTAATCCGCTGCGTAAGGATACGGCTTCGGAGATATGATGGTTGCGGATATGCTCGTTGGCTTCTAAATCCGCAATCGTTCGGGCGGTTTTTAATATGCGATGAAAGCCGCGTGCAGTGAGTTTTTGTTTTTGAATGACCTCGGATAATAATTGGGATATCTGATTATCGGATGATATATAAGCTTCGATATCTTGGGTAGAGGCATCGGCATTGGTGTAATAGCCTTGTTTACGATAACGCCGCCATTGTATGCGCCTTGCGGCCAATACACGCTCTCGTACTTCTTTGGTGCCTTCCTTTGGTGGTGGTAATAACAAAGAAGTTGCATCTACAGCGGGTACTTGAATGATAATATCAAAACGGTCTAAAAGGGGGCCGGATAGACGGCCTTGATAATCTATGGCACATTTGGGCGCACGAGAGCATGCTTGGTGGGGGTCGTTTAAATGACCACAACGGCAGGGGTTCATCGCCGCAATGAGCTGAAAGCGCGCCGGCCAAGAAATATGGGCATTGGCACGGGCAACTGTAATTTTGCCGGTCTCTAAAGGTTGGCGTAAACTATCAAGCACGCGCCCCTGAAACTCAGGGAGTTCATCTAAAAATAAAATACCGTTATGGGCTAAGGAAATCTCGCCCGGTTTGGCACGCATACCGCCCCCTGTAAGGGCGGGAATGGAGGCCGAATGGTGGGGTTCTCTAAAAGGGCGATTGCGTAATATACCGCTTTGGCTGGTTTCGCCTGCTAAAGAATGTACCATGGTTGTTTCTAAAGCCTCGGCCGGTAACATGGGCGGTAATAGCCCGATAATGCGGCTTGCAAGCATAGATTTCCCGCTACCGGCGGGGCCAATCATCAGCATATTTAAATTGCCCGCGGCTGCAACCTCTAGGGCACGTTTGGCGCTTTCTTGCCCTTTAATATCTGATAAATCGGGGATATTTTGTTTATCTTCAATGGCCTGTGCCTTGGGGCGCTCTAATGTTAGCTCCCCTTTAAGCAAAGCAATCACATCTTTTAAATGATCAACAGCCGAAAGCCGTAAGTCATCACCTGCCCATGCGGCTTCGCTGCCTTGTTGCATAGGGCAAATAAAATGAGCGCATTGGCCATGGGCATGAATAGCTGCAACTAAAGCCCCGTAACAGGGGGCAATTTTACCGTCTAAATTCAGCTCACCCACCGCATAAATTTGTGTGATTGCTTCATAAGGAATAATCTCCATGGCGGCTAAAATTCCTAAAGCTATTGGGAGGTCGTAATGGCTGCCTTCTTTGAGTAAATCGGCAGGGCTTAAATTAACGGTAATACGTTTAGAGGGCATGGAAAGCCCCAAAGATTCAATGGCATTGCGAATACGATCGCGGCTTTCGCCCACCGCTTTATCGGCCAAACCGACAATCTGAAAAGACGGTAAACCCGATGATAAACGCACTTGGATATCAATATCAATGGCTTCTACCCCCACAAAGGCCACTGTTTTGACACGTGCAACCATAAACCCTCCTTAACATCATAATTATATATGCTATAGAGAGTAATGCGTAATTGCAAATAAAAAAGGGTAAGAAAAACTTACCCTTTTATTATTTAATAATGTTATTTTAATATTTATTTTTTTTCTTTATTTACCCATTTTAAGTGTAAATAATTATCGGGGCGAATTTTTACTTCTATGCCATCACGCACACCCCAAGCAATGGGCTGAACATATAATGGGATATAAGCAGCATCGTCACGAATAATCATTGCGCTTTCGTCAAGCAATGTTTGGCGTTTATCTTGGTCAAGCTCGGAGCGGATAGCAAATAATAATTCATCAATACGTGGGTTTGAATATCCACCATAGTTCCAATCGCCAAATTTAAGCTCTGGGTTTGGTGTTGTTACAAGGTAACGGATAGGATGTTCGGCATCAAAAGTATCTGGCGTCCAACCCAGTAAGAACATATCGAAGTTATCGTTACGAAGCTCGCCCCAATATTCCCGAACCGGAATGGCATCAAGCTTGGCTTTTACATTGATTTTGCCCAATAAAGAAACAACTGCTTTACATACATCCTCATCATTAATATAACGATCATTCGGGCAGCGGAGAGTGAACTCAAAACCATCGGTATATCCGGCTTCGGCCAATAGGGCTTTGGCAGCATCAATATCATAAGGTAAACGTTCTAAGCCTTGGGTATAGCCATTGACCACAGGGGCATCAATTTGGCTTGTGGGCTGGGCTTTACCGCGCATGATTTTTTGAATAATCGCATCGGTATCAATGGCTTTATAAACGGCTTGTCTGACCCGCTGATCTTTAAATGGGTTGGGTGTATCGGTACCCCAAAGTGTATCGGCTTCATGATTAAAGCCCAACATAATTGCACGGCCTTCTAAGCCTTCTACCGTATGCACGCCGTTACGGTTATTGATATCGTCGATATCTTGTAATGCAATCGGCTGAAAAAAGTCAAGCTCGCCTGATGTTAAGCCGGCAGCACCAGTAGCGGCATCGGCAACAGGTTTAAATACAGCGCGGTCGATGTTAAATGTGCGTTCATTCCACCAATTAGGGTTTGCAACCAATGTAGTTTCTACGTCTGGTGAGCGTTTTTCAACCATAAAGGGGCCTGTGCCATTGGTGTGTAATGTGGCATAGTTTTCGGCTTCGCGAGCGGGTTGTGTTGTATTATTTTCTTCGGACCATTCTTTATCGAACATCGCCCAACCAGAAATAGAAAATGGTAATACAGGGTCAACCTCGTAAGTATAAAGGTCAATGGTATAATCATCTATTTTTACAACTTCTTTAATCGAGGCTAACATACCGCGGATATCCGAATTTTCGTCCGTAGCGCGCTGAAAAGAAAAAATAACATCATCGGCATTAAAGGGGCTACCGTTATGAAAGTTAACGCCTTCGCGGAGTTTAAAACGCCAACCGGGTTGCTCGCCACTTAAAGGCTCCCAACTTTTTGCCAATTGAGGCTCTACACCACCAGTTTCGGTACGGCGCATGAGACCCTCATACACATTGGTTAAAAACCCCCAAACGGGCGCGGTATTAACCGCATAGGGATCCATAGTTTGTGGGTCGGTGGTTGAGCCCCAATAAAATATATTATCTTCTGCAGCGGCGTGGAGGCTTAAGGATGCCACCAAGGCTGCTAAAGTAAATTTCAATTTTTTTTGTGCCATAACTGGCCTCCTTATCGTTAACTGACTAATGATCATTTTATATAATAAATAAAGAAAAAAACACTTTTTAAAGCAAGACGACCTAAATTTTTTTCTGCAATTTAAAATAATGGTAGCCCATAATACCAAGGAACAAAGGCTGAGAATATTATCCATAAAAATATGGTTAAAGGAAGACCGCCACGGGCATAATCGATAAATTTATACCCGCCGGGGCTCATGGTTAATAAATTGGTTTTATAACCCAAAGGATTAGCGAATGAGCAATTGGCGGCAAAAACAACGGCAACGGCAAAAGGTTGCCATGGAACCTCGTAAGATAAACTATCGTTATATTGCATGGCAATCTGTACCGCCATCGGTGTAAATAACACGGCTGCCGTTTTGGTGGTAATAAGCGTGGATAATAGAGCGATAACCAAAAACATAATCGAAAGTGATAGCCCGGGTGCAATATCGCCCACAATACGAATATACTGCACGGCTAGCCAACCATCGCCGCCAGTGGCCTTAAGAGCCTCGCCCATGGAAAGGGCGGCAATAATCGCCAAAGCCACTTTAATATCAATGGCTTTCAATGTTTGTTGTGGCGTTAAAATTTGCATAACCACCATGGCGGTAGCCCCCATTAATGTGGCAACCTCAATGGGTAAAATTTGTAGTGAGCTACATAGCATTGTGAGCGCAAAAATAATAATTGCCCGAATAGCCCCGGCTTTTTGCGGTAAATCTTTGGTGGACCATTCTAAGGGCACAACATCGGATGATGAACGCAGATTCTCAATAGTCTCTCTTTGCCCGCGTAATAACAAAACATCACCGGGCTCAATGAGGGTATAGCGTAAATCATGCCGCCCGATAGAAGCACGGCGCTTAATGCCAATAACTTCGCAATCTTTGGCATTATCAATCTGCACGCCACCAAAAGGTTTATTGGCTAATGACGAGTGGGGTACTACCATCACATCCATCATTACAGGGTCGCCCTTTGTGGGTGATGTCATATATTTTTTATGGGGCTGATGGGTGATGATACTATCGACAAGCCACGGATTAACCGATATGGCTTCGCGTAAATTATCGCGGGTTACAGCGACTAAAAAGCGATCTTCGGCTTCTATCTGATAATCCTCAAATGGCGGTAAAAAGCTCTGCTCTGCTCCGCGATAAATAATCTGTACGGTCATGCCCGGTAACATTGGGAATAGTCCGGCTTTTGGTGTGTTACCAATTAAAGATGCATTTCGCCCCGGTACAATCTCTACCAAAAATTGTTTGCCTTGGGTTTGCTTTTGTGTTTTGGGGTCTCGCTTGGGCAATAATATCGGCAATACCAACAAGCAAAAAACCAAGCCCGAAAGTGCCATAACAAGGCCGGGAATAGTGAAATCAAAGAATTTAAATGGGGGGAGATCAGAATCAATCAATGCGGTATTCACTAATAAATTTGTCCCCGAGCCCACCACGGTTGTCATACCGCCTAATACGGCGACAAAACCTAAGGACATCATTACACGGCTGGATGATATATTAAATTTAGAACACATTGTTTGCAAAATCGGGATAAAAATGACCACCACCGGAATATTATTTAAAAAGCCCGAAATCATCATGGCAACAAATAAAACGACTGAAAAAGCTAAGGAAGGTTTTTTCCCAAGGGAAGACATTAGCCGCCTTGCCCCGGCATCTAAAATACCGGTGCGCACAATGCCTTGGCCAATAACCAAAAGGCTTAAAACCGAAATAAGTGCCGGATTAGAAAGCCCAGCCAACAAATGTTTGGAATCCGTTAGATTAACGCCGTTTTTATAAATAGGGAAATACCAAAAGAAAATAAGGAGCGCAATAACAACCCCCACAGAGGTTAGCTCCATGGAGAATTTCTCGGTTGCAAATATAATGAGTGCCAAAATGATAATTGCAAATACAACCCACATTTGGAAAGGTTGTCCCCACAATAAAAGCGTATCAGCCATGTAGACTCCTTGATTATTATTGACCTATTATATCAGTTTATAAGGGGTATTAAAATAACAAATCAATTCACTTGGTTGCTTTTATGCTAATTCGCCATATAAATCAAAGGCATCGCTATCCGTTATTTTTACAAGGGCACGCTCGCCGATTTTAAGGAAGTTCGCACCCGCAATATGCACTTGGCCATCAACCTCTGGGGCATCATAGATGGTACGGCCAATGGCCGTTTCGCCATCAATATTGTCAATGACAACATCATAGCTTTTCCCAATTTTTTGGCTGAGTTTATTTTCAGATATTTGCGATTGCAATTCCATCACTTGTTCAAAACGCCATTGCTTTACATCATCTTCTATTTGGTCATCCATTTCCGATGCCACGGCACCTTTTACGGCCTCAAATTGGAACACGCCCACACGGTCTAATTGGGCTTCTTGCAGCCAATCCATCAGATAATCAAAATCCTGATCCGTCTCACCCGGATAACCCACAATAAAGGTAGAACGTAAAGCAATATCGGGGCAACTTTTACGCCAGCTTTCAATGCGCTCCAGTAGTTTTTCTTGTTGGGCAGGGCGCTTCATGGATTTTAAAATTTTTGGGCTAGCATGCTGAAAGGGAACATCTAAATAAGGTGCAATCAAACCATCAGCCATCAGCGGAATAAGGTCATCCACATTGCGCCACGGATACATATAATGCAGGCGTACCCACATTTTTAACGAGCCTAAATGTTTACATAAGTTCACAATATCCGCTTTATATTCCTTATTGTCCCAATGGAAGTTACGTGGCGATAAATCACTGCCCCAATCGCCGGTATCTTGGCCAATGACCAAAAGCTCTTTGGTGCCAGATATTGCTAAAGCTTCGGCCTCTTTATAAATATCATCAAATGTACGAGAGACTTGACGGCCGCGTAAATCGGGGATAATACAAAAACGACAATTATGGTTACAGCCCTCAGAAATTTTTAAATAGGCATAATGATGCGGGGTTAAGCGTAAACCTTCGGGGGGTAAAAGGCTTAGCTTTGGGTCGGATTCGGGTGGCGAAACTTTGTGTACGGCTTCCATGACGGCTTGATACTGATGGGGGCCTGTAACCGATAATACTTTCGGAAAGCGGCTTAAAATTTCATCGGGCAATGCCCCTAGGCAGCCGGTCACTAAAACTTTACCATTTTCGTCTAAAGCTTCGTGAATAGCCTCAAAACTTTCGGCGCGGGCACTATCTAAAAATCCGCATGTATTAACAATAACGGCATCGGCATTTTCGTAACTATCAACAATGCCATAACCTTCAGCACGCAGGCGGGTTAAAATACGCTCGCTATCGGTTAACGCTTTTGCACAACCTAAGGAAACAATGCCAATATTTGCCAAATTAAAAACTCCGTATATTCTTGTTTAATGCGCTCAAAATGCCATATTTTATAAATTATAGCAATTAAAGACTTGTGAATAGTTTAAAGGTTTTTGTTAAATAGGCTTTACGCTTGCTTATTTAAAGCTTATATTATATGGCATAGTAATTTAGTAAAGATTGGAAAATATAATGTTCATTCAAACCGAGTTTACCCCAAACCCCGCAACTATGCGCTTTTTACCCGGCCAAACCGTTATGGCTGAAGGCACGGCCAATTTTACATCGGCTGCAATGGCCGATAAACGCTCGCCTTTAGCACGGCGTTTATTTGCAATAGAAGGTGTGATTGGTGTGTTTTTAGGGGGTGAGTTTATTACCGTTACACGCAGCGCCGATGAAGATTGGCAAGTATTACAGCCTTTAGTGATTGCAGCAATTATGGATCATTTGCAAGGGGAAGAGCCGATTATTGTTGAGAGTGTTGCCAAAACCAACGGCGAAGAAGATTCTGAGGTGGTACGTAAAATTAAAGATTTGCTCGATACACGTGTGCGCCCGGCTGTTGCGATGGATGGCGGTGATATTGTGTATCAGGGTTTTGAAGATGGTGTGGTTTATTTGCATATGCAAGGTGCATGTTCGGGTTGCCCTTCGGCTTCACTAACGTTAAAATCTGGTGTAGAAAATTTATTAAAACATTATATTCCTGAGGTTAATGAAGTTCAGGAAGTTCAGATGGAAGTATAAATTTGCATGTATTATGGATTGATACATCTACTTGTGGTTGCAATATTGCAGTAGGTGATGAAAATAATGTTTGGGCTTATGAGTGTAACGAAAATACACGCGGACAGTCCGAGCATCTATTGGTAATGATTGATCGGGTTTTAAAAAAAGCCCAATTAAAACTTAGCGATATTGAAAGAATTAGTATATGCAAAGGCCCCGGTAGTTTTACCGGTGTACGTATTGGATTGGCTGTAGGGCTTATGTTTAGCCGTGTTTTAAATGTTCCGTGTATTGGGATTAGTGCTTTTGAACTTAGCTTATTGGCTATTGATGCACCCCAAGATATTCCTTATGCGATTGCAATTCATTCCTTTAGAGATGAACCATTTTTACAGGTTTTTAAAAATGAATTTCCCATAACAAAACCGTTTGTTGCAACAAAAGATTCGATTCAGCAGTATAAAATTGAAGAAATTTTTATGTATGAATCGATTAATTTTTTCAATTTTAGCGATATTAATAAAAAAATAATTAACCTATATCAATCCGAAATGTTTTTTAAAAATGCACTTTCTTTAAGTTGTAATATTGATAATATTGAGAAATTTCCTGCTTTACCCTTATATATTCGTGCTGCTGATGCACAAATAGGTAGACATAATATAAAAAAAGTCACTTTATAATTTTAATAAAAATATATGCAAATCAGCAAATAATGTTTGATTTTTAAAAATAAAATACCTACTCTTTATCTAGTTATACTATATGGGAAATGATATGATTATAAATGATAAAGAGAATATATTAACATTAACGGCTAATATTGTTAGTGCATATGTAAGTCACAACCATGTGAGTATTGATGAGATTAGTAATTTAGTTAAGGATACTTATTCTGCTTTAAACGGATTACAAAATCAGAATGCAAATACAGAAGATCTTAAACCTGCGGTTGATATTCATAAATCGATTACTGATGATTATATCATCTGTTTAGAAGATGGTGAAAAGCTAAAAATGCTTAAACGGCATTTGCAATCTGTATACGGTTTAACACCCGAGGAATATAGACGTAAATGGGATTTACCACCGGACTATCCGATGGTCGCACCGAATTATGCGAAAAAGCGCTCTAATTTAGCAAAACAAATTGGTTTAGGGACAAAATCAAACCGAGGTTAATATATATACTACAGCATCATTTACGATTGTGAATACAAGATTAACGTTTTTTTCATGGTATTTTCTTGATTTTCAGATAATATAGATAGTAAATAATAATATAGATCGAGTGATGTAATGAATGAAAACCTATCTTGGATAGAACAAAAATGCTTAGAGCGGGGTCTTAAAATGACCTGGCAGCGACGTCTTATCGCTCGGGTTCTTTCTGAATCCGAAGACCACCCAGATGTTGAAGAAGTTTATCGCCGAGCTTCACAATATGATAGCCGTGTTTCCATCGCAACTATTTATCGGACTGTTCGTTTATTCGAGCAAGAAGGCATTATTTTACGCCATGACTTTGGCGAGGGTCGCTCACGTTTAGAGCCGATTGCCCATGGCCATCATGACCATCTAATCAATTTAGATACAGGTGAGGTCATCGAGTTTCATTCCGAAGAAATTGGCTTGATTCAAAAGCGCATTGCCGAAAAATATAATATGACACTCGAAGGTGCGCGTTTAGAATTATATGCACGCCCCAAAAAATCAAACTAAAAATTTAAAAAGAAATCAAACCATATGAATCCACAAAAAACTTTTCATATTATTACTTATGGCTGCCAAATGAATGTTTATGATAGCAGCCGGATGAACGAAATTTTACAAGAAGAAGGTTATAAAGAGGTTCAGGCAGCCGAAGATGCCTCTTTAGTTATTTTAAATACATGTCATATCCGCGAAAAAGCAGCTGAAAAAGTCTTTTCGGAAATTGGTCGGCTTCGGCTGATACGTGAGCGCCGCAAACAAATGAATAGCGATATGATTATTGGTGTTGCGGGCTGTGTTGCCCAAGCCCAAGGCGATGAGATTATTAAACGCGCACCAGCGGTTGATTTGGTTTTTGGTCCGCAATCGTATCAAAATTTACCCCAGATGCTCAATTCGCTTTCTGAGGCAGGGCGTGTATTATCGTTAGAATTTACCGATGATGATAAATTTGATCATTTACCAGAAAAAGTTTATGCCGATGCACGGGTACAAAACTCGGCGGCTTTTTTATCTATCCAAGAAGGTTGCGATAAATTTTGTACCTATTGTGTTGTGCCTTATACGAGGGGTGCCGAATATTCGCGCCCTGTGAATAAAATTATGAATGAGGCTTTGGCTTTAGTGAATGCCGGGGCAAAAGAGATTACGCTTCTTGGGCAAAATGTAAATGCATGGCATGGCGAAAGTTGGGATGGTAATGAGTGGGAACTTGGTCGCTTAATCCGTGAACTTGCCGATATTAATGGTTTGGAGCGGATACGCTATACAACAAGTTATCCGGCGGAGGTTACCGATGAGCTTTTACAAACCCATAAGGATGTAAAAAAGCTTATGCCATATTTGCATTTGCCGGTTCAGGCAGGGAGTAACCGTATTTTAAAATTGATGAACCGCCGCCATACGGCCGATGATTATCGCTTTATTGTGGATAAATTGCGTGGGTTGCGCCCAGATATTGCCCTTTCTTCTGATTTTATTGTTGGTTTTCCGGGAGAAACAGATAAGGATTTTGAAGATACGCTGAATTTGGTGAAAGATATTCAGTTTTTCCAAGCCTATAGTTTTAAATATTCTCCTCGCCCCGGTACACCGGCGGCTATTATGGATAATCAGGTCGAAGAACATGTAAAGGCCGAGCGCTTAGCAATTTTACAAGCAGAGCTCACCAAACAAACCGAGCAATTTAACCAAAATTGTGTGGGTTTGGAATTTCCGGTTTTATTTTCTCATCAGGGGCGTAAGGATGGCCAAATTATCGGGCGTAGCCCATATGCGCAACCTGTGCATATTTATGGTGCGCAAGATTTAATCGGCCAAATTAAAAATGTAAAAATCACCCAAGCCTTACCGAACTCCATGGCGGGAGAATTGATTGAATAGATTGGTATTTATATAGAGGAATTTAAATGTCGAACAGCAAAAAAGATGAAATTTGCGAAGAAGTTATCTTTGATGATAATGCTCGGGCAGCCGAGATTTACGGGCCCAATAATTTGCATCTTTCTCTGATTGAGCAGGCGTTAAATGTCACCATGCGCAATCGGGGTAACGAGCTTACTATTTGTGGCGATGGTGTAGATGTTAAGAAGGTTCAGGCGGTTTTACGCCAACTTTGGGAACAGCAAGATGCCGGCTTAACAATTGATAAGCAAGAAATTGCAACGGCATTACGGTTTTTACAAAAACAACGCCCTCAAAGCGATATGGGGTTAGTTTTTCGTACCAAAAAAAAGACCATATCGCCCCGCACACCCATGCAGGCACAATTTATGCAAAATTTAAAAGAAAATGAGCTTTGTTTTGCTGTTGGCCCTGCGGGTACAGGTAAAACATGGTTGGCTGTTGCCCGGGCGATAGAGGCGATGTTAGATGGCGAGGTGGAGCGCATTATCCTTTCGCGCCCTGCTTTAGAGGCTGGTGAAAAGCTTGGGTTTTTACCCGGCGATATGCAAGAAAAGGTCGACCCTTATTTGCGCCCCTTGTATGATGCCATGCATGATATGTTGCCCAAAGATTTTATTGAACGCAAAATGGCATCGGGCGAAATAGAGATTGCCCCTTTAGCTTTTATGCGTGGGCGTAGCCTTAAAAATGCATTTGTTATTTTAGACGAAGCTCAAAATACCACCGAAGGCCAAATGAAGATGTTTTTAACACGCCTTGGTGAGGGCTCTTATATGGCGGTAACAGGCGATTTATCGCAAGTTGACTTACCCAAAGGAGTCGAAAGCGGCTTACGCATTGCCACACAAAAGCTCCATAATATTCAATCGGTGGCTGTTACGGTATTTGATGAAAGTGATATTGTGCGCCATGATTTAGTGGCGCGTATTCTTAAGGCTTGGTAGGGGTTATTGGCTGTTTTCTGTTGTAAATTCATTTAGGCAGCTATTATTAATGGTTAAATCTTTGCGATTAAAAAAAGATATTTTTTTGCTGACCTTTGTTGAGTTATTACTTTCTGCCATGGGGGAAAGATAAATAGCCATAACACAATCGAGATTTCGATACTGAATTAAATGGGTTTGGCCTAAAACTTGGCGATATTGCGGAATACCAAATCGGTTAATAAAAGCAAACTCTGTTGCGTTTAACATCTGATTACTATTTTTGATTTTTTTAGGAAGAGTTTGGATAATGGGGCTATATTGGTTGGGCATTTGTAGCCATAAAAAAGTGAGGCCTGCACCCCAAAGAAATGTGATAATCACAATCAAAAGGGCAGCGATTTTCGATAGCTGAAATCCGGTGCCCTTTTGTGTCATAATCCGGTGACCTTTAGTCCTTAATCATCATTCATAAAGCTAATATCGCCGCCCAACTGACCACCAGCTTCGATAATAATTTCTTTATAGCGAATATTGCCTGTTACACGGCCTGTTTTACGAATAATCAGTTTTTTCTTTGCGGTTAATGTACCTGTATATGTACCAGCAATATCGGCTTCTTCAACCTCGGTATCACCATTAAATGTACCGGCTTGGGCAATTTCAATCACCCGTGTACCTTCTAATGAAGCATCAACTTCACCTTCAATCACCAAACGATCACAACGTTTAATTTCACCCGAAAGTGTAATGTCGCGGCCAACCGTTAAAATTTTATTTTCGGTTACTGGTGGGCGTACCCCCATAGGTGTATCGGGGCGTTGCTGCATGGGCGAGCGGCTTAATGGGCGCGCTGCTGGTTGTTGTGGAGAAGGCTTTGGAGCCTCAGCTTGAGCCGATTGGTTATCGGTTTCTGTTTCGGCATTTTTATCCGAAAATAGATTATCATTTTGGTTGTTACGTCCGAACATGGATTATACCTCCTTAAAATTAGCCCGAAGTTTAAGCATAGGAATAATCGCTTCGGGTGGTCAAGTTAAAATATATGATTTAAAGATACACATAAAAGGTTACTAAAAGGTTTATAAAACATTATCTATGACAAAAATGTTTAAATTATGAAGCTGGTCATTGATATAAAATAATTGTAAAAATGATAGATAAGCACCCCTAAAAGCAAACAGACTAGTCTGTTAACGAGAGCGCGCTGCCGCCGAGGCTAAACGTATAAGTAGACGGTGAGTAACAGTTTTAGATAAGTTACCCGACATTTTACATTGATTTTCGGCCTCGGCCAAAAGCTCTAATGCGGTGCTAATACGCCCGAGCGACCATAATTGTAACTGGGCAATGAATAGGGGTTTCACTTTAAAAAATAGATTAAATGATGCCACGGCCTCTTGTGCCGATTGTCCATTTTGCATGTTGATAGCCGCTTGCTGTAGGCGATAAAAATGATTAGTGACCGAGCGTAATAGAGTAATAGGTTGTACGGCCTCCCCCCATAATTGCTGCATTTCTTGCTCAATTTCTTTAATATTACCACTAGCGGTTGCCATAACAATGGCATTGATACTGGTTTGGCTACTATCACCCAATAAGGTTTCAATATCCTCAAGGGTAATTTGCCCTTCTCCTTTATAAAGGCAAATTTTTTCTATTTCGCTGCGCGATAATGCGCGGTCGCTACCTAATCGCAATAAAAGCTCTGTTTGGGCATTGCGTTCAATCGTTAAACCATGGCTCCGTATAATCTCTTGTGCCATTTGGGCAATATCTTTGGCATCATCCAAATAACAAGGTATTGCGGCGGCATTTTTTGCGCTTTCGAATAATTTACGCAATTTCGATGCCGGTTTTAAATCGCCGGCTTCGGCAATAATCAAGCAATCCTCATTGGGTGTATTGAGGTAATCTTCTAATATCGTTGCAAGCTCATCTTTAGCCTCGCGAATACGCAATACACGCCGTCCGCCAAACATGGACATTGCACTGGCCTCGTCAAAAAATTTGGCAGGCTCGTCCTTTAAATCTTTTCCTAAAAAATCAACAACACGCAATGGGTCTTTATCGCCCTGTAAAACCGATTGCGCTAATTTATGGCCATACTCACGGGCTTTGCCTTCATCGGGGCCATAAACAAGCCATGCCATAAAAGCCGGGTTGGGTTTATTTAAACTGGCTGTTATCTGATTATTCGTTATTTTCATTATTACTTATTTTGCTTAAAATAGGTGCGTAACTGGTTATAAACATCTTGTGATAATAATTTGGCGGCTTCGCGGTCGGCATCTTGCTGTGCAGCCGTTGTCGGGTAACCGGTTTTGGCAATGTTAATACCTATATTGGTGCGCGATATTGATGATTTCACCACATTATTTTGGCTATCATATAAACGCCAATTAAGAATATAACGGTTATTATATCTTGTGTAATCACTATTTGAGTTTAAGTCAGTTCCGGTAATTTGGTTGCTATATGTCCATGCAAGGCGATAATTACCTTGGTCGCTTGGGAGCAGGCGTTGTAATTCATTTTTAAGGAGATATTCGCTTTTTGTCCCCGGTTGCGGCAAAGTAATAGGGGGGACAATAGCCCCTGTTTGGCTACGGCTCACGGCCGTTCCGTTAGCGGGCTCAAAACCACAGCCTGTAAGTAAAATTATTCCCCATAGGGAAAATATACTCAAAAATATACGCATTTTATGCTTTTAGCTCCTTAATCATAACCCAATTATTAAAGACGCTAAATCAGCGAATTGCAAGTTTTTTTTATGGGTAATTTCTGCTTATTTATCATCAGTCATACGCGGGCGTAAGCTATGGCCTTTGGTCCATTGTTGGCTGCCGCTTATATAAGCTTCTTTTTTCCAAACAGGGGCTTTATGTTTAATTTCTTCAATAATCCAAGCACAGGCTTGTAAACTTTCAGCTCGGTGGGCAGAGGACACCATAACAACAACCGCAATACCCCCAATGGGCTGATAGCCATTGGCATGGGCAATATATATTTTTAAATCTTTACCCCATCGCTCTTGGGCTTCTTTGGCCATTTGCTCAAAAATATTAATTGCCAAGGCCTCATGCACATCGTAAGTAAGCCCATCTACTGCTTGGCCTTCATTATGGTTACGAATATAACCTATAAAACTCGCTGCAGCCCCATGTTTATCATCGGCTGTAAAGTTAATGGCATCTTCGATATCCAAATCATTGGAGATAAGGGTTTTGATTCGGCTCATTTTTAGCCACCACAAACAGGGGGTAATATGGATATTTGTGCGCCATCGCTAAATTTTTCTTCTTCTGCAAAAATACGGCTATCATCGCTAAATGCACATAAATCAATAATTGCACGGGCATCGGGGAATTGAGCCGATAAATATTGGCGCAAACCCAATGAAGTTGGGTTATCAAGCTGAATATCCATTTTTTCGGCAATATATTCGCGCATATGCCCAAAAGGCGAGAGTGTAATTTTGGTCATTTTTATATCCTTAAAATTTCGACAATATCACCAGTTTTAAATTCTTCTTTACCAGCAGTGGCTATTACCCAGCAATTGACCTTACCCCAATTTTTAAGCTGATAACTCGCTTGTCCTGCGGCTAAATCCACATGGGTTTCGCCTTTGTCATTTGTATAACAATTGCCCCGTAAAAACATCTGAAAATCAGCTTTTTTATGATATTCACCTGTTAATATAGCTTTATCTGTTTTTAAAGGAGACGTTTGACAAGCCGCGTTAAGCCATGTGGTCACCGAGAATATAAAGCTAGCCTGCACTGCAACCGGATTACCCGGCAAGCCAAACCAATAAGTACCATCGGAAAGTGCAGCAAATAACAAAGGTTTGCCCGGGCGTTGGTATATTTTATGAAAATGGATTTTACCGCCCTCGGCCAAAATTTCATTAGGGATAAAATCTTTAACACCGGCCGATACCGCACCGGTAGAGATAATACAATCCACATTGCCTTTGAGGGTGGCAATAAGCTGATGAAATTTTTGCTCATTATCGCTTAAATGATATAGGCCAACTAAATTACCACCATTTTGGTGAATAGCCGCTTGTAAAAATGGGCCATTGGCATCGGCAATTTGGTTGCTATCGTTATTTTCCTTACCCACTTCATCACCCGTAATGATAACAGCTATACGGGGCTTTTGGTAAACTTGCACATTACTTAACCCTTGGGCGCCCATTAAGCTAATATGATAAGCATTAATTTTGGTACCCTTAGTGATTAAAATATCGCCTTTGCAAAGGTCGCTGCCTTGGGGGCGAATATTCTCGCCAACTTTGCGGGTTGTTTGAATGATAATTTGTTCACCTTGGGGGGTAACCATTTCAACAGGGATAACGGCATCAAAATAATCAGGCACTTTGGCACCGGTCATAATGGCAATGGCTGTATTTTCGGTATAACCATCATTATGGCCAGCCAATATTTGCCCTTTTACATTTAAAGCAATTGGGTGATCAGCGCTGGCATCTTTAACCCATTCGGCTCTCAACGCATAACCATCCATCGCCGAGTTATTAAAGGGGGGTAAATCGGCCGTTGCAATAATATCTTGCGCTAAAATATCCCCCAAAACCTCATGGGTCGCTTTGGTTATAATCGGCATTGTTTTGATATTATTTTTAATAATTTCTTGGGCTTCAAGCCAGCTAATCATGGTTACCTCCTTTAAGCATTTTTAACGCATGGGGTAATAAAGGTTCTAATAAACCCAAATTCTCTTTAACCGCCTTTAAGCTGCCGGGTAGGGCAATGATTAAACTATTGCCTTTAACAATCGCATTTTGCCGGCTTAACCAAGATTTATAAGTAAATTGGCTACCTTGTAGGCGTAAATATTCAGCAAAACCGGGGGCATTTTTATCCATAATTTCGGTTAATACTTCTGGTGTGCAATCATCGGGGCATAGGCCTGTACCGCCTGTAACTAAAATTAAATTGGGTTTTTGCTCACTTAATGTTTGTTTCAACTGTGCGGCATTATCGGCAATGATTTCGTAATGGGTGATGTTACAGCCCAACTCTGATAATCGGTTTTTTAAATAAGCGCCTGAAGTATCTTCGTAAACTCCTTGGCTTGCCCTTGTGCTCATGGTTATAACAGCAGCGGTATAATCTTTTAAAGGGGTGTTATTGGTTGTTTCGCTTTCAAAATAATCTTTAATCGCTGGGGGGATATCCTGTTTGGTGCGCCATATACCCGATTTACCGCCAGTTTTTTGTAAAAGCTTAATATCTTCGATGTGTAAATCGGCCGTAACGGGTTTTGATAAATCCCAAATAGTCAACAAGGCGGCTGAAACACCGGCTAAAGCTTCCATCTCTACGCCAGTTTTTGCGGTAGTTGTTGCCAAACAATAAACCCGAAAAGCCTCATTGCCGTCATCAACTATGGATACCCGTACATGGTCTAAACCCAAAGGATGGCATAAGGGGATAATATCGGCGGTTTTTTTAGCCCCTAAAATAGCCGCGGTTTCTGCTAAGCTGATGGGGTCACCTTTGGGCATGGAGCCTTCTTTTATTTTATTAAAAACTAGCTCGCCCACAATGATGCGCCCTGTGGCTAAGGCTTTGCGCTCGGTGATAGTTTTTTTGGCTACATTGGCCATTTGGTAAGTTGTATTTGCGAATAAATCGTCGAGTTTCATATAATCTCCTAACCGCCAATCGAGGCCAAATGCCCGCGAATTCCCGGATTTTTTTCATGTAGATAATGGGTTTCGGCCTTTTGGGTAAGTGCGGCCATAATAATATTTTTTAAATCTTCTTTTTGCGATGTATCTTTTAAAAATGGGCGCAAATCTATTTGTCCTTGGCCAAATAAACAAAGTTGTAATTGCCCTTGCGCCGATACACGTAGGCGATTGCAATTTTCGCAAAAGCCATCACCATAGGGGGTAATAAATCCGATTTTCCCTTGGTAATCAGCATGTTTAAACTCCCGTGCGGGGCCGGCATATCTCCCTTTTTTTTGCTCTATCCAACCTTGTTTTTGTAAATCTTCAATTAAAGGTGCGGCCAACATTTGCCTTGGCGATAAAAATTGATCGTCTAAGCTGTTGGTTTGCATTAGTTCAATAAAGCGCATTGTGATTTTTGTATCTTTAAGAAAAGTTAAAAAAGATGCAAGTTCGTTATCATTCTGACCTTTCATTAAAACCGCATTCATTTTAAGCGAATCTAAAGGTAGTTCTTGGGCAATATGAATGGTCTCAAGCAGATCAGGTAGTTTATCGAGCCCTGTTAATTCTTTAAACTTGGCTCTGTTGAGCGTATCGACTGAAAGATTAAGGGCGGTAACACCCGATTGCACAAATTTTTCGATATTTTTATGAAGCCCCGTACCATTGGTTGTGAGCGCAATGCGCTCAATTTCAGGAAAGCTTGCTGTAATTTGGATAATCTCATTTAAATCTTTACGTAAACAAGGCTCACCACCGGTTAAACGCACTTTTTTAATACCCAAATCAACAAAAGCAGCCAATAAATTTTTAATCTCTGTAAGTGAAAGCTCATTTAAATCATGGGCTGGTGGCTGATAGCCATTAGGCAAACAATATGCACATTTAAAATTACAGGCTTCGGTAATTGAGAGCCGAAGATAGGTGAATATGCGACCAAAATTATCTTTAAGTATCAATAATATACCCTTTCCAAATCCGGGAGGCCAAATCATTTCTAATTTAACCCGGTAAAGCAAAGCTTTACGGCTTCTACCCCATATGTAGCACTTAGGAATAAAAGCTTCAGGTGTGTTTTTTATATATTAGCCTTATTTTTTTTATGGGTCAAGACCGATGCTTAAACGCGCATTTTAATGACAACTTGGCCAAAATATGCTATATATAATAGCTTAAGTATAACCCATTGAGCTAATAGAGATTTAAGGAGATCACATGGCTGCAGATTCAATTAAAAAGTTTATTGCAACAGACGGTGTTTGTTGTATTTCAGAAGATAGTCCGGTTCAATTTGCGGCACAAGCCATGATTGAAGGTAATTGTTCGTCACTGATTATTATCGATAAAAATAACCAAGTGATTGGGATTGTAACCGAACGTGACTTTACGCGTAAAGTTGTGGCAGAAGGTGATTTTGATAAAACGATTGGTGAAATTTGTACCCGTAAATTAGAAACAATCTCGCGCGATGCCAGTAGCCATGATGCTCTATCACTCATGCATAAGCATAAAATCCGCCACCTACCTGTAATTGAAGATAACGAAATTATTGGCGTGGTAAGTATGCGTGATTTATATGAAAGTTTAGAGAATCGCTTAAAAACAGAGCTAGATGAAGTTCGGGCATTTGTTTTTGGCGATAAATATGGTGCCGGCGCTTAATTATTGAAACAAAATATAATTAAAGGCCGCGGTTATTAATGACGGCGGCCTTTTGCCATCTCTTCTATTTTGTTTAAATCGCCTTTAGCCAAAGCCGATTGTTCTTTAATTTGTTGTTTGAGATAATGAATTAAAAAAGTTCGTAAATAGGCGGTGCGTGACATTTTGCTAATACTTTTTTCTCGTTGTTGTTCTATAATTTGCATAAGCTGATTAAACTGAACACTTTCGGCATCGCAAATAGAATTTAAAGCTTCAACACTTTCTTGATCTAGGCGAATACTGGTACGGTTACCATTTATATAAAAATTTTTTAATACAAAAGAATTATTCAATTTTAGTCACTCCAAGAAATTAATAATATATCTTAATAATAATACATAGAAAATAATTACACAACCCAAATAATATATATTTATTTAAAATATAATTTTAAGGTTGTATTTTAAAGATAATAATTTTGGGCTTGCCCTATTGATAAAACCAAGTTAAATATGAACTATGCGAAAATATAAACGAAGCTATGACTGGCTAAATACCCAAAAAAAAGAGCCTAAACATTTATGTGCAAATAAAAATTGTGCACAAGAAGGGGTGTATCCGGCACCGATTTCACGTTATTCGCAAAAAAAATATCAGTATTTTTGTTTGGAGCATATTAAAGAGTTTAACAAAAGCTGGAACTATTTTGAGGGTATGGATGATACCCAATTTGCTTTTGAGTTAGAGCGCATGCAGCTGGGTGGCGAAACTTGGCCGATGGGTTTGCGCCATGCGGCCGAAAAAATTCATTATAATGGGGAGCGCTTACGAGACCCATTCGATTTGTTTGAGCGGGGTGCTGATGACCAGCAAGGCAAAATGCGCTCGGCCATTTGGCCCGATGTAAGCACCGAGGAAACCGAGGCCTTGGCTTTGTTACAGCTAGAAATTCCGTTTGAGCGCCCGGCATTACGCCATGCTTATCGCAATTTAGCCCGTAAATATCACCCCGATAGTGCCGATAATAAAGGCGATACCGATACCATCAAAAAAATTAACCAAGCCTATGATACCGCTAAAAAATTGCTCCAACGTTACGAGCATATTTAATGGTTGGCTTGTAGCGCAACATGTTTATGTATTTGCTCGCGCCATGCAATATAAACGGTAGATGTTAAAATAATGGCGGCACCAATATAAATATTCAGCTCCGGTTTTTCGTTAAATAACAAAAATCCATAAATACTCGCCCAAATAAGGCGCAAAAAATCATAGGGTAAAATTTCGGTAACTTCCCCCACTTTATAGGCGCGCATCAATAATTGTTGCGCAAATGTAGCCAATGCCCCCACAATAATCAGTAAAAAAATCTGATGCATATTGGGCCATACCCATCCGGGTAATGCCATAAAAAAAGATATCGGTGTCATAATAGCACCCATCCAAAAAACGGTCACATCGGGTGGGTCTATTTGTGACAAGCGCTTAATCACTAAACCAACGCCGGCCATAAAAATACAAGATACAAGGGCATAGGCCATGCCTTTATCAATACCTAAAGCAAAATTGGTCATCACCAGTACTCCAAAAAACCCCACAATTAGCGCAATAGTGCGGTGTATACGGATTTTCTCGTGATAAATAATAATGGCACCCACAGTAATTAAAAGTGGGTTAATATAAGATGATGCCGTTACTTTAGCTAAAGTTGTTAAATCCAAAGCAATAAAAAAACAGCTCATTGCACCCACACCCAATAATGCCCGTAAGATTTGCAGCAGCATATTTTTACTTTTAAAAAATCGTTTATGCTTGGGTGCAGCCCAAATAATGGCAATAATCACCAGCCAAGCAAACATATTACGAAAAAATGCTTTTTCTAGGCTTGGCATGGTATTGCCAATTAGCCGTACGGGTACGGTCATGGTTGCAAAGCATAAGCCAGAGAGTATCATGGCTTGTGCCCCACTCAGGTGGATATTTTTAAATAGATTCATCTTGTTAAGATAAGATAAGTTCGTATATTTAGCGAGAATAAATTTCTGATATAGGTTGTATTTGTAAAAATTTTCTCTTTTGTCCTTTTATGCAATGGGTTTTTCGCTCTTTTTTGCGAATATCTGGTAAAATCTGAGTGACTTTTAGGAAAAAAGTCTATAAATTGAGTTGCATATTTCACTAGCTTAAAGGTTAATTATTTGCGTAATTTTCTACGGTACTTTTTATCACGCATTGGTCAGGCTATCATTGTACTTTTTGTGGTTTCGGCAATTGCATTTTCCATTTATCAGTTTGCGGGTGACCCGACCGATAATATGATTAGCCAATCCACAACGCCCGAGCAACAAGAGCAGTTGCGCGAAAGTTTAGGCCTAAACGACCCCATTTATATTCAATATGGGCGCTTTATAACCAATGCGATGCATGGCGATTTTGGCAATAGCTGGCGTAATGGCCAACCGGTTGCAGAAATTATTGTGGAATCCTTACCCGCCACTATCGAGCTTGCCGCCGCCGCCTTTATTTTTGCGCTGATTATTGGTATTCCGTTAGGTGTATGGACAGCCCTTTACCCTAAAAACCCACTATCTAAATTGGGCAATGTTTTTGCTTTATTGGGGGTTTCTGTTCCTTCTTTTGTGATTGCAAGTTTGTTGATTTATTATTTCTCGGTCATTTTGGCCGATACATGGTTGGCTATGCCTGCAATCGGGCGCGGTGAAACGGTGAATATCTTGGGTTGGGAAAGCGGCTTTTTTACTACCGATGGCCTTAAGCATCTGATTATGCCGGCAATATCCTTAGGCTTGTATCAGGTAACGTTAATTATGCGATTGGTGCGCTCGGGCATGCGCGAGGTTCTCCAAACCGATTATATCCGCTTTGCCCGTGCCCGTGGCCTAGCCCCAAATGTGATTAATTATAAACATGCCCTAAAAAATACCCTTGTTCCCGTAATTACAGTCATGGGTATGCAAATTGGCGGGTTGATTGCCTTTTCGGTTGTGACCGAAACGATTTTTAACTGGCCGGGTGTGGGTAATTTATTTATTAAAAGTTTTGGTTTTAACGATTTTCCGTTTATTTCGGCCTATTTACTCATGGTAGCCGTTGTATTTGTGGCGGTTAATTTGGCGGTGGATATGCTCTATTTCATTATCGACCCACGCCTTAGACGAAACAATATATAGGGGAGATTAAGTTATGTTTTGGAAAAATTTCTTTTACGATCTCTTTCGTTCTCCACTTATTCTAATTTCGTTTATCATCTTTTTTATATGTTTATTTGTGGCAATCTTTGCCCCTTATATCAGCCCGTTTAATCCGTGGGATCCATCATCTTACGATATTTTTTCTTCCGAGCTGCCACCAATATGGAAAGAAGGGAGCGATAGCCAATATATTTTGGGTACGGATTTACAAGGTATGGATCTGCTCTCGGCGATATTTTACGGCCTTCGGTTATCCTTATTCATCTCGCTCACTGCTATTTTTGTGGCTGTGGTTGTGGGTACATTATTGGGCATGATTGCCGCATGGCGCGGCGGCTGGGCAGAAACTCTCATTATGCGTGCGGTAGATATTCAGCTTACATTCCCAGCTTTTATGACCGCCATTTTGGTTGCCGGTGTTATTAAAACCATGCTCGGTACCAAACCCGAACCTAGCTATATGATTATGGTGCTTATCGGCTCTATTGCCATGAGCCGTTGGACGAACTTTGCCCGATTAGCACGCTCCTCCACCTTAGTCGAGAAAAATAAAGAATATGTGCAATCGGCTAAAATTTTAGGGCGCTCAGGCACGGCCATATTGTTACGCCATATCCTCCCTAATATCTTAGGGCCGTTATTCATTATTATGACCATCGATTTGGGTGTGGCAATTACCTTAGAGGCCACTTTGTCCTTTTTGGGTCTGGGTGTGCCATCCACCATGCCGTCCCTTGGTACGTTAATCGATAGTGGCCGCCAAGTGATGCGCGCTAAACCATGGCTCTTGATATATCCCACGCTTACACTCACATTGCTGGTGGTTTCAGTCAATTTAATCGGGGATTTTTTACGTGATAGTTTTAACCCAGAGGAGCGCGGATAATGGATAATCTACTCAATATTCAAGATTTACAAGTCTCCTTTCATAGTCGCCGTAAATCCGTTAATACCGTATTAGAAAATATCGATTTAGAGGTCAAAAGGGGCGAGATTTTAGGCCTAGTGGGGGAATCGGGTGCCGGTAAATCCACCATTGGGGCGGCCATTATTCGCTTGCTCCCTAATAGTGCGACTATTGATGAAGGTTCGGTGATTACCTTAGAGGGCAAAGAGCTTACCCAGCTTTCACCTACCCATATTCGCAGTTATCGGGGCAAGCGCATTGGCATGATTTTTCAAGACCCAATGACATCCCTTAACCCATTATTTACCATCGGGCAACAATTGGTCGAAACCATCAAACATCATTTAAAACTCAACCCAAATGAGGCCGAAGCTTTGGCACTCAATTGGTTAGAGCGTGTGGAAATTCCCAACTATAAAGAGCGTTTTAACTGGTATCCCCATCAGTTTTCGGGTGGGCAACGCCAACGCATTGTGATTGCCTTGGCTTTATGCGCCAACCCCGATCTCATCATTGCCGATGAACCAACAACCGCCTTAGATGTTTCCATACAAAAGCAAATTTTAGAGCTCATAAAACGCTTAGCTACCGAAGATAATGCCGGTGTTATTCTCATTACTCACGATATCGGGGTAATTGCCGAGGTTGCGAATCGGGTGATTGTATTGCGCTATGGTTTAATGGTAGAGGAAGGCGAGGTGAGCCAAGTTTTGGGTAAACCGCAAAAAGAATATACTCAACAACTCATGGCTGCCGTACCCCGTTTAGAGCGTAAATTGCACCGCTTTAACATACCCCAAAGCGGCGAAGATTCCGGATATGATGAAGCCTTAGCCGCCCCTGCCTTAGAATGGCTATTGGAGGAGACCGTTGCAACCGAAGCCTCGGATGTTCCGGTGATAAGCCTTAACGATGTGGGGGTTTCCTTTGGCAAAGGCGAGCATTTATTATGGGCGGTGCGCCATGCCACATTTAATGTAATGGCAGGCGATAGTATTGGCATTGTGGGCGAGAGTGGTTCGGGTAAATCCACCCTCATACGCTCCATTATGGGGTTAGTGCCGCGCGCCGAGGGGCAAGTATTTTTTAATGGTAAAAATGTCGATGATATGCGTAATCGGGAGTTGTTTGCTTTTCGCTCCGATATGGGTATGATATTCCAAGACCCTTATTCCTCCCTCAATAATCGCATGAATGTGCTTAATATCGTATCCGAGCCCATGCGTGTGCAAAAAACCGTGGCCAACCGCCGCCAACAAAAAGAGATTGTCGCCAGCCTATTGGCGCTTTGCGGTATGGACCCAAGCGTGATGAACCGCTATCCCCATCAATTTTCGGGTGGGCAAAGGCAGCGTATTGCTATTGCACGGGCTTTGGCTTCTCGCCCCCGATTATTGGTATGCGATGAACCAACCTCGGCTCTTGATGTTAGCGTGCAAGCGCGCATACTAAACTTGCTTAAAGATTTGCAAGACAAGCTGCGCTTGACTATTTTATTTGTTACCCACGATTTACCTGTGGTGCGGCAAATGTGCAATCATGTGGCGGTTATGCTTGATGGTGAAATCAAAGAGTATAGAGATGCCGAAGGCTTTTTTACCAGCCCCCAATCGGATATCGGCAAAGAACTACTCAGCACTTTACCTTCTACCAAAATCCTCGATCAGGATTCATTTGATTGATGAGGCAGAGCCTCGTCAATAAAATAAGGCCAAAGCCCCATACATAATAACGACAAAAAATTTAAAATCTTGCATAATCATCACTTTCTTTTTATCCTAAGGGGCTCAATTTTATTTAAGGAATAGCCTTTATGGATATGGATGATTTTGACCTCATTGATGATGAGCCAAATACACAAAAACCAAAAGCCGAACCCCAGCCGCAACCCAAACAGGTAGTGGAAGAGGGTGAAGCACAGCTGGATGACGACCCATTTGCGGATTTAATTATCGCACCGCAAAATGGAGCTGATTCTTACTATCAAGGCCATGAAGAACAAGCGTTAATCCAAAGCAATAACGATATTCCTTATAACCTCGAGGCCGAAAAAGCCTTATTAGGTGCCATTATTTTGGATTCGAACGCTTTAATGCGTGTATCGGAATTTTTAATGGCCGAGCATTTTGTGATAAATGCCCACCGTAAAATTTTTAAAACCATGCTGGATATGGAAAATCGCCAACATATCATTAACGAGGTTACACTTGCGGGCTATTTTAAGTCGGACCCCGATTTATTAGAGCTTGGCGGTATTGAATATTTGCGAGAGCTCGGTGGCTCGGCAGTTTCTACCTATAGTGCCGAAAGTTATGCACGGATAATTTACGATAGCCATTTGCGCCGCCAACTCATAGAGATTGGCCACGAAATTAGCGATAGAGCAACCTCGGTTGATGCCGAGGGTAAGGCAGAGGAAGAAATATCGTTAGCCGAAGAACGTTTATATAATTTGGCGGAGACTGGTAACTTTCGCACCGGATTTACTGGTTTTGATGCCTCGCTCGAAAAAGCCTTAGAGATTGCCTATAAAGCACACCAAAGGGGGGATTCTTTAGCAGGTATTACCACAGGCATTAATGCGATAGATAAATTATTTGGGGGCATGCAACGCTCCGACCTTATTATCGTTGCCGGTCGCCCCGCCATGGGTAAAACCGCTTTGGCCGCCAATATAGCTTGGGCAGCGGCCACCAAGGCCTATGCCGAAATGCAGGCCAAAGGCCAAATTGATAATGGTGCGGTTGTCGGGTTTTTCTCGCTAGAGATGAGTTATGATCAGCTGGCTTTACGGATATTATCCCAAGAAACCGGAATATCCGGCCAAGCTATTCGCCGGGGTGATATTACCGACCAACAATATGATAGCCTGCATAATGTGGCGAGCAAATTGCGCGAAATTCCGTTTTTTATTGATGATACACCGGGGCAAACCATTGCTACCATTCGCTCTCGGGCAAGGCGGCTTAAACGCACGCAAAATTTAGGCCTGCTGGTGATAGATTATATTCAGCTGATTAGCGGTAATAGCCGCGATGTGAATAGGGTGCAAGAAGTTGCCGAAATTACAAGGGGCTTAAAAAACTTAGCCAAAGAGCTAGAAATCCCTGTGATTGCACTTTCTCAGCTTTCGCGCCAAGTGGAAAACCGCGAAGATAAACGCCCGCAAATGTCCGATCTTCGGGAATCAGGCTCTATTGAGCAAGATGCCGATATTATTATGTTTGTATTCCGCCGCGAATATTATATCCAAAATGAGCGCCCCGATGATGAAGATAGCGATGCCATGAACCGTTGGGAAGAGCGCATGGAGCGTAACCGCAATAAAGGCTCGGTCATTGTGGGTAAAAACCGCCATGGTGATACCCCTGATATTCAATTACATTTCGATAAATCTCGCACAAAATTTAGCGACTTAGAAACAAGATATAACCCCGATGATATTCACTAATGCCCATGGGGCAATATTAACCATTAATTTAAAAAATCTATACGATAATTGGTTGTTATTTAATAATCAGATGCAAAATGGTATGGCGGCTGCGGTGGTGAAGGCCAATGCCTATGGGCTTGGTGCGGTTAAGGTTGCCGCTTATTTAGAAAATAAAGGGGTACAGCATTTTTTTGTTGCCCATTTATCCGAGGGCATAGAGCTACGCCAAAATGGTATAAAAAGCCCCATATATGTGCTCAATGGCTTGGCAATCCCTAAAGTGGATATTGCGGCTTATCCGCATTTTGAGTTAACGCCGGTGATTGGCTCGATTTTTGAACTTGAAAATCTGAATGATTATTTAACGGATAATAATCAAGAAATGGATATTGTTTTTCATGTGGATACGGGCATGAACCGCCTTGGCTTCGATAAACCAGAATGGCCACAAATGCACAAAGGCCACCCATTACTTGCCCGTTGTCATCTATTATTCATTATGTCGCATCTTGCTTGTGCCGATGATGCCGAAAACCCCTATAATGCAGAGCAACTCAGGCGTTTTATCCATATTCGTAAAGGTTGGGAGGATTGCACAACCAGCTTAGGTAACTCGGCCGGTATTTTATTGGGCGCAGATTATCAGGGTAATATCGGCCGCCCCGGCATTGGCTTATATGGGGGTAATCCTTTTGCCGATGGCCGCCCATGCCCTGTTAAGCCGGTGGTGAGTTTACATGCCCCCATTGTGCAAATACGGCCGATTAAAGCGGGTGAGGCCGTGGGATATTCTAATAGTTGGGTTGCTAGCCAAGATAGCCAAATTGCCACCATATCTGTTGGTTATGCCGATGGTTGGATGCGCAGCATTTCCCCGAAAGGTTATGTAATGATTGGTGATTATAAAGTGCCTGTGGTGGGGCGAATATCCATGGATTCTATTACTTTAGATGTTACCCACTTACCCCAAAATTTAAAACAGATTGGCCAACAGGTAGAGATTTTGGGCGAAAATATATCGGTGAATAGGGTTGCCGAATGGGCAAATACAATACCATATGAAATATTAACTAGCTTAGGGCGCCGATATACACGCAAATATGAGGGATAAAATAAGTAATACCGTATAAAATATGGTATTGCTTATGGCAACAAAGTTGCCCACAGCATAGCTGTGTGTGGGGATTTTTAAGGGGTTGCAAACCCCTTAGCATTAAATTATTATCAGTCAGAATATAACCATTTTGATTAATATAGGCTATATAGGGAATAAATATGAGTTTTCGCCGAAAACCAAAATTACAATCAAGCGGTAAAAAAGCCGAATCGGGTACATCGCAACGGGCGCAATCGGTACGGGTAAAAACCGCAAAAGGGCGCAAAACAAGCTCTACCCGTTGGTTGCAACGCCAACTTAACGACCCTTATGTGCAAGCCGCACAAGCCCAAGGTTTACGCTCTCGGGCGGCTTTTAAAATCCGTGAGCTTAATGAGCGTTTTCACTTTTTAAAGCCCGACCAATGGGTTGTGGATTTAGGTGCGGCACCTGGCGGTTGGACATGCGAGGCGGTAGAGATTATCGGAAGCCAAAATGGCCAAGGTAAAATTATTGCCGTTGATATTCAAGAAATGGAAGATATTGCGGGGGCAACGGTTATCCGGCAAGATTTTTTGGCGGCCGAGGCCGAAGAACGTATTGTTGCATTGCTTAATGGCAAGGCCGATGGTGTAATATCGGATATGGCACCATTTACCACCGGCCATAAGGCCACCGACCATTTACGGATAGTTGCATTGGTCGATGCCGCCTATCATTTTGCTTGCAAAATATTAAAACCTGGGGGATATTTTGTAGCTAAGGTCTTTCAGGGAGGAACGGAGGGTGAACTTTATGCCGATATGCAACAGCGTTTCGATAAAGTACGCCATGCCAAACCACCGTCTTCGCGTAAGGAATCGCCCGAGGTCTTTGTAGTCGCAACAGGCTTTAAAGGCTGATTCTATTTTGACATAATCTATAAATTATGTATTTTAAAAGTATATTTACAAAAATATAAAGGAATATCCATGGCAGATGATCAATATTTCCCGCTTCAGCAACCCGATATAACAGTAACCACCCAAGATGCTTTTGGCTTTAACAGCCATATGAAGGTGCCGGCCTTTAGCAAAAAATCCCCTTATGTGCCGGAGATTGATGAAGATTATCGCTTTCAGCCCCATGTCACTAAGGCGATTTTAGCTGGGTTTTCCCATAATCGGCGGGTGTTGGTGCAGGGTTGGCATGGTACGGGTAAATCCACCCATATCGAGCAAATTGCTGCACGGCTCAATTGGCCGCTCATGCGCATTAATCTTGATAGCCATGTTAGCCGTATTGATCTGATTGGCCGTGATGCCATTGTGTTAAAAGACGGTAAACAGATTACCGAATTTAAAGAAGGGTTACTCCCTTGGGCATTGCAACACCCGATTGCTTTGGTGTTTGATGAATATGATGCCGGCCGGCCGGATGTAATGTTTGTAATTCAAAGAGTGCTAGAGGCCAAAGGCCATTTAACCTTGCTTGACCAAAATAAAGTGATTATACCGCACCCCTATTTTCGTTTGTTCGCAACGGCCAATACGGTGGGCTTAGGTGATACATCGGGCATTTATCATGGTACGCACCAAATCAACCAAGGCCAAATGGACCGTTGGCATATTGTAGCTCCGCTCAATTATTTAGATGCCAAAGAAGAAAGCCAAATTATTTTATCACGCATGAGTGAATGGCAAGCGGATAAAGAAAAAGCCGCTCTTGTGACCCCTATGGTCGAGTTGGCCAATTTAACCCGTAAAGCCTTTATGCAAGGGGAGCTTTCTACCGTGATGTCGCCCCGTACCGTGATTAGCTGGGCAGAAAATGCCGATATTTTTGATGGCGATTTAGAACTCGCTTTCCGTTTTGCCTTTTTGGCCCGCTGCGATGAGCATGAGCGCGCAATGATTGCCGAATGGTATCAGCGTTGCTTTGGTGTGGAAATTGCCGAAAGCAGCACCAAAAGCCCCTTGGGTGGCCTTTAGGTTAAGTTAATGGCAAAAAAGCGTGATTTTAAAGATTTTGAAGAAGCCACGGCAGTAACATTTAAGGTTTTTTCTAACGATGCCGAAGCCTCGGTAAATTTTACCGATGAGGCTGTGGAGCGTGCGAATCACGATATTTTAGACCTACCCAAATTAACAGGCAATAACCCCGATTATACTTTTGTGCGTTATTTAACCGATATTAAAGCTTTAGAAAAACGTTGGAATAATCGGCAAATTTATCATCATTATCGCCCCCATTCCCAAGCGGCTCGTGAGGTTTACGATGCTATAAATACCACCCGCCTTATGGGTAAAGCGGGGCATCGTTGGCGGGGTGTGTATAATAATTATATGCATTATGCCATATCCGAGGGCGCCAATTTAAATTTGCTCAATAACCCCAACCTGAATTTAACCGGGCGCAGCCTTGGGGTAAGCTTGGCATTATTGCAATATATGGATTACCCAATCCCCGAAAGTTTGCAGGAGCAAGCCCAAGCTTGGCACCAGCAAATAGAAGCTTTATTGCCGCCTAAGGAGCAATTGGCCGAATATATGGAAAACCAAAGCCTATGGGCAAAAGAGCTGCAAAAAATTATTAAAAAAGTTTGCCCCGAAGAAAAAGATTTTGAGGATAAAACCCGCGAGGAAGAAGCGGATATCCCCGAAAATATGGGCTCTAACCAAGCGCAAACCGAGCAAAATGATGCGCCGATAGAAGGCAAACCTTCGAGTGATGCGGCCAATGAAGAAAATAAAAAATCCGATGATAGCCAAGCGGGTAATCCACCAGACGGCGGCGATGAATTTGACGGCGAAGCCGTAGAGCATAGCGAAGGCCATGGCAATAACATCGAAAATGTGCGCCTTGCTTATCGGGTATTTACCACGCAATTTGATGCCATTGAAAATGCCAATGAGCTTGCCACCACCAGTGAGTTAGAAAAATTGCGCGTAAAGCTCGATGAGCAAACCAAAGATGTGCAAAGCCTGATTAATCGGTTGGCTAATAAATTACAGCGTCATTTAATGGCACAACAAAAACGCTTTTGGCAATTCGATTTGGAAGACGGCATTTTAGATGCCGCCCGCTTGGCGCGCGTAGTTGCTGCCCCTAGCCACTCGCTGGCCTATAAGGATGAAATTGAAAATCCGTTGCGCCATACCACGGTTTCGTTACTCATTGATAATAGTGGCTCTATGCGGGGCCGGCCTATTGCCATGGCGGCCATTATTACCGAAATTTTAGCCCGTACCTTAGAGCGTTGTGGCATACCTGTAGAAATTTTGGGCTTTACCACCAAACATTGGCGGGGTGGCGAAAGCCGCAAATTATGGGAGGCTACAGGCCAACCCAAAGCACCGGGGCGATTGAACGACTTATTGCATATCATTTATAAATCGGCCGAACATCCGTATCGGCGGGCGCGTTTACCCATGGCGCTCATGCTCAAAGATGGCCTGCTTAAAGAAAATATCGACGGCGAAGCCTTGTTATGGGCGCAAAACCGGCTTAAGCAACGCCAAGAGCATCGTAAAATACTCATTGTTCTTTCCGATGGTGCGCCGGTGGATGATGCCACTTTGGGCGAAAATGAACCGGATATTTTGTATCAGCATCTCAGAGAAACCGTAAAAAAAATAGAGCAACAAAAGGATATTGAGCTGTTGGCCTTTGGTATTGGCCATGATGTGACCGATATTTACAGCAATGCCATTACCTTATCCACCATTGCCGAGCTTGCCGATACTTTATTTAACGAGATGATTGATTTATTTAAGCTAAAAACGCCGTAAAAGCTTTGCAATCTGTACAAAAAACATTGACATTCGGCGCAATAAGCGCAAAATATACGCGTTTTCACAATCCGAATTGAATTTGAGGAGAAATTCACCAATGAAATCTGTAGAAAAAGTAGTGCTTGCTTACTCCGGTGGTTTAGATACATCGGTTATTTTAAAATGGTTACAAGAAACCTATAATTGCGAGGTTGTTACCTTTACGGCCGATTTAGGCCAAGGCGAAGAATTAGAGCCAGCACGCCGACGCGCAGAATCCATGGGTGTAAAAGAAATTTTTGTGGATGACCTCCGCGAGGAATTTGTTAAAGATTACATCTTCCCCATGTTTAGAGCCAATGCATTATACGAGGGTACATATTTGCTTGGTACGTCGATTGCGCGCCCCCTTATTGCCAAACGCCAAATTGAAATTGCCCAAGAGGTAGGTGCCACTGCCGTATCCCACGGTGCAACCGGTAAAGGGAATGACCAAGTACGTTTTGAGCTAGGCTATTATGCTTGCCAGCCCGATATTAAAGTGATTGCCCCTTGGCGTTTATGGGATCTCAACAGCCGTACCAAGCTTATTCAATGGGCGCAATCTCGCGGAATTGAAGTTCCCCTTTCTAAAATGGGTGAGCCACCCTATTCCACCGATGCCAATATTTTGCATATTTCATGCGAGGGCAAAGTACTAGAAAATCCATGGGTTGAGCCGCCCGAAGATGTTTACACACGCACCGTCCACCCTTGGGATGCCCCCGATACCCCCGAAGAAATCATTTTGGGCTTTGAGGCGGGCGATCCCGTTTCTATCAATGGCGAAAAACTCAGCCCGGCCACTTTATTAGAGCGCCTTAATAAAATTGGCGGTAAACACGGTATTGGCCGTATTGATATTGTGGAAAATCGCTTTGTAGGCATGAAATCCCGTGGGGTTTACGAAACACCGGGCGGAACCATATTATTTAAAATGCGCCGCGCCATGGAAAGCTTAGTGCTCGATGGCCCGACCATGCATTTAAAAGATAGCCTATCCCCCCAATATTCCGAATATGTTTATAACGGTTTTTGGTTTGCGCCCGAGCGCGAGATGATCCAAGCCGCCGTGGATAAATCGCAAGAAATGGTTACAGGTGAGGTACGTGCTAAGCTTTATAAAGGGAATATCATCATTACCGGCCGCCGTTCGCCCAATAGCTTATATTCCGAAAATGTGGTGAGCTTTGAAGATGCCGAGAGCATCTATACCCAAACCGATGCCGGCGGGTTTATTAAACTCAATGCCCTTCGCCTCCGTTTGCGCGATACCAAAGATAAATTAAAAATCACCGGTATCGAATAAACACGAAGTGTTTCCGAATTTACATGCGCTGTTGAAATATCTTTACTGATATTCAACAGTGCTTTTTTATGTATGGGGCTCTGCCCGTCATGCTGAAAGCATGCCTACTAAAGAGTTGGCTTGTCTCCGACAAGACACCCCGCAAACGTTCCGTTTGAACCTAAAGGAAAATGCCATTGCATTTTCTATGCTCTATTATATAAGGTTTGTTACCTAAACTCTATCGTTAATGATTAGCCTAGGAAAGCCGAATAGGCTTTCCCTTTAGGTAAACACGAAGTGTTTTGGGGTATAGGGGCAAAGCCCCATACATAATATAGAATAAGCCGTCCCCCTATCAACTTAAATAAGCCCGTCTTAATTTTTCCACTATTTTATGGTTTAAATATTGGGTCAGAGAGAAATAATAAGGAAAATGAGATGAATAAATTATCTGCATCTGTAAAAATTATTGTTGTTTTAGCCATATTGGCTACCATTGCTTTTTGCACAATCATCTTTACCAATACAATCAGCCAAAGTTTTGGTAAAGGGCAACAAATACAAGTACGTGGGGTGGCCGAGCAAATATTGGTATCGGACCGAGTGAATTGGACATTATCATCATCATTTTCATCGCAAAAATCCGAATGGGCAAAAGCATCGGTTGATAAATCAATAAATGCCGCTATCGGTTATTTAAAAGAACATGGTGTACCGGAGGATTTGATTAGCTATTCGGTTTATCAGAAAAGTGAGCAAACCAAAACCGTTTATTTAGACGATTTAGGCAATAAAGAAGAGCAATTTGTGGGTTATTATATGGCACGCTCTATCCATATTAATGGCTTTGATAATGTGGATTTAATTGAAGAGTTGTTTAGCAAGATAGAGCTAGATTTTGAAGAAATGGATTTATATATTCGCCCTGAGCAACCCTATTATTATTACTCTAAACCCATAACCAATATTAAGGCCGAGCTTATGGAAAAAGCGGCACAAAATGCCAAAGATCGGGCAACGGTGATAGCCAAAAATATGGGTGCCGATGTCGGTAAACTCATCCAAGCGCGCCAAGGAGCTTTTAACGGTTTTGGCGATGATGGCTTTGGTTCGGGTGGTTTTGTGGGGAGCAACTCAAGAGAGAATGTCCTTAATGCCCAAATTTCGGCTACTTTTGCTATTAAATAACTTTATTATAACTGGCTAAGCGTAACAACATGTTGCGCTAAATCGGCAATAAATCCGCTATCCGCATTGGGGGTGGGTATGCGTATATATTTTTGTGTGCCGTTAGCAATGGCAATATCCTTCATATCCATATCTAATTCCACCAAGGTTTCGCTATTTTCGGCCACAAAAGATAAGGGAACCACAATCATATTGGTATCATTAAGAGAGCGAATAGTTTCTTCGACCGATGGTGCTAACCAGCGCATTCTGCCCACTTTAGATTGCCAAGCCAAGCAATGGGGAATGGCCGCACCTAATTTATCTTCTATTTGTTCATGAATGATACGCACACAATCATTCACTTGGCGCTCATAAATATCGCCCTTATCCACATAAAATTTAGGGATAGAATGGGCAGAGTAAAGAACATGAAAATCCGTATCTTTATTTTGAGAAAACACATTGAAAATGCTGTTAATAAAATAATTTTGCCAACCTTTATCGGTATAAAAATAATGTAATGTTTCTATTTTTTTCCATAATTTTTTGGGTGCATGTTTAATGAAATCTTTAAGGGAAGATTCTGTTGTGGTATTCGAAAATTGCGGATACATCGGCAGTAAAATAATTTTATCGGGGTTAAAGGCCACAATATCCCCCATAACATCTTTGGCAAAAGGCTTTGCATAACGCTGGATCATAAAACCTTTGGCACTCAGTTGCGGGTTTAAATGGCTAATTTCAACCTCAATGGCTTTTACTTGCTTTAAGGTTTCGTCATTAATCGGGGATTTCCCGCCCATTTTGGCAAAGATATCCCGCGATTTTTGCCCACGGTTTTTAGCAATTCTATAGGATAACCAAAGCCGAATAAAAAAAGGAGCTTGTAAAATGGCTGGGTCTTTAAAAATATTTTTTAAATAGCCCTCAACTTCATCAATATGCTGGGGCCCACCATAGTTCATCAAAACAAAAGCAATTTTTTTATTCATACTTATTCTCATATTCAAATTTATTTTTGTATCATAACAAAAAATAATTATTAAAACAGCTTATTTTCAATTAAAATATCTACTGCTATCTGCCCAATTATGACCTTGGTGATTGAGGAAATTGCTTTTTTATGCTAATTTTAATGGATAAGTGGATATATATGCAATAAAAAGGCATAAGTTTGCCACAATATATGTATAAAAATATGGGGATGTTTAGGAGACAAGTATGAAGTTAAAACAAATAGTTGTGGCATCTTTTTTGAGTGTAATCGCGTTTTCGGCTGTGGCAGAGACTTATGGTTTGGGTTATAAAGCACGCTCTGGCATTATGCAGCTTGGGAGCTCATCCATCCATATTGATGCAAGCGATAGTGCCTATAATATCCGCATGGAGCGTAATCTTTCTTGGCCGGGTATTATTAAGGAGCAATCGAGCACAGCTGTTTCGGGCTCGGTACAAGGTGTTAATACCTACCCGCAAAGTTATGTGCAAACCCGTACTGGTAAAGAGCTTACACGCACCACAAAAGTCAACTGGAATGGCGGTGTGCCTTCGGTAAATATGAACCCACCCATAGAAACCCGTAGTGAGACAATGCTCGATATATCCACAGCTAAAAATAGCATTGATCCGCTATCGACTATTTATCGGGTGATGCGCGATGTTACCCATAATGGTGGCTGTACGGGTAATTTTGTGAGTTTTGACGGATTTTCTTCTATTACCACCATATTACAACCCTTAGGTACAAAAGTGGTATCTACCCCGATTTATGAGGGCGATGCCATTGGTTGCCAGATACAAATGATTGGAAAATCGGGTTTAATTATGGGTGGTAAGCGCGCAACCGAAGCAACCAATATGGAAATTTGGTTGGCTCATGTTAACGGTAGTACCATGACTATACCGGTGCTGATACAATCGAAGGAAGGCGCAAAATCGGTTTCTCTTAAGCTTGTCGATTTTTACCAATAAAATTATAGGATATTATTATATATGAAAAACTTATTTGCTCTTTCGGCGGGGGTGATGCTTATAAGCAGCCTTGCTTATGGGGAAACAACATCGATAAAATATTCGGGTCACTCTGGCATTGCGCCGGTGGCCGATGTTTCTATATCGATGACGGCCAACAATAACAATTACGAAAATAGCCTTGATGGTAAAGGTGTAGGCATTGCATCGGTTACCCGAATGATAATTAAAGCGAAATCTAAAGGGACAACGGGCGGAACAACGGCTCCAAATTGGGCGCAAGTATGGTCGAGCCGCAAGGGCGATACCCGCAATACAATTATAACTTATAAACAACCCACGCCCAATATAACCATTACGCCAAATTGGAAACCGCGCAGTAAAAATGAGATACTCAATAGAAATCAAATCATTAATAGTATAGACCCTATGGCGACTTTAATGAAGATGACCAACCAAATGCGCCTTAAAGATAGCTGCTGGGGTAGCTTTAATGTAAGCGATGGCCGCTCGGCTTTAAATGTTACATTGGTTAGTGGTGGCAAAGAGCAGGTTTCGACAACAGCATATAAGGGTAATGCCCATATTTGCCAAGTGAAAATTAAAGCACTCTCTGGCCGTGTATTGCGCGATGCCAAAGCCGGTAGTGTAGAAACAGCCAATGTTTATTTTGCCAAAATTAAAGGGAAAGAATATCCGGTACCTGTAAAAATTACCGGTAAATTTGCGGGTTTTGGCATAAGCTTAAATGCGGATTCAATAAAATAAAGAAAAGAGTTTATCACAATGGTTAAAAACGGTTTCATTTTTTTAACAGCAACTTCTTTGTTACTAGCAACCGCAATGGCTGAGCCAACGGCCGAGGGTGATACCGCAGCGCCCATTACGGCCGAGGCTGCAATAGCGGCCGCACCTGTAATTGTGCCCGAAGATATGGCCGAGGTTAAATTATCCTTTGCGCCCATCTTAAAAAAAGTTTCACCGGCCATTGTAAATATTTCGGCATTGCGGCAAGAGCAAGGGCGCTCATTTTTTGCTGATGACCCGTTTTTTAATGAGCTTTTTGGTAATTTAGGGGGCGAGAGCTCACGCTTACGCCGCTCATTAGGCTCGGCCGTTATTATTGATAGCCAAAAAGGTTGGGTAATGACCAATGCCCATGTGATTAACGGGGCGCAAGATATTAATATCATTTTAGATGATAATAAGGAATATCCGGCATCGCTGTTATGGCAAGATACCATATTGGATTTAGCCATAGTAACCTTTGATGATATTCCGGCAGGCTTAACCCAGTTAGAGCTAGCGGATTCTGATAAATTAGAAGTGGGCGATTTGGTTTTGGCTGTGGGTAATCCCTTTGGTTTAGGTAAAACGGTTACCATGGGTATTGTTTCGGCGGTAGATCGCGAATTAACAGGAAATTTAGGGCGTTTTATCCAAACCGATGCCGCAATTAACCCCGGTAATTCCGGTGGGGGATTAATTACGGTAGATGGCCAATTGGCTGGGTTAAATACCTTAATTATTACCCGCTCTGGCGGTAGCCAAGGTTTGGGTTTTGCTGTACCTGCCAATTTATTAAAAAATATTGTTGCACAAATAGATGATGACGGTATGCGCAAGCAAGCATGGTTGGGGGCTATTTTTCAGGATGTGGATCAAGATATAATGTCTAGCCTCGATATGGATATACCCGGCGGCGCCATTGTTACCACCATTTGGGATGAAAGCGAAGCTGCCAAAGCGGGGCTTAACCAAGGTGATGTTGTTACCGCAGTGAATGGGCGCATTATCACAGGCGCACAAGATTTAAATTTATTAGAGCATTATATTGGGGTAGATAGTGTAGTAGAGCTGCAATTGGCCGATGGCGATAGTTTGGTTTTTAAAGCCAAAGAAGCACCTGAGGTTCCGCCACGTAACCCAATAACCGTTACATCGGACGGTTTATTTGAGGATGTTACCTTTATTAATCGCTCGCCCAAAGTCAGCCAAGAGATGCGCTTGCCTTTTGGTACAGGTGGTATTGTCATTGCCGGTTTATCGCGTAGCTCAATTGCCGCACAAATGGGTTTTCGCATTGGTGATGTTTTAATTTCGCTTAATGGCGAAAGAATAGAAAATACCGATATGATGAACGATATGGATTTGCGCCGTGGTAACCGCTGGATTATCGAGTTTGAGCGCGGCGGGCGCTTATTAAACGCCACTATCCGTTATTAATTACTCACCGGCTTGGTTATTATTATCGGCCAAAGGCTCGCTGGCCTCGGTTGCCTGCACTGGCGTATTTGTATCGGTTAAACCCAGCCGGTCACTAATAGCGCTATCTAATGCAGAGCCCAATGTTGGGGGTTCGCTATTGGTTGTTGGTTGCGCATTTTCATCAATTAAGCCCGATATTATCATGAGCGAGGCTTGGCCTAAATTACCCAAATATCCGCCAACAAGGCCATAAGTGGGGCTGGTTCCGGCCTCGGTAATGGCATTAAATGCCTCTTGATTAAAAGCCAATTTCGGAAATTGCGTGCGCTTAACATTATCTTTTTGTTTGGTTACAATTATACCTTGGCTCACCGCAATATTTTTATAAACAATCGGAATATAAAGCCGATTATCCCGATAAGTATTTAAATCATCATATTGGCTGGTTACCCGCTGTAATACAGGTAATATATTCTCGTTAGGCTGGCCATCGGCATTGAGCTCATCACTAAATTTCACATAGGCTGTGGGTTCAAAAAGCTCTAAATTATCAATCACCAATTGGGTGTTTTTAGGGGTTGATGCATCAAGCGCATATTTAATTTTACCGCTGGCAAAAGTCATCAACGGATCATCACTTTCACCAATAGTAATATCCTCAAAGATTAAATCGCCATTTGCAATATCACCTTCTATATTGCCAATTTTTATCGGCATACCCAATAAAAATTGTAAAAAATTCTCGGCTGTTTTTTGGGTTTGCTCTATGGTATCGCCCAGCATAGCATGAACCGATAAATCATAAACACCGGTTACAATATTATCTAACACACGCCCAATATATTGGCTACCAATCTCTTGTTTTAAATCTTTAAACGCAAACGAGATAATCTCTTGGCTTTCGTTTAATGCATTCACTAATGTAATGCGTCCACCACGGATATTAAGCGTACCTAAAACATCCCAAAAATCATCCATTTCAGCAAAATGCGGGTCAACCATTGGCCATGCAATAGTAATATCCATATTATCCACCGTTGGGTCGCTCATGGCTTGGGGTCTATTTTCGTTCCAACTAAAAGAGGCATGTTTTAAAGTGATGGTCATCTGCTCAGCATCGGAGCGATAAGTAACATCGCCATCGCTACTGACTAAAAGAGCATTTTGCTTCCACTTCCCTTCAGTCTTTACAAAATTACCCAATTGTGCAAATTGCCCTTCAATATAGTCACTATCGGCTGCTTCATTTACCGTTGGCATTGCATCATCATTATTGGCCTCAACGGGTTCGGCTTCATTATTGGTATTGGCCGTTATGGTGGTTGGCTCACCCGAATTATCTGCCACATTATCTTTGGGCGTGGGATAATAAGCCACATAAAAGCTGGCCAAGGCTACCAAACTGCCCGATGCTAATAAGGCGGGTAAAAGCCATTTATTTGCTTTTTGGTTCATATATTCACCTAAATTTCTTTATTAAGCTCATCGGCAATAGTTGCCGCTAAACCCGGAAAAGCCGGATACGGATGCGTAATTAAATAAATGGGTACATCCTTGTTCACATGGCTATGGCGACCTTTGCTCTCAAACCGTTTTATAAAATCGCTTTGTTCAAATAAAGGCATGATTTGCGGCACAATACCACCGGCTATATAAACCCCGCCATAAGCCATTAAAGCCAAACTTAAAGAGCCTGCCGTTGCCCCTAAAAAAGCACATAATTGTAAAACGGCTTGTGTACATAAGGCATCTTCGCCATCTAGGGCTTTTTGGGCAATTTCGGGCGCACGCAAAGGTTTAAATTCATGGCTGCTGTCATCAATGCTTAAATGCCATAGGGCATCGTAAATATTCTCTAATCCATGGCCCGATATCACACGCTCTGCCGAGACATGGCCGTTATAACTTTCGTATTTTTGGCGTAGGTAAGCCAAAACATCCGATTCTATTTCATTTTCTGCCGCCATGGTAACATGGCCGGCTTCCGATGGTACCAATATCCATTCATCATGGTGCGGAACCGAAAATACCACGCCCAATCCCGTACCCGGGCCAATCGCAATTTTGGGGCCTAATTTTTTAGCCGGTTTATTATTAATAGAAATAAAATCGGCTGCGGTTAAATGGGGCAACGAAAGCCCAATAGCGGCAAAATCATTAACTACTTTAAAATAATCAAAGCCCATTTTGGCTTTAACATCGGTAATCGAGAACTCCCAATGGGAATTGGTGAATTTAAAATAATCACCTGTAACTGGCCCCGCAACATCTATTAGCAAATGTTTGGGTTTTTCCTTAATATTAATTTGGCGAATATATTCGGCAACAGCGTCTTCAAAATTTTCAAAATCTTGCACGGGTAATTTAATAATTTGACTAATTACATGGTTATGATCCACTAAAGCAAAACGTGCATTTGTGCCGCCAATATCGGCGATAATTCCAAAAGATGCCATTGTAACTCCATCTGACTATGTTATATTTAATCTACTTTATTAAAAATGAAAGAAAAACACAATGGAAAAGCATATTTTAACCCTTACAGAGTTAAACGGACAAAAGGTATGTTGCACCCCGCTCAATAAAGATAGGCATTTAGATGACCTATATACAGCATTGGGCGGTAAAGAAAATGCCGATTTATGGGTATATCGCTTTGAGAATCCATTTGTAGATAAAAAACAATTTTCCGATTATCTCGATAGTTTAACCCCAACAGCCGAGGCCGCTTTTTATGTGATTATTGTCGGTGGTGAAGCTTTAGGCCTTATTGGTCTCATTAATAATTCGGCCGATCATAAACGTATAGAGGTGGGTAGTATTTGTTTGGGTAAAAAATTGCAACGGAGTTATGCTGCAACCGAGGCCTATTATCTCATTTTTACTTATATCTTTGAACAACTCAATTATCGCCGCTTAGAGTGGAAGTGCGATGCCGCCAATAAAGCCTCTATCAATGCCGCCCTTCGCCTTGGTTTTTCTTATGAAGGCTTGTTTCGCAATCATTTACTCTATAAAGGGCGCAACCGCGATACTTGGTGGTCATCCATGATTGATAGCGATTGGCCAAATGTAAAAGAATCTTTTATAGGCTGGCTCAGCCCCAATAATTTTTCTAATGATGCTATGCAGTTGCAATCATTACAAAATTTTCGGAATCAATGATATTATCCGATATGAGCAAAATAAGAGATATTGCGAGATTTTTCACATATTGGTGAAATAGACTATAAATTGCAAAATATATGCTTACTTATTTATCGAAAGCGGATCAGGAAACCGTTTTCTATCAGTCGTAATTCCTCCTGTAACCTAGAACCTAAAGGAGCTGAAACCCCCAATTTTCAGCTCCTCTTTTATGTGCGTTCTTATGTATAGGGCTCTGCCTTTTTGTTTTATGTATGGGGCTCTGCCCCTATGCCCCGCAACGCAAGCGTTGACCTGTCATGCTTTGCATGCCAACTCTATAATTGGCTTGTCTCCGACAAGGCAGGGAAAGCCTATTCGGCTTTCCTAGGCTAATCATTGATATTTGAGAATTATATTCGCCCACTTCATCGTCACTCCTGCCTTGAGCAGGAGTCTGAATAAAAGGCTTGAGCCGCTAGATTCCTGATTAAATCAGGAATGACAAACTTTGTTTAGTTGAACATAAAAAATGCGCTGTCGTTGAAACAGCGCACATAAATTCAAGCAGGCGAAGCCTATTACCAGCTTATTCGTAAACCTAAATCGCCTTTGATGCTGTTGTAATCGCTAAAGTCGGTGGCATAGCCGATATCGGCATACATTTGGGTCGATTTATAAACATCGGCTGTGATGCCCAATTTGATTTCACCCGCTGTGTTATAATCTACAGCCTCAAAGATGGTATCCGCATAGGTGACTTCGGGTGCATCGGTGAACTCATGTAAGATACCCACATAAGCCCAAGGTTTAACCT
>JBKEAR010000016.1:0-78007 GCA_047972425.1 Alphaproteobacteria bacterium | reverse complement strand
GGGCTTGTTATTTAAAGGGCAAAGGCATCGAACAGCCAAATACGGGTGAGTTCGGATTGGCGGACTAAATAGTCCCGAATTTCTTGCGGAAAGGGCATATTTTTTACGATAGTTAAACCCCGTAAAACCGGAAATAAATGAATATCATCTATAGAAGGTTTATCCCTTACGCCCTCGGGCGATTGAATAAGTGGCACAAGCTCTTCTAACAGTTTATAAACTTGGTTTACTAACCGGTCTGTATTTTCGAAATGCTCGGAAAACTGCCCCGATGCCGCCTCTTTCTTTTTAAGAAAATACATGCGTGCCGAAGGGGTTGCAAACTCTGCAAGGTTACTTAATGCCCACCGGGGCATGGATAAATGATAAGACGGTTGGGAAAACCGGCTTATCCATTCTAATATGTTCGGGTCGGCTTCGCCACCCATAAGGGGTGTTTTACATTGGCCGTCGATATAATGAACGATATCTAAGGATTCCGGCATATAAGTACCGTCTTCTTTTTCTAAAATCGGTACAACCTTTTTATTTACCATACGATAATGGGCATCTTCGTCATCATTGAGCAAAAAGCGTAAATCGAGTTCTAAATTTTGGTAACCAAAAATCATGCGCGCCCGGGTACAATAAGGGCAATGGTCGTAAACATATAATTTATGCATGGGGTTTGTCTCCTTTTTGGTTGTTCATTTTTTCTTCGGGGTCGTAATCTTGGCGTTCCCATTCGGCGGTGCCACCAATGGCTTGGGTGAGCTTGGTTTTCATATCGGCATCAAAGCCAATTACGCCGCCTTCGTTATCTTTATGGCGTTGTTCGAGCTCGTGCACCATGCTTAACGATTGCGCTGCCGCCCAATTAAATGTGGTAACGGTTTCGGTTTGGTCAAATTTTTTGGCCATGCGTGCCATATTTTGGCAGGCTTGGTTAATAAGCTCAAACGTATAGGCAAGGGGCAAGGCTTGCTCTTTAGAGAACATAAAACCGGCTTTTTCGGCAAAGGCATCAGCAAGCTCTAAGATTGTATAGGGCATAGTATCACGATTTTCATCGCTTAGGCTATCGGCATTTACGGCCTCGAGTTGCTCGCCGATATGGCGTAGGATTTTAGAATAGGCAAGGGCTGCCTTTTTTGCTTCTTCTTTATTGCTCATAATTTATCTTATTCTTCATTTATAATTCTATTAAAATATGATAATCAGCTGTTAAGAAATTGTCTATCTTAACTTTGTCTTTTATGCTGATTATGGATTTTTATTGGCAAATTTTTCACGGGCTTTCTCGATAGCTGGGTGATTTTCGAGCGACCAAAAGGCTAAAGCTTTGGCATGAACAAGTAAAGTTTCACCCAATGGGGTGAGAGCATAATAAACGCTCGGCGGCACAGTTGGCTCAACAGTTCGGGTAAGCAGACCATTACGCTCTAACTCACGTAAAGTAAGTGTAAGCATACGTTGAGAAATACCTGAGATACTCCGTTGTAATTCACTAAATCTTAAAGTGCCGTCTTCGAGTAAAACGATAATCAAAACACTCCATTTATTGCCGATGATATTGAGGATTTCTCTGACCACAGGGCAGTTCTCGGCATTGTGCTTGGTTGCATATGGGGGAACATCTTTGTAACTATCAGACATATTTGTGCCTTCTTGTGTTTTATTTTAAAAGTTACTAAAATATACTATGTAATTTTTATTTAGTATATAAAAAATTTAAACCTTATTTGATGTAAGAAACAAAGGAAGAAAAAATGACAACAATATTTAGCCCTGTAACCGTTGGTAACTACCAGCTACCCAATCGTTTTGTTATGGCACCTATGACCCGCAGCCGTGCCAATGCTGATGGTACGGTGGGTGCTTTGGCTGCCGAATATTACGGCCAACGTGCGGGTGTTGGTTTAATTGTAACCGAGGGCACTCAACCGTCAGAGGATGGCCAAGGTTATATGGCCACACCCGGTATTTATACCAAAGAGCATATTATGAGTTGGCGAGAAGTGACTGATGCTATCCATAACAAAGGCAGTCGTGTTTTTATGCAGCTCATGCATGCAGGGCGCATGGCACATAGCGATAATACCCCCCACCATCGCCAAGGGGTTGCTCCTTCGGCCATTGCAGCAGAGGGGCAAACTTTTACTCCAAGCGGTATGCAGGATTTACAAATGCCAAGGGCTTTAAGTACCGACGAAGTTAAACAAACGATTGCCGATTTTGTTCATGCCGCAAAATCAGCGATTGAAGCCGGTGCCGATGGTATTGAAATACATGGAGCAAATGCCTATTTGGTGCATCAGTTTTTAGCGGAAAGTGCCAATAATCGTAAAGATGAATATGGTGGATCCATTGAAAACCGTGCCCGATTTGCCATTGAGATTGCCCAAGCATTGAGTGCTGCCATTGGTGCCGATAAAACGGCTATTCGGCTTTCGCCCGGCTTAACGATGTGGGGTATTGATGAAGGCGCTGATAGCCCCGATTTATACCGTTATTTAGTCAAAGAGCTTAATAAATTAAATTTAGCTTATTTACATATTATGCATACGGGTAACGAACCACTTTTACATGATATTCGCAAATTATGGTCGCAACCGTTAATTCTTAATCGCCCCGGCCGTAAGCGGGAAGATATTGGGCAAGATGTTCAATCGGGCTTGGCGGATTTGGAAGCTTATGGCCAAATGATATTGGCTAATCCGGATTTTATAGAACGCTTAAAACAAGAAGCCCCGATGAATGAACCAGACCCCAATAGCTATTATGGTGGAACCGAACAAGGATATACAGACTATCCGACATTATAATTTGTATAAAAGCCTATAATAATTTATAGGCTTTTTTATTATGGTACGGGGAAACCCTGTGCAGCCTCTAAAACAGCATACCAATCTTGAATATCCATAATTATATCTTTAGTTTTTAAGGCTTTTAATATGCGCTCTTTTTTATTGCTGCCTATTACGGGTACGGGGTGGCTGGGTAATCGCATAATCCAACTTAAGATGATTGTATCCAGATCAGCCCCGTATTTTTTTGCCATTAAACTCAGCACATTATATAGCTCTTTATTTTGTTTTTTGCCCTCAGTAAAAATTTGCCCACCGGCAAAGGGCGACCATATCATAGGGCGGGCGTGCATTTGTTGAGCTTGGTCAAATGTGCCGTCATCAAGCGGGTTAAGATGCAAAGGCGAAAACTCTACCTGATTAGTGATGATAGGGTGATGCAAATAAGATTGTAATAAATTAACCTGAGAAGACGTAAAGTTAGAAACCCCCACATTGCGCAATTTACCTAAGCCAATGAGTCTATCGAGCATATGGGCGGTTTCATCGGCCTGCATTAAATAATCGGGGCGATGCAAGAGCAGCAAATCAACATAATCGGTATGAAAATTTTTTAAGCTGGTTTCTACCGATTTTTGAATATATTGGGCGGTACTATTATAATGTTTTACCGTATTTTCTGGCCGTTGGGGCGAGATTGTACCTATGGAGCATTTGGTAATGAGTTTATACTGATAGCGCGGTGTAGAAAGTAAGGATAACGCCTTGCCAAAATGCTCTTCTACTTTATAACTACCGTAAATATCAGCACTATCAAAAGCATTAATATCATGTTCAATCAACCATTCTAAAAATATGGCCAATTGATTAGGTTTATGAAAACTCGCTTCATCAAAAATGCGCATATTTCCCCATACCAATCCGGCTTTCGGGAAAAACCCGTCTGTATTTTTGTTCATACTTAAAATCCTTTATTTATTGGGCGCAGTAATTTCTATAATATTGCCTTCGGGGTCTAAAAAACGGGCGGCATAAAAACCACTTCGGGCATAGCGTGGGCCATCGATTTTTTCGTATTTGTTTTGTTCTAACCGTAGAGATAACCGATCAACTTCTTCGATTGAATATAGTGAAAAGCCAATATGGGTTAAACCAAAACATTGGAGATAATCGCGATCATTCAATTCTTTATCTGGCTGAATAAACTCGATATGCGTTCCTTCCGAGAAAATCAGAAAACAAGCTATAAATCCTTGTTCTTCATTGCGATATTGACGCTCAATTTTTGCACCCAGATAAATTTGATAGAAGTTACTCATTTTTTCTAAGTCATGAACATATAAAGCTATATGATTAATCTTCATAATAAGCCTCCATTCACCGGGTTGACTTTTATTATTTTTCTCTTTTCTTTTATTATAGCTTATATATGCGTATTCAACAAAGCTTTTCAGAATAACTTTTTTTTGAAAACGCACTAATAGGTTGATGTTACTATGGATAATTTTATAATCTTGATGAATTTTTATTAAAAAAATCATCAAAATTATAAGGAGTTTATTCAAGAATCAATTGAGATTGCATAATATAAAATAATATATATAAAAATTAATCCTGAATATTTAAATAAGCAATGGCTGCTAAATGAGAATTTATCCGGCGAAAGTCCGAAATAATACCCATATGTAGGCGGCTGGTTTTTTGGCTTTTTTCAATACCGCTTAATAAGCGCTCGGCATGGAGTTCTTGGGAGCGTAAAATATCTTCTCTAAATACACGTTTTTCTTCGATTAAATAGGCCGAAAGCTCAAGGTCGCTGCTGTCAAAAACCTCTTTGGATAATACGAAATTATGTAAAAGCTTATTATATAAGCGCATAATTTCTTCTTTGCCCTCATTAGAGAATTCACGCTTATATTTATGCATATGTTTGATGTTATTTACAATTGAATTGCTTAAGATATCCGATGCCTGATACAGGTTGGTACAATAAGTGAATATCCACATATTTTTCGAAAGAATATCTTCATCTTCAAAGCGTTTGGATATTTGGCTAATATAAGATGTTACAGCCCGATGCAAAAAGATAATCTCTTTTTCGGTATTTTTAATATCATCTAATACTGCATTATCGTTAAATCCATCTTGGAGTTTATCGAGCATAGAAAACACAATATCGGCCATATGGCGTGTTTCTTGTGTGGCCGAAAGCAGCATGGTGCGGCTTTCCATTGCTTTATCATATTTAAGCCAAGTAGCTGTATATTCATCTTTTTTAATAGGCTCTTCGGTTACATATCTTTTCTCTAAAGCATTGCTTAAAGGTAGGGCAAAAACATAACCCACAGCACAAAAGATGATATTAAGTAAAATATGAAAACCAAAAATTAAATCATAACCCGAATATGGCCAATGTTTAATATAATGGGAAATATTTACCAGAACAATAAATGCTATCAGCCCGCCGATGGAACGAAAGATGAGATTACCTAATGTAACAATACGGGCTTTGCTTTTGGCATTTGGCCCCGATACAAAGGCGGGTACGGCAGCACCCACATTAACACCGGCGACCATAATTAGCCCTAAAGTGGGCGATATTAACCCGGTGGCGCTTAAACCACCAATCATAATGATGGTTGCCATGGACGACCAAGTAATAACCGTAAATAAAATAGCCACCAAAAAGCTTAAAAATAGATCACTCTCTAAAGAGTTAAATATATTTTTAATAATATCAGCTTCACGAATATCACTCGAAGCAGTTGATATAAATAGGAGTGCGAGCATTATAATACCAATAGAGGATATCAGCCGGCCCAAATATTTGGTTGATTTTTGTTTAGAGGAGCGAAAGATAATTTCGCCTAAAATTAAGAATAATGGCGCAAGCTGCCCGCTACCGAAAGACATAATGCGTGCGGCTAGTGCCACGCCGACATCGGCACCTAATGCAGCTAATAAACCGGCATAAACCGAAATTGCCCCCATTTCTACAAAACTAACCAATAATAATACGGAAGCTGTAGAAGATTGCATAAGGAGCGATAACCCAACACCGGTTAACACAGCAGGTATTTTGGGTTTAAGATGTCGTAAATGTTGGCGGAGCTTACCACCAAAGATTTGCTGAATATTTTTGTTGACTTGTCTGAGCCCGATAAGCAATAACGCAATTGCACCGGCCAGATTAATAATAAATTCTGTACCTATTCCAAACATTGTATATATATCCTGATATATACATGTAAATATATACTAAAAAATATATATATACATATATACTAAAGTTAATCTTACCCCCCCTATAAATAAATGATTAGGGGGATAAAATCAAGTAAGAGTTATTGTCCTAAAAAAATATTATTGATAATTTGCTTTTTCAGTTCAGCCTCATAAGGGGTAGGGAATACGTTTGTAATATAAGCCCGTTGTGCGGTTGGAATGAGAGATTGGCTATCATCGGCCTTCTTATTTTGGGGCGCCGCGCCAAAGGTTGCATTAAATTGCGATTGAACATCTGCCGAGACTAACCAGTTAAGAAAAACAAGTGCTGCAGCGGGGTTTTTGGCGTTTTTCATCACCGAGGAGAAATTTCCGCCGCCACTCATACCAAACTCTGGTATATATAACTTAAATCGGCTGTCAATTGCCCCTTGTTTTTGCAAACTTGCCATATGGTCTTCCCATGCGGGTACAAGGGTAAACTCACCATCATTAAGCCGGGTGAGGCTATCGGCATTAGATGCTGTTAATGCAATATTATCTTTATTTTCTTTAAACCATGCCCATGTATTAGACCAATTGGCTAAATTTTTATTAAACTCTTCGGTCATTTGTTCGGTTTTATCTTTATTAAAGTTTACAACAGCTGCCCGAACAAAAGATGGTCCAGAGCCACCGCCATTAGGGTCGTTAAAAGCGAATTTTTTAGGGTTGGCTTTTAGCCAAGCATCAAGTTCCGCAAAAGACTGCGGTAAATCGGCCTCGATGATGCTATTAGGGTCGTAGGCTAGGCCGGTTTGGTTGCCCCAATAAGCAAGGCCTTTACCTTGAGTATCGATACCTTGGAGCAAATGAACACCATCGGCATAATTGGGGATAAACGAAATATCTTCAATTAAATCGGCCTGAATCACAGGTATATATTTATCGGCGCCCATAGCCAATACATCAATATCACCTTTTTTACGTTTGCGTTCGGCCATGGCTTTATTTATGTTACCGTCTAATGAGCCATCGGGGATGGTTACTTTTATACCATATTCGTCCTCAAAAGCTTTAACAATTTCACGAAATTCTGGCTGGAAATACCAAACAAACCAAGAAACTTGGCCTTCTTCTTTAGCCTGAGCCACAATTTCATCCCAGCTTTTATCGGATAAATCAGCGGCAAATGCTTGGCTGCTTACTGTAGCACCAACTAATGTTGTTAATAAAAATTTGTTCATTTTAAACCTCCGTCGTTTAAGTTAAAAATTATCCTTTAGTACCTTTTTGATAAACTTTATCGCCACGGATAAGTTTTTCGACAAAAAGCATTAAGAGTACATTGGGTACAACCAAAATAAGCGAGACAACTGCGGCATTCGGCCGTACAAAGTTATAGCCTAAGTAGCTGTATAAAATGGTAGGAACCGTAGTGAAATCAGGGGATCCCAACACATAGGCGATATTGAATTCTTCGATACTAATAATAAAAGTGAAAATAAGAGCCGCAAACATTGCCGGAAGAATAGTCGGCAAATAAACAACCCGAATGATTGTTGGTAAATTCGCTCCTAAATCTTTTGCAGCATCAATTTGGTCTTGCTGAATATTGCTAAACCCGGCCGAAAGTATGCGGATACTATAGGGTAAAGTAATGACAACATGGCCAATCATAATGCCCAAATATTTGTTATAAATACCCATATTAATTAAAAGTTGGGTAAAAAATACAGCAATAACCATAGCAGGAACTACCATGGGCAGTAAGGAAAGTATTTGTATAATATTCTTACCTTTAAAATCTAACCGCCCTAAAGCATAGGCTGTTGGCATGGCACATAAAACCGAAATGATAGCCACAACAGGTGCTAAGGAATAGCTGTTTTTAAGGGCATATTTAATGTTGGTTTTTTGCCAAATATCGACCCAACGGGCAAAAGAGAGTTTTTTAGGGAATAAATCCGGATAACTCCATGGTTGGGAAGGATCGACCAACGACCACAAGATAGCCATCATAAAGGGTAAAATAATCCAAAAAACCATTGCAAATAATACAGCCCATATCGCAATAATATTTAAGTGCTTTAACCATAAATCTTTTTGCATTTATCGTCTCCTTACCGCAATGACTTTAAGAATAAATGCCAAAAATAATGCACCCGTTAACGATACAATCATCAACATAACCGCAATAACAGCCGCCTGATTGGTCTCATATTCTAAATAAGCTACCGAATACATTAATTGTGCTATAGAATATATATTGCGCGGGCCTGCAACGGTATTAAAGGCAAAGTCGCCCACAGCGCCAATAAAGATGATAATAAAGGCAGCTTGCAATATTGTGATAGTCATGGGGAAGATAATCTTCCACAAACGGGCGATACGCCCTGCACCTAAATCTTGCGCCGCATATAAAACTTCATCGGATATCCCTTTAACCGCCCCCGAAAGAAGTAAAAGTGCAAAGGGCATGTTCTTCCAAATTTGTAAAATGATAACGCTAATACCATAGGGGTCATTTTGCATGGTTTTGGGTTCGTCAAAAATTCCTAAACGCACAAAAATTTCGTTTAAAAATCCATGATAAGAAATAAAATTGACAAATAAAAAGGCGGCAACTAAACCGGGCACAAACATAGGTGCACGCAATATACCTGTAATTGCCAAGTTGCCTTTAAAAGGTTTACGCAACCATAAAGCAAATGGATAAGCCAACATTACGGCACCTATTGCCCCCAATGTGGATACTTTAAGGGAATAAAATGTTGAGCGCCAAAATATTGGGTTATTCATAACAATTTGCCAATATTCGGTAGAAAATATATTTTCGCCCGTAGCCCGAAAATAGCCAAAGCTTTGGGCAAAAACCATAAAGACCACAATACCGATAAAACCAACGATAATACCAATACCCGGTAACAAAAGAAGGGGGATTTTCCAAGGGGGGAGCTTATTCATCCGTTACCTCCTCAAGCAGATGAATGTTATTGGGGTTTAAATGAAAGCGCATTTCATGGCCTTCTTCAATACCGTCTTTTTGTGCCATCTCTAACCTGAAATCAATATTACTTTGGGCAGATTTTGCAAAAACATCGACATAATTACCTAAAAAGGCTGTTTTTTTAACATGAGCATTTATAATATTTTCACTTTCTCTCTCATGGGTCATTTCAGCATCTTCTGGTCGCCAACAAATATAAATATGTTCCCCTTGGGGTGGTTTGGGTGAGTTAGCCCGTAAATAGCCAATATCACTTTCTAGCCAATAATTATGGTTATCATCACTTTTAACAATTTTGGCTTTGCAGATATTTGCCGCACCAATAAAATCGGCTACAAAGCGATTTTTGGGTTCGTTATAAATTTCTTTGGGGCTACCCATTTGCTCAATACGGCCAGCATTTAGCACAATGATAATATCGCTCATCGCTAAAGCTTCGGACTGGTCATGGGTTACATAAACAGCTGTAAAGTTAAGTGCTTTTTGTAGTTCTCGGATCTCAAATCTAACCTTTTCGCGTAATTTGGCATCAAGGTTAGAAAGCGGCTCATCAAATAGAATAATCGATGGTCTGGGTGCCATGGCGCGGGCAAGGGCAACACGCTGTTGCTGCCCGCCCGAAAGCTCTCCTGGGAGCTTGAGAGCTTGCGAGGTGATATCGACTTGATTCATAGATTCATTAACCCGAATTTTCATTTTATCTTTGGCCATGCCCTGTTGCTCAAGACCAAAGGCAATATTTTTACGCACACTTAAATGGGGAAATAACGCATAAGACTGAAAGCACATAGCGGTATCGCGTTTTTCGGGTGGGAGATGAGTGATATCTTTACCGTCAATAAAAATTTTACCTTTATCGGCATTATGAAAACCGCCAATTACCTTAAGTAAAGTGGTTTTACCACAGCCTGAAGGCCCTAATAGAGTAACAAAAGATCCCGATGGTGCTTCAAAAGAAATATCTTCTGAGGCTGTAAATTGGCCGAAATATTTGCTTACATGTTCTAACTTTAAATGGCTCAATGTTTTTTCTCCCTGTATTTTTGAGTTTTTTTTATTGCCAGTTAAGCCCGGCACGCTCAATAAGATTTTTCATATAGGTCATATCGTCATAACAAATCATGTCAATTACACCTGCTTGCATCCAATCGATAATTTTGGCTTCGGCATCTTCGCCGTAAGTCCATGATAATTTTTTGATAGGATCGTTATTTACTTTGTCCTCAGGTAAATAAAGGCGTGTTGTAATCCCCGCTTTTTTATAGGCTAAGCCGTCATCCAGATGAAAATTCGGAAACTCAATAGAAACCGAGCTGGCATTAGAAGCCAATATGGAATCGAGCTGTTTATTATAGCGGGCTAATGTTACACATTCTAAACGTAATTTAGGCTCTACGGCTTTCACTTGGTTAATCAAATGATGGTCAAAGGCTAAGAGCAATATATGATCAATTGCTTTTGGCATTTTTTTAAACAAATTTTGCATGGCAGGCACTAATCGTTCAGGGAAGTTGCGTTGTTTAACCTCAGCTATAAGGCCGATATTTTTACTAATAGCCCAATCGACAACATCATCTAAAAGGGGGACTTTTTCGCCAATGAATTTTTCATTAAACCAGCTACCGGCATCGAGCGTTTTTATATATTCCCATGATGCTTCCTCGACCACGCCTTGGCCATTTGTTGTACGATCTAAACGGTGATCATGGATAACAGCTAGACGGTTATCGGTAGTGATAGAAAAATCCAACTCAATCACACGACAACCTTCATTATAAGCCGATTGATATGCAGCCCAAGTATTTTCGGGGGCTTTTAAGCAATTGCCCCGATGTGTTGATGGGTAAATAACCCCATTTTTTATTTGTGAAAACTGAAACATTTATAGTATAAATCCTATCATCATTAATTAGTCTACAATGGAGACTAAATCATATTTTTAAATTTCTGTCAAAAGAAAAATTATGAAGACTGCTTGCATTAAAAAAGGGTTTTGCTTATGATTATCAAGCAATACAAGGCGATATCAGATGAATTACAAACAAAATAACGATAAAATACTTTTAGACTTCATTCGCGAAAATACCGGATGCCGCCGTTTTCATATCCAAGATAAAGTCGGTCTATCCAAAGCCGCCACGGCAAAAATTGTTAATCGGTTAATAGAGGGTGGGTTTATTGCAGAATCGGATCCTGATTTACAAAAACGTGAGAAAGGTAAACCTTATAAAATATTGAATATTAATCCGACAAAAGCTTATTTTATGGGTATTTCTGCTCGGTTGTGGAATATTACAATTTGCATTATGGATTTTGGCCTAAATATTATATGGGAAAAAGAAATACAACTCCCTAAAATTTTTGATGCCAATTACTATCAGCAACAATATAACAATTTAATTAAAGAGGCAAAATGTTATATCCCGAACCGGCAACATATTGACTATATTAGTTTATCGTTACCTGCGACAACAACCAATAAAGGAGCAATTGTCGATTTTGCATATTTTGAAAATGAGTTAGAGCAGGTGGATTTTCACTCAATATTGGTAGAGAGTTTTGATGACCCGGCTATTTGGATCATTCATCATAGTATTGCGCTATCGTTTTTTGCCACGGTGCGGAATAAAAAAACATCAAAAAATATTTTTATTTTTAATGTCGATTACGGTATTGGCGGTGCATTGATTGTAAAAGGTAAAAGCTATTTGGGCGCACATTCTTATGCCGGTAATATTGGCGCATTTTTCCCTTATAAAAACCCGCGGCCATCGGTGGTAGATTTGGCTAAATATTTAAATACCGATGTTAATGAATTATCGGTTGATAAAATTGAAGCCCTTTTTCGGCAAAAAAACAGTAAACTCATGCAGTGGATAGAACAACAAGGTACCGAACTTTCAATGCCTTTAAGTGCGGTGGTGGAGTTATTTGACCCTAAAAAGATTATATTGGGTGGGTTATTCCCGCGGCTGGTATTAAAAGAAATGCGCAAATTTATTAGTTTGGATTATCTTGAGGCACCAGAGCGTGTGTCTAAGCGTAAAGCAAAAATCAAAATAGCCACCGAAGTTGGGCAAAAGGTCTATGCTTATGGTGCTGCACGTTATGCGTTAAAAAAATATATTAATCGGGAAGTTGTATAAAAAACCGTTTAAACTCCCCGGTTGGATGTTATTAACATATTTTGGACACAAAATGACCCCAAAAAAATCACTTTAAAACCTCGCTATTTGCACATTGACAGCCTATATTATTATTATCGAGCAAAGAGCATAAGATTCTTTTTCGATATTCTCCCCTTTTTTACACGATATAGGGCTCCGCAAGGGGCCCTTTTTCGTATCTATTTCTAAATGGTGATTTCTATCCGATTATTCTCTGGGTCTAAAAAGAGAGATTCATAATAACCGTCGCCTGTATATCTTGAGCCATCAAGCTTGGTGTAACCGTCTTGGATAAGGGTTGCTGTAAGTTTATCTACGGTCTCTTTACTACCCACAGAAAATGCAATATGGGTAAGGCCAAAAGTTTCGGTACTATCAAATTCTCCTGCTATACTTGTTTTTTTCATAATCTCTAATGTGGTTTGGCCATTAAAGGTCAAAAAATAGCTTTCAAATCCTTTGGTTGCATTCGTATATTTTTCATTAGATGTTGCACGAAAATATTTTATATAGAATTCTTTAAGCTTTTCTATATCTTTGGCATGGCTATATGGGCAATATGCATTATCTTTATCCTTATGTTGCGGGTTGATTGCTAAAACCGTAATCACGCTCAACCTTAGCGATACGAATTTTATAAGATTGATACCATTTATCTTTCCCCAATTTTTGGGCAAGTTTATGATCCAAATTTTCTTTCCATATTTTTATTGCTTCTAAGCTTTCCCAATAGGATACCGTAATACCAATATCGGTACGGCTGCTTTCCAAACCTAAGAAACCTTTTTGTTTTTGTGCAAGCTCAAGCATTTTATTTGCCATGGCATCATATCCGTTATCTCCTTGGGTACGAACAGAAGTAAAAATAACGGCATAATAGGGTGGGGGTGGAGTTTGGGCAATCATCAAGAGTCCTTATCGATAAAGAAAAAGCTCCTAATTATAGGAGCTTAAAGTCGATTTATCAATAATAAATCCTAAGATCGTTGCATCAGATCCGAAAGATTATTAATTGTATCATCAATTAAGGTATCATCATCTTTAGACGTATAATTTTCATCAATGAGTTTATTGGCCGCCTGATACGCAATATTGGCCGTTTGCCCTTTAATCTCATTAATTGCTTTTTCTTGTGCCGAACTTATGCGTTGCTCGACCAGTGATTTTTTCTTTTCAATCGCTTTTTCTAAGCTAGTAATACCAAGCTCCCGAATATGTTCGGCATCTTTTTTGGCATATTCTATAATCCGAGCCGCTTCTTCAATAGCCTCATGCTGGGCACGTTCGGCTTCGGCACGCATTTCTACAGCTTCTTCCTTTAATTTACGGGCTTCTTCTAAACGCTCTTCAATAAGTTGCGCACGTTTATCCAACATGGCTGCAATGGCTTTAAAAGCTGGTTTTGCAGCAACTGCAATAAAGATAATAAAAGATATTGCTAACCAAAAAGTGGGGTCGGATAATATACTTTTATGGCCTTCTTCTGCGCCATGGGATAAATCCCGTGCCCAAGAGGGCATTGAAAGTAAACCAAAAAAAGTTATGAAAAGAGCATATAATTTATTCATCCGCTAATTCCCTTTGCTTAATACCGAGATTACATTTTGGGCTGCACCTTCAGTAATCGGCTTGCCAGTAATTTGCGTATAAATTTGCTCTGCTGCTTTGGCCGCACTATCGTTAATCTCTAATAGAGCATCTTTCGATTGTTGCGCAATTGATGCCTCGGCTTGATCAAGCTTTTCATTCAATTGTTCATCTAATTTAGAAAGCTCAGCTTTATGCAGACTACCAACCTCGTCACGAGCCAAAATACGAATTTTATTGGCTTCTTCCCGTGCTGAAATCAAACGGGTATTTTGCTCTGATTGGCTTTCTTGTGATTCTTTAAAAAGTTTTTTTGCGTCAGCAAGGCGATCCGCAATGCGGTTCTCCCTTAAAGCAATTGTATCACTTACTTGGGGTAAAGCAACTTTTTGCAATGCTAAATATAAACCACCAAAAATAATCACTAACCAAAAAATCTGTTTTGGCCAAGTCGCAAAATCTAATTGCGGAATACTACCACCTTCGGCAAAGGCTATATTTAATAGTAAACTACCCGTAATGATTATGGGTGCTTTAAACTTCATTGCAAAAATCCTTATTTTATAGTGTAAACAGAATAAGAAAAGCAATAACCACAGCCATAAGGCCAAGAGCCTCGGCAAACGCTGCACCAATGAATGCAAATGATTGAATATCGGCTTTAGCCGCAGGATTACGCGCAATAGAGTTAATAGCCGCATTAAATACGTTACCAATAGCACCGGCAACACCACCTAAACAAAGAACAGCAAAACCTGCACCGATGGCCTTAAGAATTGTAAGATCTAAAAATGATTCCATAATTTTTACCTCTGTATTTTAAAAAGTTATTTTATCAATGCATATTCACAGCATCATTAAGGTATAAACAAGTCAAGATTGAAAAGATATACGCTTGGATGAATGCAACAAATAGCTCGAACGGATAAAGGGCAACATTAACCAACATGCCCAAAGAGCCAACAAGGCCAAAGACTAAAATAAAGGATGCAAATACCTTCATTACCATATGGCCGGCAAACATATTAGCAAATAAACGAACAGATAAACTCATTACACGTGCTAAATACGAAAATAATTCAATGGGTACCAACAAAACAAGCAAAAGCGGGGGAACCCCATGGGGGACAAATAGTCTTAAAAAGCCAATACCATGGCGAACAAAGCCGGTAATGGTAACCATTGTCATAACAAATGCGGCCATAAATAAAGTAAGGCCAATATGCGATGTTGGTGTGAAGCTCCATGGGATTAACCCAAGGGCATTAGCAAAGAAAATGAAAATAAATAAAGTGAAAACAAAAGGAAAAAATGCCCGACCTTTAGAACCGATATTATCTTTAATTAAGCCTGTAACAAGGCCATAAAGCATTTCGACAAAAGCCTGAAGGCGACCGGGAACAAGCGACTTTTTAGCACTACCAAAAAAAACAAGGCTAAAAGCTAAGCCAGCCGCAATGAGCATCCATAAAGCTGAATTGTTAAACGAAAGATCTATTCCGCCAATATGAATTTGGGGGCCGATATCGACAATATCAAATTGGTGGAGAGGATCCGGAAAGCTCTGAGAATCGTTACTTGCGACCAATGTTTATTCCCTTTTACCCTGTGTTCACTTAAATCAACATAGTTTACTGTTAATTTGCTATAAAATTCATAGCTAGTTAGTGATAAAATGTAACAGATAATCAGCTTTCGTCAATCTTTTTTTCGTGAGATGTTTCATTTTTAGTCTCTTGCGGTAAAGATGGTGAAGATGGTGTTTTTAAAATAAGCCGATACACGTTATAAAGACCTATAAAAGCACCAAAGGGAGTCATTATTGCTAAAAAGATTGGTTTTGTACCCAAAAAATAATCGAGCATATAGCCAAAACCAAGGCCAACAAACAGGCCACCTAAAAGCTCTGATGTTATACCGAGTAGCCGGTTATGATTTGGATTCGTACTCTTATGAACAGCTTTTGTATACCGATTACGGGTCTGATCCGATGAATCTCGCTGATTAGCTGTATTGAGGCGTTCTTCAAAATTATTGGGTTCGTTATTTTGCATTGTTTGTGGCTCATTCATAATAAAAAGCTCAAGAAAATCATACAATCTTCTTGAGCTTTTAAATTATATTATTTGTTCTTAATTGACAAGGCTATTTGGCCGTTTGTGTAAGACCTTTTTCGATTAAGTCTAAAACCGCTTTTTTATCATTGCCTTCAACAAAACCAATGGATTGCTCGGGTGCATCACCAGTTTTTGTTAAAATAAAATGGGGTGTACCTTTAATTTGTAGCCCTTCGGAAATATATTCAAAAATCCGGGGTAAATTTTTATTTAAACTTTCAGATTCCAATGTTTTTGTTAACTGCTCTTGGCTAATACCATTGGCAGCAAGCATACGGTTAAGCTCGGCCTGATAATTTTGCGAGTACCATTTATTTTGGTCGGCATAAATCATATTGGTTAAAGCTAAGAATTGTTCCATATTTTGTGTGGCATAGGTGGCTGCAGTAAAATAGGCCGTTAATTCATCAAATGCTGTATTCATAAAGGCTACGCGTAATTTACCGGTTTCGATATATTTATTAAAAATTTCGGGTAAAGCATCTTTATGAAAATTGGCACAATGGGGGCAGCTATAGGCCGATATATCCCAAAGTGTTAATGGAGCATCGGGGGTACCGAGAATACGCACTTTATTGGGGTCGAACTCGGCGGCATTTAAAAGGTCTTTCATATCTTCAAAACCTTTTGTAAATTGGGCATTATCCATGTTGATTATGGCCAATTGGGGTGCGTCACTCGATTGTTGTTCGGCGGCAAGCGCATGTTGGGAATAAAAAATAGATAATACCAAAAACAATACCGTGCGTAAAAAATTACGCACGGGAATTTTTGGTAAAGAGGTTGTAAGCATAGGTGTTCTCCTTACCATATAATTAAAAATTAATTTTTGATGGCATCAACAGCATTGTTAATGGCATCGGCAGCTTTGCCAACTTCATCAGCAGTGGCGTTAGCAGCATCTTTAGTTGCGTCTACGGCATCTGTAACAACATTTGTTGTCGCATCGGCAGTCGCCTCAGCAGCATCTTTAGTTGCGTCTACAGCATCAGTTGCTACGTCAGTAGCGGCATCAGCAGTGGCTTCAGCAGCATCTTTTGTTGCATCAACGGCATCAGTTGCCATATCTGTTGCGGCATCAGCAGTGGCTTCAGCAGCATCTTTTGTTGCATCAACGGCATCAGTTGCCATATCTGTTGCGGCATCAGCAGTGGCTTCAACAGCTTCTGTTGTTGCTTCAGCGGCTTCTGTAGCAGCATCGGTTACGGCTTCAGTTGTTTCTGTTACAGCAGCTTGTGTATCTTGAACGGCTTCTTTGGCTTCTTCTTTACATGCAGATAAAGTTGCGGTTGTAGCAAGAATTGCTGTTGTTGCTAAAATCGTTTTAAAATTCATAACTATCTAGTCTCCTAAAAGTATTATTAATTGGGCAAAGATATTCTCTTAACCTATTTTAAAAAAGTAAGTGTTTTTTTTTCGGACGGCCGAACAATACGAATATCATCTATTGCGCGATAACCAAACCATATATTAATAGACTCAATTAGGTTATTTTTCTCGTGCAATAAAATGGTTCCCATTGCCGGATTCCGTAACGAAATCTCTAAAACACCGTTTCTCTGTTCATTCGAAGGCCATCGGATCCGTCTGGGTATTGTGATATCTGACCATGGTTTTGGCCAAATATTCACCCATTCTTTAACAATAGCACCATCACCAAGACCACGTTTAATAAAATTAAGAGCAGCTAGGCGCGAAATTGAATCAGAAAGCGCATATGTACCATATCTATGCTGACTTATCCAATAATCATTTCGCTTTTTTTTGGTGTTCAAATAAACCTCCTTTGGTAATTAATACTTTAAACTGTGGCAAATGTAAGGTAATAACAAGGAAAAAATATGGAAAGAGCAAAATGACGCAACAAACATGGCCAAACAGATTATTATTATGGTTTGATACCCATAAGCGAACCATGCCTTGGCGTGCCGATAAGGATAATAAGGTAGAACCTTGGCAAACTTGGGTATCTGAGGTCATGTTGCAACAAACAACAGTTGCTACAGTTATGCCGCGATATTTAGAATTTATGGAGAGATGGCCTAGTTTTAATGCATTTTTGCAAATAAGCGAAGATGAAATTTACCATTTTTGGCAAGGGTTGGGCTATTACTCGCGGGCGCGCAATCTTTATAAGGGTATTCAATATATAAAAAGTGAATATGGTGGGCAGTTACCGCAAGATTTAGATAAACTCAAAAAAATTCCCGGATTAGGCGATTACACGGCGGCAGCAATTGCCTCAATTGCTTTTAATCAGAAAGCGGCGGCAATTGATGGCAATGTGGCGCGGTTATTCGCCCGTTTTTGGCTCATGGATGACATAGGCGAAAAATTAAAACAGAAGCAGCGAAAACAATTACTTACTTATATTCCCGATAGAGCAGGGGACTTCACCCAAGCGCTGATAGAGCTGGGTGCACTTATTTGCCGCCCTAACCAACCCCAATGCACCCATTGCCCAATTGTAAGTCATTGTAAGGCATTTAATCAGGGTAAAGTGAATAACTATCCGATAAAACAGGTAAAAAAGGCTAAAGAGATTCGTTATGCACAATTTTATCGTGTATACAATCGGCAGGGAGAAATTTTATTTTTTAAACGTCCCAACCAAGGCTTATTGGCATCGATGTATGTTTTACCATCGAATAATTGGTATAATGATGACACAAGCTCGATAGAAGATCGGTTAAAAAATAGCCTTTATAATAAAGCGCTCCTTTATGAATATAAACATATATTTACCCATATTGAGTTGCGGGCAAAAGTTTATAATGTAACAATGGAGCATATAATTGGGTGGAATGATGCCTATTGGGTGAGCAGGGAAAATTTGGCACAAATTGCCCTCCCGACTGTTATAAAAAAAGCCTTAAAAGATTTATAATATTAGCCATCGTAATTTAATAGAGAAACACAAGGGAAGTTAACTTTATTGCGGCCATTAAGGTCGTTAAGCTCAATAATACAGGCGGCACCAACAACCTCGCCACCTACTTTTTCAATTAAATCGGCGGTAGCTTTTAATGTGCCGCCAGTTGCAAGCAAATCGTCCATTAATACAACACGCATGCCGGGTTTAATAATATTTTTCGATATTTCTAAACGGTCGGAACCATATTCTAATTCGTAATCCAATCCAATTGTTTCGCCGGGTAATTTGCCGGGTTTGCGCACTAAAGCAAAGCCTAATCCCAAATGGGCAGCAACAGGGCCGGCAACCAAAAATCCGCGAGATTCAATACCAATTAAAATATCGGGCTGCAAGCGGCTGACTTCTTTAGATAATCGCCCAATAGCTACTTGCCAAGCATCGGCATCGGCCAGTAGGGGGACAATGTCGTAAAATAAAATGCCGGGTTTCGGAAAATCTGGTACACGGGCAATATAATTATCTAAATTCATCATTTGTGCAGGCTCCAATCATTGTATTTTCACAAGCTATTTACATTGACAAAAAATATTCGGAATGTCGATTCTTTTTTAAGCATTTAGAAATATATGGGTGAAAATTAAATTTCAGATCTAAATAGCAACTATAAAAAACGTAACAAGTTATATTAAATGATTTTAGTATATAGTGTAAAGTTATATGTTATTCTCTGATGAAAAGCTTAGTTATTTACTTTGCAAATAAAAAAGAAAAAAGTGAAATAAAATCTATCATTTATGAGTATTTATAAAAATAATTGCAATTATCAATGCAAGCCGTTATTATGACTAAGGTACTCATAGATACGTACAAAATAAGGAGACAACATGAAAAAATCAATTTTAGCCACTGTATTTGTTGCGACTACTGCATTTGCGACAAGCGCCGTTGCTGAGGAATCAGTAACAATCGGTACAGGCGGGCAAACTGGTGTATATTATCAAGTCGGACAATCGGTTTGTAAGCTTGTTAATGCTGCCGATGTCAATATTAACTGTGTGGCCCCATCTACGGCAGGTTCTATTGCAAATATTAATGGCCTTAAAGCCGGCGATTTGCAATTTGGTGTGGCTCAGTCCGATTGGCAATATCATGCGACTCACGGTTCTTCTAAATTTGAAGACCAAGGCCCTGATGATAAATTACGTTTTGTATTTTCAATCCATCCCGAACCTTTTAACGTTGTTGCCCGTGCCGACTCTGGCATTAAAACATTTAGCGACCTTAAAGGTAAACGCGTAAATATTGGCCCACAAAGCTCTGGCTATCGTGGCACAATGGAAGAAATCATGAATGAACTTGGTTGGACAAATGCCGACTTTAAACTTGCTGCAGAACTTAAACCTGCAGAGGCTCCCCAAGCTTTATGTGATAACAACTTAGATGCCTTTATTTATGCCGCTGGTCATCCGGCAGCAGCTTTTTCTGAAGCCGCCGCAACTTGTGATGTAATTATGGTTCCGCTTACCGATCCAGAAACAAAACCTGCTATGGATAAATTAATTTCCGAGCATGATTATTATTCTCCGGCTGTTATTCCGGGCGGAATGTATAAAGGAACCGACAATGATGTAGAAACATTTGGTGTGGGTGCCACATTACTTTCTTATTCAGATGTTCCGGACGAAGTTGTTTATAATGTAACAAAAACCATTTTCGAAAACTTTAACCGTTTTAAACGTTTGCACCCAGCCTTTGCAAACTTAAACGAGCAAGATATGGTTACACATTTCCAATCTGCCCCTATTCATCCGGGCGCAGAAAAATACTATAAAGAAATGGGTTGGTTACAATAATCCATTTATAGTTTAATAAAAGCCGCCCTGTATACATATGTATAGGCGGCTTTTTACGTTTTTTATGTGTAAAGAGGGAAATATGGAAGACAATAAAGCAAAAACATTTGATGAAACAAAAAAACATCAAAGACATGAGGCCGAAGAAGATCGGATTAAAGAGCTTGTATCGGTCGATTCCGGCGGAAGACAAGTGGAAGGTTGGCAATATAAAGTATTTATTACCTTGGCTTTATCTTGGTCTATCTTTCAAATTTGGTATGCATCGCCTTTAAAATATATGATGAATAGCTGGCTTTCGGCAATTACCCAGCAAATTGCCCCCGGCACTCAAATCAATATTGCTATTGGTTCATCACAAGGGCGGATTATTCATTTAGCTTTTGCCTTAGGTTTGGTTTTTTTATCTTTCCCCATGACTAAAAAAGCCCCCAAACATCGGGCACCATTTTACGATTGGATGCTCATGTTGGCTGGTGTATCGGCCGTATTGTATCAGATTGTATTTTGGGAGGCCATTCAAAGTCGCATTGGTCTACCCACAACAACCGATATTGTTATGGGCTGTATTGGACTTGTTATTTTACTTGAAGCCACGCGCCGAAGCTTAGGCCCGGCCCTTGTTATCATTGCCTCTTTAGGTATTGCTTACACATTATTTGGCGATGCCAAAATTTTGGGTGATTTTGCAACCAATAATATTAGTTTTAAGGCCTTTATTAATCACCAATGGTTAACTCAAGAATCCGTATTCGGTACACCGCTTAATGTTTCGATGACGGTTGTATTTTTATTTGTGCTATTTGGTTCGTTGCTCGAGCAAGCCGGTGCAGGCTCTTACTTTATTCGTATTGCCTTCTCCACTTTAGGCCATTTACGCGGTGGGCCCGCCAAGGCGGCCGTTGTGGCATCGGGTGCAACAGGGCTTATTTCGGGCTCATCAATTGCCAATACAGTAACAACGGGTACATTTACTATCCCTATGATGAAAAAAGTAGGATTTTCCCCTGAAAAAGCGGGGGCGGTAGAAGTTTCATCATCAGTAAACGGGCAAATTATGCCACCTGTTATGGGGGCTGCAGCCTTTTTAATGGTAAGCTATATTGACGGCTTAGAATATCCCGATATCGTCAAACACGCATTTTTACCAGCCATTATCTCTTATATTGCCCTTGTATATATTGTGCATTTAGAGGCTTGTAAAAATAATTTTGAACTTTTACCTCGCGGATACACACCGGCACCTGCAGCCACAAGGCTTATGCGCATATTAGGTGCAGTTGCGGCTATTTGTGCGTTTTCATGGTTGGCCTTTATTATTGTTAGTTTTTTAAGTAAAATATTGGGCGATTTAAGTACTTGGGCATTTGGTGCGATTTTAGTGAGTATTTATATAGCGCTTGTCGGTTATTGTAGCCGTTTTCCGGGTTTAGACCCCGATGGCAGCCCCGAGATTGATATTCCCTTACCTCGCCCCGGTCCTATCTTTTTATCGGGTATGTATTATTTATTGCCGGTTATTTTGTTAATTTGGTGTTTAATGGTTGCCCGTCTTTCGCCCGAATTATCGGCCTTTTGGGGTAGCTTATTGCTTATATTTATTATTGTTACCCAACGCCCGCTCATTGCCTTTTTTAGAAAAACAGGCGAGTTTGCTACACATTTTAAATGGGGCTTTAACGATTTATATCAAGGCTTAATTGCCGGTTCACGCTCCATGATTGGTATTGCTTTGGCAACAGCAGCTGCAGGTATTATTGTGGGTGTGGTTAGCCAAACCGGTATTGGTAGTAAATTTGCCGATTTGGTAGAGGCGATTGCCGGTAATAGTATTATCCTTATTCTATTAATGACCGCCGTACTCAGCCTTATTTTAGGTATGGGGTTGCCAACAACGGCCAACTATATTGTGGTTTCGACATTAATGGTACCTGTGGTGGTGGAATTGGGCGAAGCCAATGGCTTAATTGTTCCGCTTGTGGCAGCACATATGTTCTGTTTTTACTTTGGTATTATGGCTGATGTTACACCACCTGTGGGGCTGGCATCATTTGCGGCGGCGGCTATATCGCGTGGTGACCCACTAAAAACAGGTGCGGTTGCGTTTTTCTATAGCTTACGTACAGCAATTTTACCATTCTTATTTATCTTTAATACGCGCCTTCTTTTATGGGATGTCGGCTGGGTAGAAGGGATAACCGTTGCGATTATCTCGACCATTGGCATATTAATCTTTACAGCGGGTCTTCAAGGTTGGTTTTTGATGAAAAATAAAATTTGGGAAGCGGGTATGCTTTTATTAGCAGCGTTTATTCTGTTTAGACCCAACTTCTTTTTAGATATGATAGAGCCACCCTATACCGACTACACTGGTGCCGAGGCGATTATGCAAGAGCTTGGTGACATGAAACTAGGCGATAAAGCCCGCATAAAAGTGCAGCCGGCTACCATGAAAAATGGCCAAACACCGCGTGTTCGTTATTTACCATTTACGGCCAATGAAGGCACAGCTGAAGACCGTTTGAATGCTGTTGGTATTGAATATACCATTGTGAAAGATGGTCAATTATTGGTTGATGGCGTGAAATTTGGCTCTTTAGCATCGGAAAAACAAGTGGATTTTGATGCTAATCTTGAGATATTGCAGGTAGAAAATAAACGAATGAACGGGTATTTCTTCTGGTTGCTTGGCTTTGCCTTAATTGGTGCTGTTGTGGTTCTGCAACGTCAGCGGGTTCGTAAAGATCCGCCGCCTGCACCAACAACGCAAGCAGCTACTGCTTAAAATATTGAAACTAAAAACTACGCCCTTATTGAAGTGGCGTAGTTTTTTTGTTATCGTATTATCATGACACAACAATTAATTAAGCTCGATTGCCCCCATTGCCAAACCAAGCAGGTGGCATTTACATTTGTTTATAGTCATAAAGTTACAGAGACCAAAGATCATGATATATATGCATGTGGTTATTGTAATAATGCGGTGATTATAGAGAAAATAAAAAGCAAAAATGGACAATTTTCGATTAATCAGATTTTCCCCGATGGTTCGGTTATCGAAGTACCGCGATATTTACCCGATAATGTGGAAAACTTTTTTATCCAAGGGGTGAAATCCTTGCCATCAAACCCCGATGCTGCAGGGGCAATGTTTAGAAAAACATTAGAGATTGCTCTTAATGATGTTGTACCTAAGGAGCTTCAGGATAAATCCATTTACGATAAAATTAACGATGCCGTTAAACATAACCATATCTCGGACGAGTTAGGCGAATGGGCGAATATCATTCGCGTTGACGGTAACGAGGCCACCCATGATGAAAAGCCGTTTGATTTAGACCAAGCCGAAATGTTGCGCCAGTTTACCGAGCTATTTTTAAACCAAATTTATACATTACCTACTTTGGTGCGCAAACGGATGAAAATGACTAAAAAATATCATGGTAAAGCCACCCGATTTACCTCGAAACGGCGGTAATAATGGTCAATTTTTTTCTTATCTTTGTTATCATATGTTGTGTGGCTTCTTTAGTTGCTATTGGGTATTTTTATTTACGCAAAAATCAGTATTTGGTCGGATTATCTAGTTTTGTTTTTTTGCTCTTTGCGGTCATTTTAATTTTTTGGGGTAATATTATTGCGTTATTCCCTTATTCTTATAAAGAGCTTGGTGGCGATGGCTTGCAAGAGCAAGCTTATAAAGGTATGAACCAAATTCGCATGGCGACTAATCGGCGATGGAAGGTGGTTTCGGGGTATCGTGACCCACAAAAAAATAAAAATGTTGGTGGGGCTACCAATAGCCAACATGTGCAAGGTTTAGCCTTTGATGTTCGGGTGCCGATGCACCGCCGTGCACAGTTTTATAGTGCCGCTAATAAAGCCGGTTTTACTGCATATGGTTGGGGCAATAATACGGTGCATATCGATATGGGGCCTAAAAGATGGTGGACTTATGACAATGCGGGCAAAGCGGTATCGGGCGCAGCAAAAGCCCAATATCTCAATAAAGCCCCCGATAATTTTAAAGTGGATTTTGGCTTAGAATAACTATTGTAAGCAAGGATATTTTTTTTCCCAATCTTGAAGTAAAGATGAAAGATAAGGGGATAGTTGTACGGTTTCGTCCATTCCCACATGGTTTGTTCCGTTGGGTGCTAAGGCACTTGGCCAAGAATGGGGTGTCATAAACTGAAAACAACGGTCATGGATATATATGCTTGTTTTGGCATATTTCCAAATATAATCGCGTAAAAACCATTGGTCGATATTGGGAGTTTCGACGGCCTCGGGGCGATAGTTGCTAAGGGCTTGTTGCATATTGGGTAATAGGCCGGCAACGCCACCCCACATACCGGCTAATATTAAATCGGTATGGGTCCACCAGTCGCGCATGATATGGAAATATTTGCCAGATTTTATCCATTCATTTACGGCGAAGGCTTCGCGAATATTTACAACGGAATCAACATCACGTACGAGAAAATAACCAATTTCCTTATCGTCCGAGGCCAAAAAACGCCAACTGAGTTTTTGTAATATTGGTTGATTAATAGGTTGCTTTTTGATAATAGCACCCAACTCAGTCATTAAATCTTGAAATTCTTGCGGTACGGTATCATCGAGCCAAAACCAAATTTCCCAATCCGGATAAATGCGCGGGGCAAGTAACAAATTAAGTAAAGCCCCCTTAAGATAACTAGGGTTATTACCAAAAAGGCTAAAACTAATCACCTTTTTTTTATTTTTAAGTTCGGTTTTTATATTCAGATTGGGTAATTGCCAATCCGTCGGGGTATTGCCAAAAATACGGTCTTTTATTATCAAAGATTGTGTACCGGCGGCACTAGCCTCGTCATAACGCTCAAGATGGGCATAAATTTTAGATAACCCATCATAATTTAAAAAATTATTGGGGTCTTGTTTTAATAATTGTTGGGCATAAATAAGTGCATCGTTATAAAAACCGGCACGAGATAAAGTGGCCACCAGATTTTGTAAAATCTCATTATCATCGGGTTGTTGGCTATGGGCAAGGCGCAAAACATCGGCTGCGGTACCATAATCGCCCAGTAAAAAAAGATAATAAGAAAATTGTAACGTTAAATCGCGGGGTTTTTGTGTACCAAATTGATTAATTTGGGCGAGTAAAATATTTATAGCGGCTTGCTTTTCGTTTTTTTCCCATAAATTATGGGCTTCTTTGTTCCAATTTTTCGGTATCATGCTCGGTTATCTCTCCGTTTTGGGGCTTAAACCACGATTGTATCTTTTGTTTGGCTTCTTCTACCATAACATATAATGTTGGTGCTAAAAACAATACCATAGCTGTTGTTGTTATTAAACCAAAAGCAATAGAAATTGCAAGGGGTTGAATGACTTGTGCCTGAATATCGCTTTCGGCCAATAGGGGGATAACACCGGCAATAGTGGTAATGGAAGTTAAAAATACGGCTCTATAACGCTCTTTAGCAGCTGTTGCAGCGGCTTCTCTAAGAGGAATATTTTCATTAAGGCGGTTTTTAATAAAGGTAACCAATAAAATGGAATCGTTTACCGCAACCCCCGATAGCAAAACAAAGCCAATCATGGACATAGTCGAGAAATTAAAGCCAAGCAAATAATGCCCCCAAATAGTGCCTGCATAACCGGTGGGGATAATGAGCATAACCACAAAAGGTTGTATCCAACTGCGAAACTGCAAGGCTAAAATAGCATATATGCCAAATAAGCCTAATAAAAAGCCCGATTGCATCGAAGACATGGTTCTTACCCTATCCTCTTGGCGGCCGCCAAAGCTAAAGCGCACATCGGGGTAAGTTTCGGCCATGGGTACCATAAATTCTTCGCGCACCATTTTTTCGGCCTCGGTATCTAAAATGATATTTTTATCTAAAGATGCCCGTACTGTATTTACCCTTGCGCCATTACGGCGTGAGATACGTGTGGGGCTATAGGTTTGCTCAAAATCTACCAACATTGTTAAGGGGATTTTTTGTCCATTTGTGGTTTTAATTAGAAAATTATCTAATAAATTTACCGAGCGTGTATCCAGATTTCCGTACCGAATATTGGCCTCTACGGTATCATTACCTACCTGAATTTCATCGACCTCATAACCAAAAATCGCCCCACGGATTTGCGATGATATATTGCTGGCACTTAACCCTAAATCGAGAGCAAGAGGTTTTAAATGCATTACCCATTCGGGCGCACCGGCACGTAAATCATGCACCACCCCTTTAATGCCATTAATAGTGGCCAAATAACCTTCTAAGGCTAAAGAGGCCTCAAGTAAGGCATCATCATCTTTAGAGAATATCCGTATGGCTAAATCATCGCCACCGGGGCCGGGGGCATCTTGTAAAACATTTAGCGATAATATATCAGGGATTGTACCAATCTCTTCGCGCCATAATAGGGCAATTTCATCGGCAGTTTGTTCTCTATCGCCATTAATATCAATACCAATGGTTGCCTGATGCTCGCCGCTATCGCTGCTATCTCTATTGACACCATATTGAATGCTCATGGATTCTAATAAAGGTGGGGCATCGGGGAATTGCTCCTGATAATTTTGTTCCATCGCATTAAAAGCCGTTAAAATTTGCTGAATACCCGGCTCTATGGCCTCTTGCGCATAGCCCGATGGGTAAAGAATGCGTGCCTCTACCGTATTGGCCTCAACCGATGGGAAAGATGTCATACGCACGCCACCCCATTGCAGTAAAAAATGCCCCGATAAAAAGAAGGAGATGGCGATAACAATGGTAAATAACCGATGTTTAATCGAAAATTGTGCAATTTTATAAACAATATTATCGCGCACATAATTAAATAGCCGATAAAAATTACGCCGAATAAAAGGCTGTTGCGCTTTGCCATGATGATTTTGTTTATTATAACGATTACGTGTATATAATGTAAGCAATAATGCGGCAATAATTGCAGAGATGATTATGGGTAATAAAATATACCGTTTTGCGGTTTCTTCAATGCCTTTGGTAAGGATAAAAACGGTACTGAATGTAATGAAAATACCGCAAAAATTGGTAATATAGTCAGAAAGAAAATGGGGTTGTTTTTCGGTGCGATCCCTTAAACTATGCCCCAAATGCGCGGGCAAAATCAAAAAGGCTTCAATCAGGCTAACCGATAATACCATAATCATCACAATAGGGATTACCCGTAAAATCACACCCATTTCACCCTGCAAAAAAGATACCGCTAAGGCAATCATGATTGTGGTTAGAAAAGATGATATAACCCCCGGCATGACTTCTAACGTGCCATCAATAGCGGCTTGCATTTTGCTTTTGCCTTTAAGATATTGTGCTTGGATATTTTCGGCTACCACAATGGCATCGTCCATTAATATCCCAATAGCCACAAGTAGCCCCACAAGCGACATGACATTAATGGTTTGGCCAAACCATAACATTAGCACCAAACCGCCGGCAAAAGATATAGGTAGACCAATGGTAATCCAAAAACTATAACGAATATTAAAAAATAGCCAGAGCGTAAAGAAAGCAAGGAGTAAACCATTGATGCCGTTATGCACAACCAAATTTAGGCGATCACGCGTCATTTGCGAAATATCGCCCACAACCTCAACCTTAACACCTTGGGGTGCTGTTGCCTGCACTTTATCCACAAAGGCATAAACAGCATCGGCAACGGTTAAAATATCTTGGCTCTCTGAGCGCTCCACCGTAATTAATCCGGCTGCTTTCATATCCACTAAAGCTTTGGGTTTTGGCTCGGCAAAAGCTTTGGTGATGTTGGCAATATCTTTTAGGTGAATAATGGCACCATCGCTCAGTACCATAATAATCAAATCTTCAAAAGAAGATATATCCGTTGCTCTTTGCTCAATCTTTAAGGTATAGCTGTTATTGACCGATTTTAACTCGCCCAAAGTTTGTTCTACCGATTGTGCTTGCAGTGCCGATGCCACATCATTAACGGTTAAATTCAGTGCCTCTAATCTTTCGGGGATAAGCTGGATAAGAAACTCAATATCATCAAATCCGCTCACTGTTGCTAAGCTCACTTCGTTTAGATTAACAATTTGGTCTTTAATATCTTCGGTATAATCTTTTAAATCTTGTAAATTATCAATACCTGTTACGGCTAAAATGGCAACGGTTGTCTGAAAACCGCGAGAAGCTTTGGATACTTTAGGGGTTTCGGCTTCGGCCGGTAAATTGGTTTGATCCACCGCTGATTTTATATCTTCATAAAAATCGCTATAATCGCTGCCCCAATCCATTGTTGCGCGTACCGATGCACTATTATCCGATGCTGTACATGTATAACTTTCAATATTATCTATACCATCTAATTCTTGTTCTAATGGTTTACAAATTGCATCTTCAATCTCTGCGGCAGTGCTGCCCTGCCAACTCACCGAAACACTCACTGTGCGATCAGGGATAGAAGGAAAAGTCGCTTTTTGTAACTTAGGCACCATGGCAAGCGCCAATACAAAAATAGAAAACATAAGTAAATTGGGGGCAATTGGGTGGCGAATAAACCATTTAATCATTATTTTGCACCCTTATCTTGCAAATCTTGCTGTGTGGATACAATAAATTCATTAAGTAAATCGGTCACTCGTGCATCATCTTTAGGCTCATAAATAATATTTTCAACAAATGGAATGGGGGGCTGAATAACCAGCTGTTCATTAATATTTAAACCTTGCTGTACCCAAAGCCATTTATCGCCGATGATTGATGTTTTAACAGGCGTGGCATGAATGGCATTTGTATCATCTAAAATATAAGCTTTACCTTGGCGGATTGAATCTCGCGGAACGATGATAATATCGCGATTTTCGGGTGAAAGCAGGGTGACTTGACCATAGGTTCCTAATAATGGTGCCGATGCTGGGTCGTCAAAGGAAAAGCGCACCTTAATATCGCGGCTCTCTGCCGAAAGCTCGGCGGGTATGGCACTAATGGTTATTGGCCAATTACGCTCATAACCATTTTCCTCTAATGTAAAATAACCTTTAAGACCAATCAAATTATCAATAACAGTTGTATCGGGTAAAAAAGCAACTAATTTAGAAAATGATATGAGCGATTGAACCTCTTGCTCGTTAATATTAACCATACGCAAAACCGCTGTATTGGCATTTAAATACTGCCCAACTTGAATATTAATTTCTAAAATACGCCCGTTAACCGGTGCCTTTATTTGGGTTTTATCTAAATTATTTTGTGCTTCTCTGACAACTGATTGTTGGCTAGCGATTTGCGCCTCTAAGCTTGCAATACTATTTTTTTGGGTTTGTACCGATTGTTGGGCTTGTAAAAAAGTGCGTAGCTGTTCTTCTACATTGGCAGTCGATGTAACATTTTGCTTGGCTAAATCTTGATAACGTGCATAAGATTTTTCGGCAACTTCTAACACTTGTTGCTCTAGGGGAAGGAGTGTTTGAGCAGAATCTAAACTGGCTTCTAATTCATCTAACTTTGCTTGGGCTTGCTCTAAAGCATAAGTGGTATCGGTATTGTCTAAATGAACCAAAACTTGGCCTTTGGTAACAGTAGAGCCGGGGTGGATATCGGCCAGCTCAATGACCTTAGCAGAAACTTCGCTCACAAGCTCCAACGCTGCACCGCTGGGCGATTGAACCTCACCCCAAGTTTCTAAAACGGGTGTAAATTCATTATGAGATATTTTTAAGACCGAAAGGGCTTTTAGGCCAGATGATTGTTCTGTTGGTTTTTTTTGTGAAGCCTGAGATTTTGGCGGAGCAACCAGATAACGCAATAAGGAAATCTCTTTGGTTTTGCCCCCATTACCTATTGCCCCATTAGGTGATGGTTGGTTGGTTGGTAAAGGCACTTTTACACCCAATAAAAGCCAAAAACAAAAAATAACAATACATAAAGGCCAATATTTAAAAAGCTTTTTGATTGTTAATTTCTTTTTATCCGACATATTCTCTTCCTAAATAAATTTAATTGCCCCAATATTAACAAGCAATTGTAACTCAATTATTACAAACTTAAAATTTATTCATTTGGTCATTATCAAAAAAATTCTTATTTTTAATCACGAAAATGTATAAATATTCATATTTATTTTTTTGGCAGTTTTTGTTTGTATTATTAATTTATACTACATTAACGATTTTTTATTCGATTAAGCAGCGCATTTTTTTCTATAAAGTCTATATTGTTGACTTGAGTTGGGTATTTCACCCTAACCAACCAGATAATTTGTCAAGCTGGGTATAGCAACTTTAATTCATCAAACAAATCTTGTCAGTAAGGTCATGTAAAAGCCCGCTTAATTAAGCGGGCTGTAAATATTTAGATTTTTTAATTGAGTTTACCGTGGCATTGTTTAAATTTTTTGCCGGAGCCACAAGGGCAGGGTGAGTTTCGTGATACAAAGCTCGCCCATGTTTCGGGGTCATTGGGGTCGAAACCTTCGGGATATTCTAATTCCGGCTCATTTGTATCAGCAATATTACCCTCTGGGGCTTGCTGTGGTGGCATAGATTGCGCATCATCTTCGGCAGTATTACGGGCTTGAATCACCAAATGGGATAATACCGAGCATGTTTGCTCGCGGATTTTCTCGAGCAAGATTTGGAACAACTCAAAAGCCTCGCGCTTATATTCATCAAGCGGGTTGCGTTGGCCATAAGCACGCAAGCCAATGCCTTGGCGCAAATGGTCTAAAGTTAAAAGATGCTCTTGCCATTGGCGATCAATAATCTGTAACATCAGATTTTTTTCAATATCGTTAAAGGCTTCGCCATATAATTCTTTTTGCTCAAGATAGCGCTTATTCATCTGTTCTAAAACGCGCTCAATCAGCATATTTTCATCAACAGCTTCTTCTTTTATCCAAGCATCTACACGCACATCATCAATACCGAAAATGCGGCTCATATCTTGGGTTAAAGTTTCAATATCCCATTGGTCAGCATAGGCTTTAGCCGGGATAGAGCGGGTAATTACACGTTCAGCCGTTTCTTCAAAAACATCTAAAATTGTCTCTTGTAGGTCATCGGCATCCATAATATCAATACGTTGACCATAAATTTCGCGGCGCTGATCATTTAAAACATCATCATATTTTAACGATTGTTTACGGGCATCAAAGTTATAGTTTTCCACATTTTTTTGCGCACGCTCTAAAGCTTTAGTCACCCAAGGATGTTCAATGCTTTCGCCTTCTTTAAGGCCAAATTTACGCAGCATGCCATCTAAACGGTCAGAGCCAAAACGCCGCATTAAATCATCTTCAAGCGAGAGGTAAAAGCGCGATAAACCTACATCGCCTTGGCGGCCAGAACGCCCGCGGAGCTGATTATCAATACGCCGGCTTTCATGGCGCTCGGTACCAATAACAGCTAAGCCACCACCGGCCAATACTTTCTCGCGATTATTTTGCACAAGGATTTTAATATTTTGGGGTTCGTCATTGGGGTTATCTTTAATAAGTTTATCTAAATTACCACCCAACTGAATATCGGTTCCGCGCCCGGCCATATTGGTGGCAATAGTCACATTACCCGGCTCGCCAGCTAAGGCAATAACCTCGGCTTCTCTTTCATGCTGGCGGGCATTAAGCACATTATGTTTAATATTGAGTTTCTTTAAAATATTGGATAATTCTTCGGATTTCTCTACCGATGCCGTACCCACTAAAACCGGCTGATTATTACCGATACATTCTTTAATTTGAGCAATAACGGCATCTAATTTATCTTTTTCGGTCAGATAAATTAAGTCATCATGGTCCTTACGGGTAATGGGTACATTGGTTGGTATATCAATGACCTCGAGCTTGTAAATCTCCATAAATTCACCAGCTTCCGTCATCGCCGTACCCGTCATACCAGCCAGTTTGGGATAAAGGCGAAAATAATTCTGATAAGTGATTGAGGCTAATGTTTGATTTTCAGACTGAATATCCACACCCTCTTTGGCTTCTACCGCTTGGTGTAAACCGTTGGACCAACGCCGGCCTTCCATAGTGCGGCCGGTAAAGGGGTCAATAATCATGACTTCTAAACTGCCAGAGTTTCCGGGTTTGACCATATAATCAACATCGCGTACAAATACAAAATTGGCCATAGCCGCTTGGGTAGAATGGTGAATAAGGGTAATGTTCGATGTATCGTAAAGAGAGCCTTCGGTCATAATACCCGCTTGGCGCAGCTTGGTTTCCAAAACCTCGTTACCTTCTTCGGTAAACTGGATTGAGCGCGATTTTTGGTCAATCTCGTAATCCTCGGGCTTTAAGGTTTTAATAATCTCATTCATGGTTTTATATAAATCAGAATGGTCTTCCGAAGGGCCAGATATAATCAATGGTGTACGGGCTTCGTCAACCAAAATCGAGTCGACCTCATCCACAATCGCATAATTAAAAGGGCGTTGCACCATATCGGCACGGGAATATTTCATATTATCGCGCAAATAATCAAAACCCAACTCATTATTGGTGGCATAAGTGATATCGCAATTATAAGCAGCACGGCGCTCATCATCATTTAGCCCATGCACAATACAACCCACAGTTAAACCAAGGAACTTATAAACAGCCCCCATCCATTCGGCATCGCGGCTTGCTAAATAATCATTCACCGTAACAACATGCACACCTTTGCCTTCAAGGGCATTTAAATAAACCGCAAAGGTAGAAACCAAAGTTTTACCTTCGCCCGTGCGCATCTCGGCAATTTGGCCACGGTGTAAAACAATGCCGCCAATCAGCTGTACAGGGTAAGCACGTAAATTTAAGGTTCGTTTTGCTGCTTCGCGCACATTGGCAAAAGCTTCAACCAAAATATCATCTAAGCTTGCACCATTACGCAAGCGTTCTTTAAATTCTTCGGTTTTTGCCTTAATTTCATTATCGGATAATGCGGCATATTCTGGCTCTAATTTTTCAATAGCATGAATATGTTTTTGAAGCTTTTTGATATAACGCTCATTGGCTGTGCCAAAGACTGATTTTGCAAATTTTCCAAACATGTTTTTTCACTTAAATTATTAATAATCAAATTCTTTATAAATTATGTATACAGATTTAGACCGCAATCAGGCTATTGTCAATGATTAGCGTGAAATTTAAAAAAAATACTGTTATTTTTTATAAATAAAGTTATAGTCATCAATATGCCAAAATTATTCAATAATTATAAAATGAAATCAATATTTATATAAAGGATAAATGAATGATAAATGCTGCAAAAGCTGTTCGTAATATTTTCTTTTCAACCTTAATCGCGACAACAGCCATGGTTGGGGCAAATGCCGCCGAAACAACCGATGACCCTGTTGTGGCCGTTGTGAATGGTGTGGGGTTAAATAAATCGGATCTTGAGATTATTCATCAAAATTTACAAGAGCCTTGGAGCCAATATGACTTTGATAGCTTATTCCCGACATTGCAAGATTTAGCCATTCGTTTACAATTGGCTAAACAAGATGGGCTTAACAAAAAACTAGACGAAAGTGATGAATATAAAAAAAATGTTGCGTTCACATCGGTTAATATTCTGCAAGATTTAGCTTTAAAAGCCTATATTCAAGAAAATATGACCGAGGAAAATCTGAAAATTTATTATGAAGATAAAATCAAAGATTTCACCCCCGAAGAAGAACGTAAAACACGCCATATTTTAGTGGAAACCCCTGAAAAAGCCGAGGAAATTATTAAACGTTTAGATGCCGGTGAGGATTTTAATACCCTTGCGATAGAAGCTTCTATTGGGCCATCGGGTGCTAATGGTGGTGAGCTTGGTTGGGCTTCGAAAAATGAATTTGTCCCCGAATTTGCCAATGCCGCTTGGGCAATTGAAAAAGGCACTTATGGTAAAACACCGGTGCAAACAAGCTTTGGTTATCATGTGATTTTTGTAGAAGATATACGTAAAACAGAAGTTCCACAATTTGAAGATGTAAAAGCTTTATTAGAAGGTGAGTTGCAGCGGGATTTAGAAGAGCAATATTTTGAGGAGCTCCAACGCAATGCCGATATTACCCGCTATGATGTTAATGGCGAGGTAATGGTTATGCCCGAAGCCCCCAATGAAGTTGAACCTGTAGAAGGTGAAGTTGCCCCTGATGCAGCTATGGAAGAAGCTGCAGCAAGTGATGAAGCCATTGCCGAGCAAATGGTAGAAGAAGCCGTTGTTGCCGAAGAAGTCGCCGAAGCTGTTGAAGAAGCAACAGAGGCTGTAGAGGCCGTAGAAGCTGTTGAAGAGGTTGCCGAAGAAGCAGCGGATCAAGCAAAAGAAGCCGTTGCTGAAAGCTTAAGCAATGCGATAGAAGCCGGTGATGCCGCAATTACCAAAACCCAATAATCTTTATTTGGATTATTTGCAATAAATGAAGCCTCAGCTATAATAGTTGGGGCTTTTATTGTTTAAGGTGAAGCTGATGTTAAAATTTACTAAATATAATCATAGCCCATACCCCGATGCTTTATTAAAGGAAGCTGAAGGGCTTGAATATTTGCGTAAATTGGCAGCCGATAACCCTTATATAAAAACCCCCCATATTTACCAAGTGGATGAAAACCAGTTAGAAATCACCCATATTCGTACCCAACCCGCAAGCCAGCAGCAAATGGCAAATTTGGGCAAAGGGCTCGCATTCATCCATCATCAAAAACAATCATCTTATGGTTTTAAACATGGCAATTATATTGGCCTTAACCCGCAACCCAACATCTTAAGCTCAGATTGGGGGCAGTTTTTTGTGGAATATCGCCTTGGTTTTCAAATATCGCTGATAAAAAATAACCAAGTGAAAGAGCATTTTGCCCAGATTTTAAGCGAATATCAGCAATCCCTTATTCATTTTTTAAATGGCTCTACCGCCTATGCCAGCTTAATCCATGGGGATTTATGGGCGGGCAATGTTTTATTTGATGCCCAAGATATTTGGCTGATTGACCCTGCAGCTTATTTTGGCGACCGAGAAGCCGATATAGCAATGACGGAAATGTTTGGTGGATTTTCTGAGGATTTCTATCGGGCTTATAATCAAAATTTACCCTTAAGTCCCCAATATCCGCAAAAAAAGATGATTTATAATCTCTACCATTATCTTAACCATTATAATTTATTTGGCTCATCTTATCTTTCGGCTTGCCAACAGGGCTTTAGCTTTTTACAATCATTATCAACATAAATAATAGGGTATATTATCATGAATAAAATTTCTCCCCTTAAAGAAGACTTCCCCAAAATGCCGGCCATTAAAGGCATTGAGTTTTCCGTTGCCCATAGTGGTACACGTTATAAAAAAGATGATTTACTTTTGGTAAAGCTTGGCCAAGGCACGGTTGCAGCCGGTGTTTATACCAAATCGCAAACACGCTCTGCCCCTGTGGATTGGTGCAAGCGTCAATTGCGCTGGCAGCACCGCAACAATCAATCGCCTGTGGCGCTAATTGTCAATTCTGGCAATGCCAATGCCTTTACTGGCAATAAGGGTATTGAGGCTGTTGAAGCCCAATGCGGCTATTTGGCCGATATTGTCGATTGCTTTAAGGAGCAAATTTTTGTGGCTTCCACCGGTGTGATTGGTCAGTTTTTAGATGTAGAGGCCATTACCAAACATTATAATGGCATGGTTGATAATTTATCGGCAAATGGCGATTGGCAAAAGGCGGTGTATGCTACCGAAACCACCGATACATTCTCTAAGGGTGTAACAACTCAAATTGAGCTTAGTGGGGAAACAGTAACAATTAATGCTTTTGCCAAAGGCTCGGGCATGATAGCACCCGATATGGCAACCATGCTCGCTTGGTTGTTTACCGATGCCAAAATAGAAGCCAAAATGTTACAGCAAATTTTAACCGAAACCGTGGATACTAGCTTTAATTCCATTACGGTGGATAGCGATACTTCGACATCGGATACCCTAATGGCCTTTGCTACCCAACAAGCAAATAACCCTATTATAGCCGATGATGAAAATACAGACTATTCTGTCTTTAAAAAAGCGGTGGAGGATGTGCTTATAAAACTGGCGCAGCTTGTGGTTAAAGACGGCGAGGGCGCAACTAAGTTTATAGAGGTAAATGTAACCGGTGCCGTAAGCGCGCGCTCGGCTAAAGTGATAGCCCTTGCCATTGCCAATTCCCCTTTGGTGAAAACAGCAATTGCGGGCGAAGATGCCAATTGGGGGCGTGTGGTGATGGCCGTTGGTAAAGCGGGCGAGCCTGCCGATAGAGATTTATTAAGCATAAAATTTGGCGGCATAGAAGTGGCACAAAAAGGCTTAGCGGTTGCAGGTTACGATGAAGCCCCTGTTGCGGCTCATTTAAAAGGGCAAAATATTGTAATTGATGTGCATTTAGCCATCGGCCAAGGTAAAGCAACGGTTTATACTTGCGATTTAACCCACGAATATATCAGCATTAATGCCGATTATCGGAGCTAATAAAATATGAGCAAACCCGTTGTTTATGTGGCTGCTGGGATTATGGTGAATGAGGTGGGCAAAATTTTAGTGGCAGAGCGCCCAAAAGGAAAGTCCATGGCGGGCTTTTGGGAGTTCCCCGGTGGTAAGATAGAAGAAGGTGAAATCCCTGAGCATGCCCTTATTCGGGAATTTAAAGAAGAATTGGGGGTGGATATTGCGATAGATGATATTGATGCCATCACTTTTGTTTCTTACGATTACGAGAAGTTTCATTTATTTATGCCGGTTTGGGCAATTTATCATTGGCAGGGTGAACTGAAAGGCCATGAGGGGCAGCGTTTTAAATGGATAGAACCAAGTGAGTTGGATAATTTACCCATGCCACCCGCCGATATCCCCATGGTGGCGACTTTTAAACATTATTGCGAAACCGCCGCCCGTAACAGAAAAGATAAATGAAGCTGAAATTTAGAGAAAAACCAATGTTTTCCTGTTTTGTCGGAGACAAATGAATAATAAAATAGTCCCCTCTTTAGAGGGGAGTCTAGCTTTAGCTAGATGGGGTGTGTTTTTTTATATGTCTCAATTGATGCAAGTACAGCCTCTATATTATGATAAATGTCTTCATTGGTAAACCGCACGATATGTAAACCATAATTTTCTAATTCTTTAGTTCTGTCATGATCATAAGATTGTGATTTTTCATTATCATGAGAATAACCGTCAAGCTCAATAATATAGGTAATACTACTTAAAATGATAATAAATTTTAGTATTACCTAATGCTTTGAGGTTGCCCACAGCGTAGCTGTGTGCGGGGATTATATCTTGTCGGAGACAAGTTATCTTTTTTTAGAAAGCCTTCGGCTTTACGGGTTGCAAACCCCTTAGCATCAAATTATTACTGATGTTTATATAATCATTTTATTATGTATAGACTATGAGCCTGAGTTCGGCACAATAGAAATCGACAATATAAGATAATAAAGGTTTTTGTCTTTTAAGCTGATAACCAAGTAATTTTTTATTTTTTAGATGCTGCCATAAAATAACTTCCGCTTTTGTGCTATGCGACCGTAAGTATCTGGCTTTTTAATTTAAATCAGGATGATAGCGGATAATAGCCTGTTTGGGCATTGTTCTATTTGTCATTTTAAAATATACCTTATTAAACGATTAAACACACCCCGTCAGGCTAAAGCCTGACTCCCCTCTAAAGAGGGGACGATTTTATTATTCATTTGTCTCCGACAAAACCTTCTAAAAAGAGGATATTATTCTATTATTTTCTTATCCCCAAAAAATCCGTATCACACTTTTTTATTCTGTTAAAACCATACCATAAAAAATATATTTTGTAAAGAACAAAAAGTGAACAAATCATATATCGTCATATTCCCTTTCGCAAAGGACATTATTTTATTATTCGTTTATCTTCAACAATATTTAATGCTCGTTATATCCGGTAAACATGGCTTTAAAATAGCTGGAAGGCTTAGGCCCTGTAGTGGCTAAATAAATATGGATAACCAAAAAAGCCAAAAAGGAAAATGCACCCAAAGTATGGATAGCCGCAATGATACCCAAACTTGCGTGGCTGAGGCCAAATTGATTATAATAAAGGTAACATAAGCCCGATATTATTTGTATGGGGGCTAAAATAAACAATACCATATCGTAAGAGATAATTTGTAAAGCATTCAGTTTTTTATCCCGGCGTACTTGGTGGGGGTGGGGCTCTTTTTTAAATATCCCCGATGAATAATAGCTAAACAAATTGGTTACATTTTCGGTTGTGGGTTTATATTGTTTAATCTCACCCGTAACAAGTAACCAAAACAGCAAAAATACATAAGAGCCTAACCATAACCATAAAAATACCATATGCATGCGGTGAGCGGTAGAAAAATCAATGAACCCGCCCAAACTACCATGGATAGCAAAGCCCGAAAGTAAAAGCATACATATAATCGCAGCCTGAGACCAATGCCATAGGCGCTCAAAACGTGTAAACACATAAGTCCGTTCTGTCATTTTAGCCTCTCCTTCTGTTGATGATGCGTAGTACCAAATGAATAATCGATACTAAAGTTGTAAAGCCTACCATGAGCCAACCAAGAATTTCTATCCACTCAAAATGTTTTTGCGCGGGCATATATACGCCCGCAACATCTTTTAGGCGGCCATTGGCGTTATGGCACTCGGCACATTTAAGTGCATCTTCTTTGGGGGCAACCATATGGGTACTGGGGTAAAAGAACTCGGTGTCAATAAAATCAAATTCCCCGCTAAATTCTTGCCCACGTATTTTTGTACCAACAGCTAAAGAATTTGCCCAGTTAAAATGCTTCCAAAAGGCGGCGGCATCGGCTTCTTCCGTGCCGTTTCCGGCAACATCGGGCTGTAACATGGTCATATTCACCGTATCGTAAGGCTGTTTGCCTATATGGCGTTTAAACGGCATAATCCGCGCCCTTGGGTCGTTTACATCGCCAAGGGGATGGTTAATGGTAACACGTTGGCTATCATCAATTTTATCATCAATGGTAATATAGCTCATGGCACCATTATACCAAAAATAAACGGGTGCTACATTATGTTCCCAAATAAAATCGCCTTTTTTACTGGCATAAATGGTTTTTCCTTCTTCATTTTTATCTTCATAGGGTTTGCCATCTTTAAGCTTGCCAGCTGTAGACCAATCCCATGAAACTTTGGTGGGTAATCCGCCCCGTGCCAATGCGGGTATATGGCATGTTTGGCAAGCAACGGTATCGGTATGGTCGTTTAGTTTTGCGGCAAGCTTGTCTTTATGGGGGGTATCGCTATGGCAAGACGTACAAGGCAGTTTGCTCATATTATGGTCATCCACCAAGCTTTTAAATTCATCGAAAGCAGGGGTGGTATAAGAGCGCCCAGCTACCTGATGCTCGCGGGTGGTATGGCATTCTTGGCAAGCAAAATTGGCACCATCGGCCGCCATATGCACATCTAATTCGCGCGGAGGATTGGTGAGCGAGCTATCGAGATCGCCATGTTTTACGCCATCGCCGCCACCGCCTTTAAAATGGCATGCGCCACCACAGTTATCACGCCCCGGCGTGCCAACATTTAAGGCAATATCATCTAAAAAGGTTGGGCTGCCATCGGGTTTATCTAACAATTTGGGCATGCCGGCATCTTGTTTGGTATATAGGCCTGTTGTATCGTGGCAAACCAAACAATCTATGGCGTTATTGCTACTAAAGTCAAAATTGGGGTCTTTCCAACCATAACCAATATGGCAAGAGGTACAAAAGGCCTCGCTGCCCGGTGTGGCAATACAAAAATTATTGAGCGAACGTGAATATTTGCCCAAATTTTCATTCTCTAGGCTCTTCCATTGCCAATGGCTGGTTGCATGAATTTCATCTGCTGTATTTTCGTGGCAAGATAAACAAGCCTCGGTTACCTCAAAAGCTGTAGTAAACGGCCCTTTTAATTCTTCATAACCGCTATGGTCATGGGGGGCAGGGATAATATTATCCACATTAGCCGCCTCGGCCGATAAAAATATTGAGACAGCAGAAAACAAAAATATAACTCTTTTCCCTAATGAGTTAAGCATATTTGCCTCCGTGTTAATTAATCAATCCTTACAATTTTTTTTTTCATTATTGATTACAAATATTTCTTCATATAAACCATAACATTGGCGTGGTTTTGTGTAAAGATAAATATTCGATTATTTTAATATATAAACTTTAAAATAAAAATCGAGATTGTCTGAAAATTTTTATAATATAGGTAATACTACTTAAAATGATAATAAATTTTAGTATTACCTAATGCTTTGAGGTTGCCCACAGCGTAGCTGTGTGCGGGGATTATATCTTGTCGGAGACAAGTTATCTTTTTTTAGAAAGCCTTCGGCTTTACGGGTTGCAAACCCCTTAACATCAAATTATTACTGATGTCTATATAATCATTTTATTATGTATAGACTATAGACACGCCTAACCATAATTTGCCCATGATTTACAATTAATTTATCAGCAGAAATTCTTTATTAAGAGTCATTTAATAAAATTCGGTTATGAATAAATGATAAATAAATATTTTGGATAGGAAGACCCATGAAAATAGTAAAAACAATTATCACCGCAGCGGCATTCACTATTTCGGTATCGGCCTTTGCTATTGATTTAGAGCAAAAAATCGGGCAAATGATTATGGTTGCCTTTTATGCCGATGACCCGAATGATATGCAAATTGGCGAGCTTACCCAAGATTTACAATCGGGCAAATTGGGCGGTGTGATTATTAGTGGCTCTAATGTTAAAAGCCCCGCACAGCTTAAAAGCTTAATGAAGCCATTATTGGCAGCTGCTAAACAGGGTGAGCAAATAACAGGCGAGCCCGTTTTATTTTCGGTGGATCAAGAGGGCGGTGCTGTGGCAAGGCTAAACCATAAAAATGGCTTTGGCGAATATCCGCGCCCCTTTGATATGATGCAGGCTGATGATACCCAAGCCGCTTATCAAACATGGAAGAATATGGCATGCGAGCTGAAAGATTACGGTATTAACTTCAATTTAGCCCCTGTGGTTGACCTCAATTTAGTACCTGATTCACCAGCTATTGGTAAATGGGGGCGCTCATTCTCTCAACACCCGAATAAGGTGGTTAAATGGGCCGAGATTTTTATTGATGCCCATCAACCATGCAAAGTGATAACCAGCATTAAACATTTCCCCGGCCATGGCAGCGCAAAAGGCGATACCCATGAGGGCTTTGTTGATGTAACGGACACTTGGCAAGCCAAAGAGTTAGAGCCTTATAAAAGCTTAATGGCAAAAAATAAGGTTGATGTTGTGATGACTGCCCATGTGGTCAATCAAAAATGGAGCCCTATGCCTTCCACCCTTGCGCCCGAGGTCATCACCGGTGTATTGCGTAATCAGTTGGGTTATAATGGGGTGGTGATTACCGATGATTTAATGATGGGTGCCATTGATAAATATTACAATTTTGATGAGCGCATTGTGCAAGCGATTAAAGCGGGTGCAGATATCACCTTAATAGCCGCCGCTAAAGACCCCGATGCCGATAATGCCCGCGCCGCCCGCAAAGCGGTGCTTGATGCGATTAATCGGGGCGAACTCAGCGAAGAACGCATTAATCAGTCCTATCAGCGCATATCCAAGCTAAAAAAGAATATAGAATAGCCAATTAATTTTAGCCGTCATGCTCAACTTGATTGGGCATCTGGTTAAGGGTATAAGGAGTGGTTGCACGAAATTCCTGATTAAATCGGGAATCTAGGGCTCAAATCTTTCAGCCAGACTCTAGCTTTTTGAAGGAGTAACAGACTTCGTCTGTTTGAATTTATATTTAGCAAAAATGAGAGTATCTAAAAAATCATTGCCAAGTTACTATATATATCTTAGACTTAAACTCTATTTTCATTAAATGAAATAGGATATATTTGGAGGTAACTATGGCTAATCAAAGTTTATTCGAACCATCTTGGGGCTTTTTACTCTTTAGGGGGATAGTGGCTATTCTCTTTGGTGTTGTTTCTTTAGCATACCCGGGGATTACCACACTTTCCTTATTAATCTTTTTTGCTTGTTTTATTTTTGTCGATTCAATTTTTTTGATTTTTGGGCTGATTTCAGGGCGTATCCAATCTAATATTAATTGGTTATTTTGGCTGCGGGCGATTTTGGGCTTAGTAACAAGTATTCTTATTTTATTTGTAAAACCTGCAAGCGGCACATTAATTTTTGGTTTAACTATTGCCGTATTCATTGGTGTAGAAGCCATTTTCCTTGGTGTGTTCGAGGTTATTGCTGGCTGGCAAGCCCGTAAAGATGGTGGCTGGTGGGCCATATTCCTAGGTGTGCTTTGGATAATTTTTGGTTTTGTATTCATTCAAAAACCCATGCAATCACTCATTGCGCTTACATGGACAATGGGTATCTTCGGCATTGTTGTCGGTATTTCATCCATCATTTTGGCTTTCCAAGTTCGCAAAGCACTTAAACAACAAGCCTAGGGTTTAAAACAATAAAATAAATGGAACCCCGGCTTGGATTTCCACCCCGGGGTTTTTCATTACATAAATAAATAATGGAGGCTAAATGGCTTATTCATATTATGTGGTTGATGCATTTACGCAAGAGGTTTTTAAAGGGAACCCCGCTGGTATTGTTGTGTTAGATACTTGGTTAGATGATACAGTGATGCAAAAAATTGCAACCGAAAATAACCTTTCGGAAACCGCATTCCTTGTACCATCATCTGATGAAAATGTGGATTTTGATATTACCTATTTTACCCCCACCCATGAGATTGATTTATGTGGCCACGCCACCTTGGGTACAGGGGTTTTGCTCAAACAAAAGCTCGGTTGGGCAAAAGATAAACTCACCCTAAAAACCCGCAAAAAAGGCTTGCTTTATCTGAGTTTTGATGGCGATAAAGTGGTGATGGACTTTCCGCAATATAGCCTAACACCAAGGGCAATTACCGATAAGCTCGAGAAAGTCATTGGCCACCGTATTCTCACCGCTCTTAAGGGTAACCATTTGATTTTGCGTTTAGAAAAGCCGGAATATGTGCAGGGCTTTCACCCCGATTTTGCGGCGATTGCACAGCTTGACCCAGCCGGGATTGTGCTCACCGCCCAAAGCAAAAAGGGGGCGGATAGCGATTTTGCCAGCCGTGTATTTGTACCGAATGTGGGTATTGATGAAGACCCTGTAACGGGCGTTGCCCATGCCGAGCTTTTCCCCTATTGGGCGCAGGTGCTTAATAAAGAGAAAATGGTTGCCTTTCAATGTTCTAAACGTGGTGGTTATTTACAAGGTGAAGTGCAAAAAAATAGCGACCGTGTACTGATTAGCGGTTATGGTAAATTATATTTAGAGGGCACTATTTATACCCAATAAAATCCGTTTTAAGCCGAATATATACATAATAACGTAAGATATTGGTATAAAAAAACCAGCTAATTTTCCTTGTTTGCCTTATCGGGTTAGGGAAAATGAAGCTGGTTTTTTGGATAATTAATGGATGATTTTGGTTTTATATGGCCAAAAATGGCTTAGCGCAAAAAGCCTACAATATCATAAGCCTCATCTAAAATGGGTTGGGTGATGGTGCGGGCACGCAATGCGCCATCGCGCAATATATTATCAATCTCGCCCTTGTCATTGAGTAAGTCATTCATTCGGTTACGTATTGGCTCAAAATGTGCCACCAGTAAATCGGCCAAAGCCGGCTTAAACTGGCCAAAACCTTGGCCGGCATATTCAATAAGTACATCGTTTGCGGATTTACCGGATATCGCCGCATAGATATTCACCAAATTAGTGGCCTCGGGGCGGCCTTCTAAGCCTTTGATTTCAGAAGGTAAAGCATCGGCATCGCTTTTGGCTTTGCGAATTTTTTTGGCAATATCATCACTGCTATCGGCCAAGTTAATCCGCGAATTTTCGGCCGTGTCCGACTTCGACATCTTCTTAGAACCATCACGTAAGCTCATCACCCGTGTGGCCGGGCCCATAATCACAGGCTCGGGCTGGGGGAAGAACTCCACCTTATAATCATGGTTGAATTTTTGGGCGATATTGCGCGATAGCTCTAAATGCTGTTTCTGATCCTCACCCACAGGAACATGGGTGGCCTTGTAACCCAAAATGTCCGCCGCCATCAAACAGGGGTAAGAGTATAAACCCACCGATGCGGCCTCGCGGTTTTTACCAGCTTTATCCTTAAATTGAGTCATCTTATTCAGCCAGCCAATGCGCGCCACACAGCTTAACACCCAAGCAAGCTCGGCATGGTTGGGATTAGCGGACTGATTAAAAATGATGTTCTTTTTGGGGTCTAAACCGGCGGCAATATAAGCAGCGGCAAGCTCGCGGATAGAGTTTTTAAGGTCAGCGGGCTCTTGCCAAACTGTAATGGCATGCATATCCACAATGGAATAGATACATTCATAATCATTTTGCATATTTACCCAATTGCGTAATGCGCCTAAATAATTACCTAAATGAAGATTACCAGTGGGCTGAGCCCCCGAAAATATACGCATAAAAAACCTCTGATATTTCTAATTTTAATCACTATGTTTTTAAGCTTTTACACTTAAGCTGTCAAATAAAATACACCTAAAATACGCCGATTATAAGCTGGCCTCAAATTGTTTTACTTGTAACTCGAACTCGGCATTAAGGGTAGGGTTTGAGATTTTGCCATTTGCAAAATTCTCGTAAAAGGAGGGTAGGGAGAACTCAGCCACGATTTTACCTTGAGCAAAAGGAAAGCTGCGTTTCGCCATCCCTAAAGAGCTACCTGCACCGCCTGTGCCGGGCGAAGTGCTGAGGAGTAGGATATTTTTATCGCCAAAAATATTACGATCCAAGCGTGAAAGCCAATCGTAAAAATTTTTAAAAGCGGCTGTCCAGCTACCATTATGCTCTGCTGTTGCAATCACAAAAGCATCGGCAGCATCAAGCTTAGCTTTAAAGGCTAGTAATTCAAGCGGAAATCCATCTTCACTTTCGGTATCTTCGCTATAAATCGGCAATGGATAATCATTTAAATCCAGTAGTTCAACCGTCTGTTTGTCTAAAAAACGGGTGGCATAAACGGCCAATTGTTTGTTAATAGAGCTTTTATGGGTAGAGCCTGCAAATGCAATTATTTGGGTCATAAAAATATATCCTTATTTCTATTTATTTAGTCATTTTTAGGTCTTAATACGAGAAGTGTCAATAGAGTTAAGTAGGCAATTAGGAATAAATTTATTGCATGATTGCAACAGGGTTATCAATAAAAATAAATAATAATGTAAATTGATAATGTTATAAAATATTATATTTAATAATATTATTATGTAAAATGAAATAAACCTTAGTTTTATAATTGTTTTTATGAATTTTTATATAAAACATATGATGTTTAATATATTTTTTTATTTATATTCTAAATGCTATAATTATTTTATTATTTATAAATATTTTTATTTATTGTTAAAAAATATCTATACAAATAATGGGGTTTAAGTAATGAACAGATTGAGTCGTTTTTTAATGCTATCTTCGGCAATGGTTTCGGTTACCACATTATCGGCATTTGCCACAAATGAATGCGGAACCATTAGCAATGGCGGAACAGCCAATTGCCAATCGGGTGTATTTTCCAATGGCATTATCTATCGGGTTTATGGGGCTACAATTAATTTATCAAATGGCACACAAGTGGGTACGGCAAATACGCCTTCGGCCTTAGGTGTTGCAAGTGGTGGCGGCAGTAATTATGGAAATTTAACCATTAATGCGGCCAAAGGTTCATCTGTTTATGTAAGTACCGATTCCAATTATAAGCGGGGTTTGCAAGCCATTACAAAAACAGGGAATGTCATGATTAACTCGGCAGCTGATGTTACAGTAAATAGTATAGCTAAAAGCAATATTGGCCTATATGGCGAAACTCAAACGGCTGATGGCGGTAATATTACGCTCAATGTTACTGGCGGTAATATTTCGACATCGGGTGAGGTTGGTGCAGCTATAGCAAGCCGTAGCTATAACGGTGCTGTAGGGGTAACCAATATTAACGTGGCAGAAAATGTTAATTTAACCACTACTGGCGTAGATGCCATGGGTATACGTGCCCAAACCCAAGGTACACAAAATGGTACAATCACCTTAACTTCGGCAGCAACCATAAATACATCGGGCTCAGAAGCTTATGGTATATATACCGAAACCGCAGGCACGGGCAACCCGGGCACAACAACCATCACCAATGATGGCACTATTATCACAACAGGTGGCGGTGCCAATGGTATTAAGGCCGAAGCCACGCAATCGGCCGTTGAAAGCACATTGGTCTCGGTTATCAATAATGGTGAAATTACCACAAATAATTCCGATGCCGAAGGTATATTGGGTAAAACCAGTATGGCGGCCAAAGGTGATATTTACATCGAAAATAACGGCTCTATCACCGGTAATAGTGAAGGCTCCGATGCCATATTGGCGCAAATTAATAATAGCGAGAATACAGGCGAAATATATATTGTGAATAATGGTACAATTCATACGGCGGCGGGTGAGCCTTACCCGTTTTTCGGCTCAACGTTATTTCCGGCGCATGCCCATGGTATTTCGATTATAAGCGAAGGCAGCGGGGCTATCCAAGCTGATGTTAATGGCGAAATTGATGTAGCAACCGGCGCACAATCTTCGGGGGTGGATATATTATATAGCCAAGGTAACGATGTTTTAGTGAATGCCAATGCCGATATTACCGCCGCCGGTTGGGATGGCGACGGTGTACGAATAGAGCAAGAGATTGATAGCGGGCAGGCATCAACGGCCATTATTAATGTTACCAACGGCGCAACCGTTACTGGTAAGGGCAACGGAGGTGCCGATGGCTTGCAAGTTTATTTAGACGGCAATAGCGGCAGTACTTACGATATTAACGTAATAGACGGTACTGTTGTGGGTGGACAAGACAGCGTATATATACCGCCGTTTTCAACAGCCGAGTTTCAGTTTTACGGCACAGCCATCCAAATTTCGGCACCCCGTATATCCACATGGCAACTCAGCGAAACCGGTGGCCCCGATGGCACAATTGACATCTCGGCTAATGGCACGCTTAACGGTTCGCTTTCGGGTACGGCCATTCGTGATTCCGACGGAAATATGACGCTCACCACCCAAGGGCATATCATTGGGGATATTTTAGCCCAAGATGGTAGTGATGTGGTGAATTACAAAGGGGGACTGATTGAAGGCGTTGTTGACGGTGGCGATGATTGGCTATCGCGGGCAGACGGATTTTCGGATCAGTTTAACATTATGTCTTTTACAGGCAATGCCGCCGATTTACCCGAATATATTAATTTTGAAGATGTGGGTGTTATTTTAGGCTCGGCTCTTGATTTTGGCAATGCTTATGCCGCCCCCCAAGCCATAACCTATACCATAGATGAAAGCTCTAAAATTATTATGACCGGTGGCGGTAGTGGTGATTACACCATTGATGCCGGTGTGGAAAATAATGGTGTTTTTGACTTTGCCGATGGCCATATTGGTGACCATTTAACCATTACAGGTAATGGCAACCCTACCGCCTATGCGGCAGCGATTGGTGATTTATCGGGTACAGGTACTTATATATTCGATACGGATTTTAATGATAAACTTGCCGATTATATAACTGTAAACGGCAATGTAACCGCCGATGGCACTATTGCCATTAACGATGTAACAAATGTAGATTACGATAGCTATGCCGATACAAATATCGGTATGGCACAAGCGGCGGCGGCGGCAAATGGTAAAATTTTACTGGTTGAGGCACCGAATGATGCCGATAAATCGGACGAAAATTTTGTTTTAACACAATCTCAACGTTACGAGGGTAATAGTAATTTGGGTTTATTTGCCAATAATCCGTTTGTTTGGTCCCTTGAGACATCGGGTAATGATTGGGTGTTAACCTATGCCCAAGACCCCCGAGACCCCAAACCAGTTATGCCGACCGATCCCAAAAAACCAACCATGGTAACATCGGATATTCCGGCCTATGTTGCATTGCCAACAATTGGCCGCGAAATTGCAATGAATGAGCTCGATACTTTGCATCAGCGTTTAGGTGAATTGCGCAATAATCAGGGTTGGGTTGGTACAGGTGCATCGAACTTAAAAACCAATTTAGGTCAAGCTTGGCATAATGCCGTTAATTTCGATGATACCAAAGCCAATGCGTGGTTGCGTGGCACATTATCGCATTTGGATTTAGGCTCGGATAATAGCTATGATTTAAACGGAACTTACGGTGGGTTTAACTTTGGTATCGATAAAAAATTCGAGCTCGGTAATTATTCCCCCGATTGGGTCATGTACGGCGGTTTATTTGGCGGCTATAAAACAGGTGATTTTGAAACCAATGGTATAGGCCCCGAATATAATGCCTTTAATGGGGCATCTATCGGTGTAGATACATGGTCGATTGGCGCTTATGCAACATTCTTTAGTACCGCCGGAAGCTATTTGGATTTTGTTGCCGAATATATCGATTTTAATGCCGATGTCGATGCCCATGATAATGTATCGGTCGATGGTTATGCCCTTGCCGGCTCGCTGGAGGTTGGCCATAGTTTCGACTTAGCCAAAAATTGGATTATCGAACCCCAAGCCCAAGTGAAGCTCGCCCATGTAAAATGGAATGATTTTCGCTCGGACGAAACCGATGTAAGCATTGATAGCCATACTTACATTACCGGGCGCTTGGGTATACGTACCGAAAAAACCATAAAAACTGAACGGGGCGAAGTAAAACCTTACCTCTATTTAGGCATGCTCCATGAGTTCACCAATGCACCAGAAATTAATTATGGTACATTAGACCATGGCATATTTGAAGCCCATAATTTTGATACCGCTGGCGAGATCAGAGCCGGTGTTACAGCCGACCTCAATCAAACAATCCAGCTTTACGGCGATATTGGTTATATAACAGACTTTAGCGATTATCAAAATATCCGTGGCGATTTGGGTGTGCGTATTCGCTGGTAAACACTTCGTGTTGCTGAATTTAAGTGCGCTATTGAAATATCTTTTATGATATTTTGGTAGCGTATTTTTTTAAGTTACTAGGGGACGGTTTCCCTTTATGTATGGGGCTCTGCCCGTCATGCTGAAAGCATGCCTATTTATAATGGCTTGTCTCCGACAAGACACCCCGCAACACAAGCGTTGACCTGTCATGCTTTGCATGCCAACTCTATAATTGGCTTGTCTCCGACAAGGCAGGGAAAGCCTATTCGGCTTTTCTATGCTCTATTCTTTAATATTTTAAGTTACTAGGGGACGGTTTCCTCGTCATGCTGAAAGCATGTTTACAACATGACGCTTTCCCTATGCTTTATTCTGTAAGGTTTATGCAATAAATTTTAGCCGTCACTCCTGCGTAAGCAGGAGTCTGAATACAAGGCTTGAGCCATCAGATTCCTTGATTAAATCAGGAATGACGGTTGTTTAATACAGCGTACGCAAATTCATTCTAACGAAGTTAGTGTGGGAATTTCCAACCCAAATGCTCACCGCCGTCAAGCATAATCATTTGTCCGGTTAGGCTAGGGGTGTTGTGCATCCATAAGATTGTCTGGGCAATCTCGGCGATACTCGTTGCGTGTTTAAGGGCGGTTTGCTCAATGGCTTTTTCCCAAGTTTCTTTGGTGTCATGAACCGATGGTATCACATGCCCCGGGCCAATCCCATTAACCCGAATATTGGGGGCTAAAGCTTGGGCAAGGGTTTTAGTGAGCGCATATAAACCCGATTTTGCTACGGTATAGCTGGTAAAAGCCGGGGTGAGGTTTTCTAGCTTACTATCAAGCATATTAACAATTAAACTACCCTTTGGGGCTTGCTTGGCAAAGGCCGATGATAATAAAAAGGGTGCACGTAAATTAACGGCTAAATTTTCGTTCCAAACCGCAGCGGGGCTATCATCCCAACTATCACGCAAAAAGCAAGAGGCATTATTGACTAACAAATCGATGGTGCCAAAACGATCATTTATTTGGGGAATAAGCTTTTGTACCTGTGTTTCATCGCTTAAATCGGCCTGAATGGTTATAGCTTTTATACCATATTCGCTTTGTAGCATTTGGGCTAAATCTTTAGCCTTTTGGGCGGACTTTCCGTAATGGAGTGCCAAATTATAATGGTTTTTTGCCAAGTGAATGGCAATTTCTTTACCAATGCGTTTGGCTGCCCCTGTAATTAAAGCCGATTGCACCATAGATTATACTCCGCTACTTGCAGTTAAAGCGACAAAAGCAATCCATACAGCATAGATGCCTAAAAAGCAAAATCCGCTAATGCGGGTGATGGCCTTACCTTTATAAATAATATAAGCCAATAAAAGGGTGGCAATAACCAAAAAGGGTAAATCGCGTATTTGAATAAGCTTATCGACATATATGGGTTTAATCAGCCCAGCCGCGGGTAAAATAAGCAAGCCGTTAAATGTGTTAGAGCCAATGACATTACCTAAAGATAAGCCAAACTCATTTTTTTTGACCGCATAAACCGAGGTGGCAATCTCAGGCAAAGATGTACCCACAGCAAAAAAGATTAAGCCAACCACAGCAGGTGAGATATGCATCATAAGCGCAATTTTTTGGCCGTTATCCACTAGCCAGTCCGCCCCCACAGCCAAGCCAATTGCACCGATGATGGTATAAAGAATATAAATAATTATTGGTTTTTTATTATCTTCTATTTCTTCGGCTTCGGCATCAGCAGCTTGGTTTTCCCAGCTATTATATAAAATAAAGGCAAAGACAAGCAGACCAATGATAGCAGAAACCCGCCCATAAACAGGAAAAGCAAGGGAGGCAACCAAAACCACCATGGCGACAATAAAGAATATTAAATCTTTTTGTTTAATAGTATTTTTTGTAATGAATGTTTTAACAAGTGGGGCAATGCCAATAATAAGCAAAATATTAGCAATGTTTGAGCCAACCACATTACCAATGGCCATATCGCCACGGCCTTCTAAGGAGGATTGTACCGAGATTAAAAGTTCGGGTGCCGATGTACCAAAGGCAACAATTGTTAACCCAATAACCACCGAGGATACACCCAAACGTGAGGCAATGGCCGATGCCCCTTTAACCAAAAGATCCGCACCAATAAGCAAAGCCGGAAAACCCAAAATAAATGTAACCCAGTTTAATAATGTCATTTAACCTACACTCAAATCTTTAAATTCATTAATTATTTTATGGTAAAGCTCTTTTTTAAAGTCAACGGCAAATTGTTCAATCTCAGCTAAATCCACCCATTTAAAGCGGCTAAACTCTGGATGATGGGTATGGTTGAGGTTAATATCTTTATCCGCACCTAAAAAACGTAGCGCATACCAAAGCTGTTTTTGCCCGATATATTTGCCTTTAAAAAATCCGGCATCTTGTGGGAATTTGTATGTTATCCATTCCTTCGATTTGGCTAATAATTCCAAATTTTCTTTTTGTATGCCGGTTTCTTCTAATAACTCACGGTAAAGGGCAATATCGGGGTTTTCGCCCGCATCTATACCACCTTGCACCAACTGCCAAGCCCCGGGGATATCCAAGCGCTCGGCAACAAAAACTTTATTATCCTTATTAAAAATACAAGCGCCAACACCCGGGCGATAATTATTAAGTTCCATTTATCTTCCGTTTATTGTTGCTTATTTTTAAAATTTTCGTAAACCGAAATGGCGTCTAATAAATCGAGCGCCCGTTGAAGCTGATTATCTTTTTCGGCGGCTTCAATTTCTTTTTGCACCACTTCATCGGCTACTTTATTGCCCTTAGATTTTTCATCTTCTTTTTCTTTTGTATTTTTTAGGGCATCTTTAATGGTATCGGCCAAGCCTTTTTTGCTTTCATCATCAGTGCTTGATGTTTCATCGCTGGCGGGTTGCTCGGTTATTGCCGGTGGTGTTTCCTCTGTGGTTGGTTGTTCCTCAGCCGGTGTTACATTATCCCGCGGAACACCCGTGCCGGGGTTGGTTAAGGCACCGGGGATATCACCCTCGCGGATGATTTCGCGCTCAACTACCTCAATTTTTGCTGGCTTCACTTCAATATCGGGATGAATACCCTCACCTTGGATAGAGCGGCCTGATGGCGTAAAATAACGGGCGGTTGTCATGCGCACCAAATCACCATCGGCAGATACTTGGCCAACGGTTTGTACCGAGCCTTTGCCAAAGCTGCGTTCACCCAAAATCATGGCACGTTCTAAATCTTGCAAGGCACCGGCAACAATTTCGGAGGCCGAAGCGGAGCCGGCATTGATGAGTACAATCAATGGTTTGCCATCGGTAACATCGCCCTCGGTTGCGGTAAAGCGTTCGCCCTCATTGGCATCGCGCCCCCGAATACTCACAATTTCGCCTTCATCCACAAAGCTGTCTACAATCGAAACCGCTTGGTCTAACAATCCGCCGGGGTTAGAGCGTAAATCGAGCACAAAACCGTTAATTTCAAAACCTTGCTCTTCGGCTTGTTTGTTGAGGTCATTCACGGCCTCAATTAAAACTTCGGTAGAGCGCTGATTAAAAGCAGCTAAACGGATATAGCCGTTTTTGCCTTCTAAGCGCCAACGCACAGGGTCGGGGCGGATGATATCGCGGGTAACGGTTACATCAAAAGGCTCAACGCCTTCGCGCATGATAGTAAGGACAACATCGGTGCCGGGTTCGCCCTTCATTTTCTCGGTGGCTTTGTCTAAGCTTTCGCCCATGGTGGGTTCATTATCCACATGGCTAATCCGATCGCCCGGCTCAATGCCTGCCTTGGCGGCAGGGGTATCATCAAAGGGGGCAATCACTAAAACCATGCCGTTTTCATCTTGGCTTACCTGAATACCCAGCCCGCCATAAGTGCCCGAAGTTTGATCCATCATATCTTGGGCTTCTTCGCCCGTTAAAAAGTTAGAATGGGGGTCAAGCGAGCGCAACATGCCGTCAATGGCGGCCTTAATCAGCTCTTCATCAGAGACCTGCTCCACATAATTTTCGCGAATATGATCGAAAACTTGGCCAAATAATGCAAGTTCGTTATAGGTTTTATCTAATGCTTGCTGTTCTTCGGCCGTGGTTTGTGCCAAGGCAAAAGGAGATGAAAAAACCAAAAGCGAAGCACCGAATAGCGCAGACTTCCATTGAGAGAACATAAACAAAATCCTTATAAAAGCGTTTTAAAATTGCTTATACTTTACCCGACCTCTTTGTTTTTCGCAACAAAACAAATATGTTCAAAAAAAGATAAATAAATAATGGGAAACAGAAAGGGGATTATGCTCTTTTGTGCAAGCTCGTTTCTCTAACATTCAAAAAAGGGGGAGGAGAGGAAAGTAATATTTTTAACTGTTAAAGAAACGATGCACGAGGGTATAACTTTTACCAACGTTACTTGCATGAATATTATATGGTAAATTTAAAAAGCCGTAAAGAATTTTTTTTTGCATGCAGGTATAATTACAGAAAATTATTTATAATTCTGTATATTGATGCTGTTTTACATTGATTTTGGGATAAAATATTAATAATTAATAAAAATTTTAACGGGGTGCTTGGGTGCTTTCGGGTAATTGATGGTGCATATTATAAGCTTGTGTGAGTGATACAAAAGCCGATGCTACTAATAATAGTAATGTAAAAATAACAGTAATCTGTAATCGCATTTAATCATCCTAAAATCGGTTAAGCCGAATTCATCTTTATGTTCATAAGATTTTTTGGTAACCTTGCTTTTACACAATTTTGCCATAAACGCCAAGCGAAAAATATTAATAAAAAGTAAATTTTTTGAAAGTTAAAGGAAAATCAATGTCTGTTTTATTTATATGCACCGGCAATATTTGCCGCTCGCCCTCGGCCGATGCAATATTAAAACAAAAATTGCAAGCGCAAAATATATTGCATATTCATGTCGATAGTGCGGGCTTGGGCGGATGGCACGAAGGCGATGCACCAGACCAAAGAGCTATAAAAACAGCCAAAAAATACGGCTTTGATATTAGCCATATTCGGGCAAGGCAAATTACACCCGATGATTATTTTACATTTGATGATATTATCGCCATGGATGACGGCCATTACCGTTATTTGCTCCAGAATAAACCGCCACAATCGGGCGCGCGGATTCGATATTTTTGCGATTATTTTATGGAGCAACCCCATTGTTCGGTGGCGGACCCTTATTATGGTAGCTTAGAAGATTTTGATATGATGATGCAGCAAATCATAACGGGTTGCGATGCGATTGTTAAGGATTTAACTCAAAAATAGATATTTATATACGCCCTTATTTATACTTAAAAAAATAGCAAAAAAATGATAAAATTATAGAACACCGATTAAGTGGTAAAGCGTTTTGACAAAAAGCGGTTTCATGTTATTTTATACCTAACTTTAAAAAACTAAGGATTACAAAATGGCTGTTCAGTCGCACCCACCTTTTGGGCCTACATTATTTTTGGGTTTTGCCTTGCGTACGGCACCGCTTTCGCTGATACAGCGTTTAACCCAAAAAATTGCCAAAAATATGCAAATTAAACATCCGTCTTTTGTGGAGCGGTTAAGCGATTTAGATGAACCGAGCTGGCTGATTAACCCAATTGACTTGCCTTTTGCCTTTTATATGCAAGCGGTTGATGGCCAAATACTTATTACCGCCCATGAAAAAAAAGGGGAGCGGCCAGAGGCGATGGCGACGATACATGCATCCTTTGAAAATTTACTGAAAATGATGAATGGTGATTCGGACGGTGATGCTTTATTTTTTACAAGGGATTTAGAAATTGAAGGTTCTACCGAAGCCGTTGTTGCCTTAAGAAATGCCATTGATGCCACCGGCGTGGATATGGGTGATGAAATATTACAAATATTCGGCCCCCTTGCAAAGCCGGTGAAACATGCCGGGCATATCGCCGAAAATATTTATAAAAAGGCGGCGCAAGATATGAATATTGTACAAAATGCGATTAACGGTAATTTAAAAACACAGTTAGAACAGCAAGCCAATACCATAAGTGAGCTTAACCAAGAAATTACCAATTTAAAAGCCAGCTTAACCAAAGCGGGAGTTCGGCAAAAGCGCAATGTGAATCGCACAAAAAAGGAAGCCTAAATATATGACCAAAAAATTAGAACTTGTATGCCCTGCAGGTACGCCTGCTGCTTTTGATGCCGCCCTAGAGGCCGGTGCCGATACGATATATTGCGGTTATCGCGATGCAACCAATGCACGGAATTTTCCGGGGTTAAATTTCTCTCGCGCGGAACTTAAAGAGGCCGCGCAAAAAGCTAAAGATCATAATGTAAAATTGCTTTTGGCCATGAATACATGGGCCGAGGCTGGCAATGCCGATGTTTGGAAAAAGGGTTTAGAAGATGCCGCCGAGATTGGTGTGCATGCAGTTATTTTGGCCGATATGGGGCTGCTTTCGTGGGCAAAAGAAAATGTGCCGGAGCTTCGGCGTCATTTATCGGTACAGGCCTCGGCATCGAATGCAGCCAGTATTAATTATTATGTGGAAGAATTTGATGTGAAACGGGTGGTTTTACCCCGTGTTTTAACTTTAGATGAAATCCGTACACTTAATAGCAAAATACATGTGGAAAGCGAAGTTTTTGTTTTTGGCGGGTTATGTGTGATGGCCGAAGGCCGATGCTCGTTATCATCTTATGTTACTGGGCTTTCGCCCAATAAGGATGGCGTATGCTCGCCAGCAAGCCATGTAAGCTATCAGCAAAATGGCGGTAAATTGGTCTCGCGCCTTGGGGGCTCTACCATTAATGTTTTTGATGAAAATGAAAATGCCGGTTACCCCACCTTATGCAAAGGGCGCTTTATTGCCCAAGGTAAACCCAGTTGGTTGTTTGAAGAACCCACATCGCTTTCGGTAATTGATATTTTGGATCAGCTGCAAGATGCCGGTGTGACGGCGCTAAAGATAGAAGGCCGTCAACGCTCACGTGCTTATGTGCGCCAAATAGTCTCGGCCTTCAGAGAAGCTGTGGATGCCATTGCCGAGGGCAGAAGTTACGATGCATCGGGATTGCAAAATCTGTCCGAGGGCGGGCGCTCAACCAAAGGTGCTTATAATCGCCGTTGGCAATAATTTTACCATGATTAGAAAATAAAGAATGAAACGATATGACAAAACCGATTTTAACTTTAGGGCCTTGCTTATTTAATTGGAAGCTTGATGATTGGAAAGATTTTTATTTTAAAATAGCTGATGAAAGTGATTTTGAAGAAGTCTATTTGGGCGAGGTCATATGCTCGCGCCGTTTGCCTTTTTACGAAAATGAAATTGATGCTATTGCGGAACGTTTAACCCAATCGGGCAAAAAAGTGATACGCTCGACATTGGCACTGATTATGAATATTTACGAGGAAGAAGCCTTAAAAACCGTATGTGAAAATGATAGATATACTGTAGAGGCCAATGATGCATCGGCACTTTCTTATATAAAAAACAAACCCCATTATGTGGGGCCGTTTATTAATATTTATAACGAAGGTGCAGCCGAATATATGGCCAAACAAGGGGCACAGCGTATATGCTTACCCTATGAATTGGCCGAAGATGCCATTGAGGCCATTACCAAAAATACATCGGCCGAGATTGAAATCCAGACCTTTGGGCGTTTACCCTTAGCAGTATCGAGCCGCTGTTATCATGCACGCTCTCGCGGATTACGAAAATCGAAATGCCAATATGTTTGTAACGAGGATTACGATGGCATGGATGTGCAAACATTAGAGTTACAGCCATTTTTAAATGTGAATGGCACTTGTACCATGAGCCATTCTTATATTAGTTTAACGGCTGAAAGCCAGCATTTAACCAATATTGGCGTGCATGCTTTTAGAATTTCCCCCCAAGATTGCGATATGTTGGTGGTGAATAAAATTTGGCGCGATTTAATCAATAAAAAAATCAATGCCGCCGAGGCCGATGCCTTATTGTTAGAAAATACACCGAATATTGTTTATTCTAATGGTTTTTACCATGGGGCTGAGGGGCGCGAATTTTTATCGGCCGATTATTTGGAATAACCATTTTATTTTTTTATAAAAAAAGCACCAAAGAGGTATCCTTGGTGCTTTTGTTTTTGATGGTCAATTTTTTAAGCCGGCTCTACAATTAAAACCGTGCCATTAGCGCCAATTACCCGAACCCTTGAGTCTTTGGGTAAGTCGGTACGGCATTCGCATAACCAGCTGCTATCTTCTATCTTTACACGGCCACGGCCGTCAATAATTGCTTCTTCTGTTTGGGTAATCATGCCAATATAACGGGCGGTGCGCTCGTTAATTGGCTCTTGGGAGGTATCGGTTGTATCGCCCAATTTTTTATAAACCATGCGCCCAACCAGTGCCGAAATAACCGATGTAATGCTCATGATGATAATTTGCATACCAATATCAATGGGCATAAACCAAGTAAAGATAGCGGTTATAATGGCGGCAATACCAAACCACAGCAAAAATACACCCGGTGCAAAAAGCTCGATAATAATGAGCGCAGCACCGATAATAAGCCAAATAAGAGCCGGATCTAAATGCATATTTTATCCTTTGCCTTTCTTAAATACTTCATTGGCAATCTCGCCAATACCCCCTAAAGAGCCTAAAATGCTGGTGGCTTCCATGGGTAAAAACATTACTTTTTGGTTGGGTGCAGAGGCAATATCGCGTAACGAATCTACATATTTTGTTGCCACAAAATAGTTAATCGCCTGAATATCGCCCGATGCAATGGCTTCTGACACCATGCGGGTAGCTTGGGCTTCGGCCTCGGCAGCACGTTCGCGGGCTTCGGCATCTCTAAAGGCAGCTTCGCGGCGACCTTCGGCCTCTAAGATTTTCGATTGTTTTAAACCTTCGGCCTTTAAAATTTCCGATTGGCGCAAACCTTCGGCCTCTAAAATAGCCGCTCTTTTTTCACGCTCCGCCTTCATTTGGCGCCCCATGGCATCGGCAATATCCCGTGGGGGCTGAATATCGGCAATCTCGATACGGGTTACTTTAACACCCCATGGGTTTGTGGCTTCGTCCACCACATGCATGAGCTTGGTGTTAATATGCTCGCGTTGCGATAATGTTTCGTCTAAATCCATAGAGCCCACAACCGTACGTAAATTGGTCATTACCAAGTTTAAAATTGCAGTAAATAAATTGCTCACCTCATAAGTGGCAGCCTTAGCACTAAGTACCTGAAAATACACAATACCATCAACCGTAACAATAGCGTTATCTTTGGTAATCACTTCTTGGCTGGGTACGTCCATCACTTGTTCGCGCACATTCACTTTAGAGCCGATTTTATCCATCACCGGCACAATAATATGCAAGCCGGGGCGAAGGGTTTTATGGTAACGGCCAAAGCGTTCAACTGTCCATTCGTAACCTTGGGTTACGGTTTTGACACTCATTGATAAAAGGACAATAACCAAAACAGCCAAAACGATAATGGCAATTAAAAAGGGGGATAGTGACATTATATTCTCCTAAAAATTAATCGTAAAATAATTATAGCTGATAAAATGGCGATTTTATAGCGTTAAATGATAGGGGTTGCATTATGTGCTTTATTTATAAGAATAAATCTGTTATTTATTAATCTGTTTTTTGTTTGAGAGAGGAACAAATTTATGGAAAATTTAAATTTAGATAGCCTAAAAGGCATCGATTTTGTTGGCATGGGCATGAATGTTCTGGCGGCAATTGTTATTTTAGTTATTGGTTTCTTTATTGCAGGCCGTGCTGCGGCATTTGTAACAAACCGTGTGATGAAGTCTCCGCGCCCCGATGAAATGTTGGCCGGATTTTTTGGATCATTAGTAAAATATCTGATTATTGCCATTACGGTTATTGCCGTATTAACAAAATTTGGTGTTAATGTTGCATCGCTTGTTGCTCTTTTAGGTGCGGCTGGTTTGGCTATCGGTTTGGCATTACAGGGCACATTGGCACATGTGGCTGCAGGTGTAATGCTATTATTCTTTCGCCCATTTAAAGTTGGCGATTATGTGGAAACAGCCGGTGTGGCTGGTACAGTAAAATCGGTTACTTTATTTACAACCGAGCTTGTAACGCCCGATAATGTGCAAATCATTGTACCTAATGGGACTGTTTGGGGTGCCGAGGTCAGAAACTTTTCTCACCATGATTTACGCCGTGTGGATATTACGGTTGGCATTGGTTATGGCGATGATATTGAAGCCGCAAAAGCAATAATGGTTGATACCGCTTTGGCACATGCGGCCACTTTAAACGATCCAGAAATTTTTGTGGGTGTGGCCAATTTGGGTGAAAGCTCTGTGGACTTAGTTATACGAGTTTGGGCAAAAAATGCTGATTATTGGGCTGTTAAATTCGATTTAACACAAAATATCAAACAAGCATTCGATGCGAATAATATTTCTATTCCATTCCCGCAACGCGATGTTCACCAAGTAAATTAATTTATATAAAATGGTTAAAAAAAGCCACCCATTGGGTGGCTTTTTTGTTTATGTGCTTCTATTATTGCGGCGGTATGGCAGCTGCAAAATTGGCACGGGCAAACTCTGGGTTTCTGCCCATAAGCTTGTATAAATCGGCTAAGCTATCACAATTAACGGCGGCAATATTTTGCATACTCATAATGATTTTTTTATCCTTTTTGTTCATTTTGTTAAGGGCTTTGGTTGCAAGACTGACATCGGGGATTTCGCGGTCTTTCTCGTAATTATCGGCCACTTTATTCATGGCTTCATTCACTTGGATAATATATGCAGGGTTGCTCATTAGCCAATCCATATAAGGTCTGGTATTGCCCATGATTAACATGCGACAAATAGACTGGTCGGATTTTCCCGCCTCTACCATCAGGTCACTTAAAGCATTTAAAATATCATTAAGGCCTTCATCATTAAGTTTAACAAAAATAGCGGGTAAATCTTGTTGCCCCATTTGCATGCCCAAGTCGGCACCCACCCGCATTAGGCTTGTTGTATCGCTATTCCCTTTTGCAATTTCTTGCAGCATGACATCTCGAAATTTTTGCTCGGCACTGGGGAATTCCTTAAACCATAATTTTAAAAAAGGGTTGTCTTTTTTAAGATCAACAAGTACTTCGTTCATCAATTGCTGGTCATCGGCAATGGCGTAATTGGATATAGTAACCGATAATGAAACCAAGGCGGCAAAAAATAAGCGTTTTAAAAAGGTCATTCATATTTTCCTACTAAATAAGTAAACTATACTATTTAAAATTGTATAAAAAATCTATAAAAAAAGACCCCCAAAGGAGCCTTTTTATAGGATATAAAGGGAACTTACATACCCATTTGTGCTTTGATAACATCAAGATCAGTCATATCAATTTTACCGTCTTGGTTAAAGTCAGTCATTGAAAAACCGCTTGCATTAACTGGCCCGAGTTCTTCTATGCTTAAGTTACCATCTTTATCGGCATCAAATTGTTGCATAACCACAGCAAGGCCAGCATCCATCATTGATTTCATCTGGTCCATTTGGCTTGCCATTGCAGGGTTTGCAGCAGCAGCTTCATCTAATTGAGCTAAAGCAAATGTTTTATATTCCTCTGCACTTAAACCGGCTGTACCGTCTGTATCAAAAGTTGCAGCTTTATCGTTAGTGGCTTTTGTATATTCTTCAACAGAAACAGCTTTATCACCGTCTGTATCCATATCGGCAATATTTTTTTCCATCTGCTCAGTCATAAATTTTAATGTTTCTTCAGGGCTGGGCATATCTGCGGCATAGGCAGCAGTCGCAAAAGATGTGAATAATGCTGTAGCTAAAAGTACTTTTTTCATTCGAATATTCCTTGAATAATGTTTATTTCGACACAGTATTTTTGTGACAAGCTAAAATAACCATAACTTTATGTTGAAATAAAGGCTAAAAAAAATGCCTTTGTTATAGCTGTTATAACAAAGGCACTAAAATATAAACGAATTTTTAAATATTAGTTACGTTCTTTATCCACCATTTTGGAAGCTTCAATCCATGGCATCATAGAGCGCAATTTACGGCCGGTTTCCTCAATAGGATGCTCGGCTTGGTTGCCACGAATAGCTTTAAAGCTGGGCTGACCCGCTTGGCATTCTAACATCCAATCGCGGACAAAACGGCCATCTTGAATATCTTTAAGAACAGCTTTCATTTTATCTTTTGTATCATCTTCTACAATCCGCAGGCCCGATACATAATCGCCATATTCGGCTGTATTCGAGATTGAATAACGCATATTGGCAATGCCGCCTTCGTAAATAAGGTCAACAATTAGCTTCATTTCGTGTAAACATTCAAAATAAGCCATCTCAGGTGCGTATCCGGCCTCGGTTAAGGTTTCAAAACCGGCTTGGATAAGGCGGGTTAAACCACCACAAAGAACGGCTTGCTCGCCAAATAAATCGGTTTCGCATTCCTCTTTAAATGTGGTTTCGATAATACCAGAGCGGCCGCCGCCAACACCCGATGCATAAGATAAAGCCACATCTTTAGCGGTAGCATTGGCTTGGGGACGTTTGCTTGAAACATCTTGATGCACAGCAATTAAGCAAGGTACGCCGCCGCCTTTTTTATATTCGCCACGCACGGTATGGCCGGGGCCTTTAGGAGCAATCATGATAACATCAATATCATCACGTGGTTCAATCAAATTAAAATGAATATTTAAACCATGGGCAAATGCAAGGGTTGCGCCGGGTTTTATATTATCTTCTAGCTCTTTATAATAGAGTTTTGCTTGATTTTCATCTTGAATCAGGATCATCACCATATCTGCCCAAGCAGCAGCCTCGGCAGGGGTCATCACTTTAAAGCCTTCTTTTTCGGCTTTTGCCCAGCTTGGGCCGCCTTTACGGGCAGCAATAACAATATTTTCTACACCAGAATCTCTTAAGTTTAAAGCATGCGCGTGGCCTTGTGAACCATAACCCACAATGGCAACATTCATGTCTTTGATTAAATCCTGATTACAATCAGCATCGTAAAATACCTGCATTTGACAATTCTCCTAAAGTCAATAAATATAAATAAATATAAAAAACTCGGCCATTTTATCGGTAACGGCCATATAGGTCAAGTATTATGACCTATTATTTTTGGTCATCGGTTAAGCCACGCGATATCGCCGCAACACCAGTACGGGCAATATTGACCAACCCTAATGGTTTCATTAGCGCAATAAAGGCGTTAATTTTTTCGGTTGAGCCCACAATTTCGAACACAAAGCTTTCTAATGTGCTATCTACCGCTCTGGCGCGATAAATATCGGCAATGCGTAAAGCCTCTAGGCGGTCATCATGGGTGCCTTGTACTTTAATTAAGGCTAATTCACGCTCAACGGCAGGGCCATCCACCGTTAAATCGCGTACCCGATGCACCGGAACCAAACGATTAAGCTGGGCTTTAATTTGCTCGATAATTTGCTCGGTACCTGAGGTGACAATGGTAATACGGCTTAGGCCTTTTTCGTCATCAACCTCAGCCACGGTTAAGCTATCAATATTATATCCGCGCCCCGAAAATAATCCGATGACACGGGATAAGACACCGGACTCATTTTTAACGATAACACAGATTGTATGGGTTCTAATGGTTGGATCATTGGTCATATTACATACTCCTTATATATTTTTCTGCATTATCTTAGGTTAAAACCATGCCGCCTTCGGCACCGTCTTTACCAAAATTATCGTTATCGTCATCGTCATAACTGCCCATAATAATTTCATTATGGCCTTTACCCGCAGGGATCATGGGTAATACCAATTCTTCGGGCTCTACCATAATATCCATAAATACTGCACCATCATGGGCAAGCATTTCTTTAATAGCGCCTTCAAGTTCATCGGGGGTAAATACCCGTATACCTTTTGCGCCGTAAGCCTCGGCCAATTTAACAAAATCGGGTTGGTCTTGGAATAAGCTTTCCGAATATCTCTTACCATGGAACATTTGTTGCCATTGGCGTACCATGCCTAAGCTACCATTATTTAATAAAATAATTTTTACGGGTAAATCATAGGCTTTTAATGTACCAAGCTCTTGGATATTCATTTGGATAGAACCATCGCCCGTAAATAATAATACAAGTCTATCCGGATTAGCTACTTGGGCACCCATAGCGGCCGGCAAACCATAACCCATTGTACCAAGGCCACCACTTGTAAGCCAATCATTGGGTTTTTTAAACGAGCAATATTGTGCTGCCCACATTTGGTGTTGGCCAACATCGGTTGCAATAATCGGGTTGAGATTTTTGGTCATCTCATCAACCATTTTAACCACATTTTGCGGGCGGAGCAATTTATCGTTACTGCGAACTTTTAAGCTCTCACGGGCACGCCAAGCCTCAATTTGGTTCCACCAAAATTTTTGCTCCGGATTAACGCTCATATCGCGTTCTTCCCAACGTTTTACGAGCATATCTAAAAATGTACCAACATTGGCAATAATCGGTAAATTAACCAATACATTTTTATTGATAGAAGAAGGGTCAACATCGACCTGAATTTTTTTAGAGCGGGGTGAGAATTTAGAAAGCACCCCCGTTACACGGTCGTCAAAACGTGCGCCCAAAGCAATCATTAAATCGCACTCATACATGGCCATATTGGCCTCATATGTACCGTGCATACCAAGCATACCCAAGTAATTGGGGTGGTCAGTCGGTATAGCACCTAAGCCCATTAAGGTTAAGGTAACAGGTAGAGCAGCAAGTGAGCTAAAACGCCGTAAATTATCGCAAGCCTCAGGGCCGGCAACAATTAAGCCACCACCACCATATATAACCGGACGGCGCGCATTAGAAATCATATCTAAAACTTCATCAATCTCGGCCATTGTAGGTTCGCGATATTGAACCACATTTACATATTCAACCTCTGATGGTTTTTGATACTGCCCACGAGATAAAGCAACATCTTTGGGTAAATCCACCACAACAGGGCCGGGGCGGCCGGTTGCAGCAACATGAAAAGCCTCATGGATTGTTTTGGCCAAATCATTAACATCGGTTACCAAATAATTATGTTTTGTCACCGGGCGGGTAATGCCTACAGTATCGGCCTCTTGAAAGGCATCGTTACCAATCATGGAAAGCGGAACTTGCCCTGTAATACAAACAAGGGGGATAGAATCCATCATGGCATCGGCCAAACCGGTAATGGTATTGGTTGCGCCGGGCCCCGATGTTGCCATAACAACACCTACTTTACCGGTAGACCTTGCATAACCTTCGGCCGCATGGACACCGCCTTGCTCATGCCGTGGCAGCACGTGGCGGACCTGATTTTGCTTATAGAGTTCGTCATAGACGGGCAATAGCACACCACCGGGGTAACCAAACATAACATCCACGCCTTGATCCGCCAAGGCTTTCATTACAATTTCAGCTCCAGTATATGTATGCTCGCTCATTTGCGATACTCCTCTTGCATCTAAGTTATAAAAAGCATACCACTTTAATCCGCATAATCTATATAAGCAAGTAACAAGCCGATTATTTTTGAATTTTCGGGCAAAATATTCAATTTTTATAATAAATGTCTATCAATATGGTTTAAAAATATTTAAATGTTGGCTTTATTAAACGAATCTGCATACTGTATTTAACCGTGCAAAGGCTTTGACTTTTAGATATAAAAAATCTATGGTAAAACCAAGATATAAAGAAATAAAAAGGTTATAATATAAATGACAATTATAACAGAATGGGCAAAAATTCATCCATTATTAGCTGCGGCCGTTATTATTGGTTTTTTTGTTCTCATTTTTGGGTGCTCGGTATTGTTAATTTTAATGTTAACACCAAAGGGAATGCGAAACAGAAAATCCTTCCAAGAATTACCGACCAAAAAAATAACCGAAAACGAAATTATTTATAAAAATACCATTGATAAATTTGTAAATAATGCGCTTAATTTTACGATTGCACTGGGTGCACCCTATGCTATAGCCAATCGGCAAGCCGTAGATATTATTGAAACCGACCCCAAAACCCTTATTGAGTTTTGGAAGATAAAAAATAAAAATGCCCTGTTAAATTGTTTAGAGCAAATGCGAACCGTTGGCTCTCGGCGGGTAGATGAGTTGATGATCGCATCGGTTGTGCAAAAAGAAATACAAGATGCCCAACAATTTATTAATCAGCTAGAATCTGAAAAAGATAAAAAAGTTTTAAACGATATTCAGCATAATCGGCAATTTTATGCAAATTCTAACATTTTAGCTTGGGATATTGTGCGGGCTGTTATGCTGATACGTAGTGGCACCGATGCCAAATTGGGTTATTTAACTAAAGATGAAGCCAAAAATTATTTATTACAAATGGCCGAGCCGATTTTTCGGCAAAAAATGGATTGGCAACAAATCAGCAAGGGATTTTTAGCGGGTAGAAAATTATGGCAAACGAGAACTAATCGCGAAGCCGATGGCATGCGTAAGGTGATAGATTTGTTGTTGAATGACCCCAATTCACCTTGGCTGAAACAAAAATTACCCACCCGTTGGCCCAAAGAAGCTTTGGCGGTGCCAATGTTTGCTCCCCAAAATTTCGATGCAATTATTGAGCAGTATTTTACCCGCAATAGCGATAAACTTGATTATACGGCAGCTTTTCATCGGATGACCGAAAAAGCATCGCTCACAGAGATTGCCACATTTATGAATAGCTTTCGTTATGGTCTCAATTATTTATCTGAAGGCCCGTTGCGCGAGGTTGGGCGTAATTTGGGTTTATCAAAATTTGAAATTCGGGCGTTGGCGATTGCGATTATGATGGGCGGCATGCGGGTATTATCATCTTTAGAGCAAGATATTGATAGCACGATGTATCAGATTGCCGATGATGTTTTTGTGATTGATGGTGAATATATTACCGTTGCGCCGCAATATGTGGCATTAGATGCCGCTGTGCAAGAAATGGTGGTTAAAATATTTGATGTTGCCAAAAAACGCAAAGAACATTTATGGGGATTAACAATTACCATAGAAGAATTGCAAGATGCCCGAACATTTGGAAAAAACTCTTACCCCGAAAGTTTAGATTGGGAGCAATTGCCCCAATTTTCTAGCTGGGTAGAACATCAATTATATAATAATTAAGGAGCTTAAATAGATGGGAGATAAAATCTTTATTGGCGGAACCGAAGCTGGCAATACGGTTGAGTTGGATATTGAATATATTAACCGCCATGGCCTTATTGCCGGAGCCACCGGTACAGGTAAAACCGTAACGTTGCAAACTTTGGCCGAAAGTTTATCCGATTACGGCATACCGGTTTTTGTTTCTGATGTTAAAGGGGATTTAACCGGTATTTCGCAACCGGGCGAAATGAAGCCTTTTTTAGAAGAACGCGCTAAAAAAATTGGGTATGAGCCTTATGGTATGATGGGTTTTCCGAGTATTTTATGGGATATTGATGGGCAGCTTGGTCATCCGGTGCGTAGCTCAATTTCGGAAATGGGGCCATTAATGCTTACCCGTATTTTAGAGCTAAGCGAAGCGCAAGAGGGCATATTATATGCGGCTTTTGCCATTGCGGATGACCAAGGTATGTTGATGCTCAATTTAGATGACCTTTCGGCAATGCTGAATTTTATGGTCGAAAACCGTAAAGACCTTGCCTTTGAATATGGCAATATTACAACGGCATCGGTGGGGACAATACAACGAAAATTAATGGCACTTAAACAAGAAGGAGCCAAACAATTTTTTACCGAGCCCGCATTGGAGCTTAATGATTTAATGCGCACCGATGCAAGTGGGCGGGGAGCGATTAATATTTTAGCAGCCGAAAATTTAATGACAAGACCAAAGATTTACGGTACGTTTTTGCTTTATTTACTCTCGGAATTATTTGAAGAACTCCCCGAGGCTGGCGATGTAGATAAACCCAAATTGGTTTTATTTTTCGATGAAGCCCATTTGATTTTTGATGATATCTCAAATGCATTGCTCGATAAAATTGAGCAAGTGGTGCGCTTAATTCGCTCCAAAGGGGTGGGGGTATTCTTTGTGACACAAAACCCCAAAGATTTGCCCGATAGTGTATCGGCACAATTGGGTTGCCGTATTCAACATGCTTTGCGTGCTTATACACCCAATGAGCAAAAGGTAATACGTGCCGCGGCCGATACATTTAGAGCGAACCCCGAATTTGATACTTTAGAGGTTATTACCCAAATGGGTGTGGGCGAAGCTTTGATTTCTACTTTAGAGAAAAAGGGTGTGCCATCGGTTGTGCAACGCACGCTTATTCGCCCGCCCCATAGCCGCATGGGCCCGATTACCGATGCTGAGCGCCGCCATTTAATTGCTATTTCGCCCATTGGCACTAAATATGATACCGAGGAAGATCCGCGCTCGGCCTATGAGATGTTGCAGGAGCGTGCTGAGAAAAAAGTGGCCGATGCCGAATTGGCACAAAGGGAAAAAGAGCGTGAGTTTCAGTATGAGCGTGAACGCCGCTCTTCAACTTCTTACCGCACCACACGGTCATCAAACCGCCAAACGATGGCCGAGGCTGCAATGAAGTCGGCTGTTCGGGCGGCATCGAGCAAAATTGGGCGCGAAATTGCCCGTGGAATTTTAGGTTCTATTATGAGAGGACGTTAAAATAATAAAGAGCCATGTTTTATGGCTCTTTTTTTATTTTATTATGACTTTTCGATTTCTTTTCCTTTTGTCTTTTTTGACTTTGCCATACGGATTAAATTAAGTGCTGATGAAAAGGCCGACATGGGCATTAATGTACCGATAGGGTCTTTTGAGAATTGGTGTATATTTTGCTGTAATTTGGTTATATCTGTGCGTACAGAATCAAAATCGGTTTTCATTTCCGATACCGATGCCTCTAGCTCGGTTAAAGATTGATTACGTATTTTCTTTAAAGCTTGTATTTCATCGCTTTCTTTTCGGCGGGTGGCAAAATAATATAATGCAAAGGCAACAAGGATATTACCCGGCGAGAGTATCATTGCCGAGCGTGCCAGCCCAAAAATAGGCATTAAATAAAAATAGATACCCACATTAAGCAAAATGATTGCAAAAAATAAAAACATCACTGCAAATAAATAGTAAGTATAGCGGTGCAAATTACTTTTGGCTTGATATTCACTTAGGATTTTTTGTGTGGTTAAAAATATTTTGAGATGCTGACCAAAATTCATTTTTTCCTCCCCTATTTCGAAACCAAGCGGCCGATTAAAATGCCTAATAAACCAGCACCCACCATACTCATCATCGGGTACTCTTTTGTAAATGATTTAAGCTCTTTTAATAGCTCCGAAAGCTCGGATTCAATTTCTTTAAAATCAATATCCGTTACCGCTTCCTCATATTCTATCTGTTTATCCTCAAAGGGTAGCTCCCCTGTAGTTTGCACTCGTGTAGCCGTTGTTTTTTTGGCATTTTCTAGCTCTTGCTGTAAATATTTTACTTGTTCTTCAAGCTCTTTTTTTGTTGGCATTAGATCCTCCTTGTGCTTGAGACACATCATCTATTTTATAATCAATATCGTTATTATGATCCTTAACTACAGCCCAAATACTCACAAATAAACCGGCAATTACAGGGCCTAAGATAATACCCACAGCACCAAAAACGCTTATACCGCCTAATGTGCTGATTAATATTAATAAATCTGGCATTTTTGTATCATTTCCCACCAAACGGGGGCGTAAAATATTATCGATTGTTCCCACAATACCGGCCGACCATGCCAATAATATAGTGGCATGCATGGTTTGGCCTTGCATAAATAAATAAATTACAACAGGTATCCAAACAACCGCCGTACCAATACCCGGTATGATTGATGCTATGGCCATAACAGCCCCTAAAAATGCGGGGGCAGGTGCGCCTGTAAGCGCAAAACCGATACCACCTAAAAGTCCTTGGACAATACCAATAATAATCGTTCCTTTAATCGTTGCGCGGCTAATGGAAATAACACGCTCCGATAACTCATCTTTAATTTCGTTTGGTAATCCTGTATAGGCAAATAACTTGCTAAAAAGATTTCCCTTATATTGTAAAAAGAAAAACATGGCATAAAGCATGATAAACATGCTTAAAAAGAAGGAAACCGCTTGCTGCCCAATAGCCGGCAATAAATTCAGAACAATTGTTGCTATTTTTTGAGAAATTTCGGCAACTTTGGTTAAAATTTCTGTTTGGTGTGCAATAATCCAGTGACCAAATGGGAGTTTTTCGATAAATATAATGGTATCGGCTGTACTGGTTTGGGAGATATTGCTTGTGAGTGTTCGCGCATGAACCATATATTCGCTTGTTTGTTTGATAATGATATCAATAATGAAAAATAGCGGAAATATCAGGGCTATAATAACCGTAAATATAGTGAGTATTGATGAAAAGATTGGGCGATTTTTTAAATGTTGATTAAACCAACGAAATATCGGGGCAAATAACATGCTTAAAATAGCGGCTAAAAATAATGGAACCAAAAACATTTGGATCATATTTAAAAAAGCGAATGTAATAACCACAACTGTAGCGATTATCCAATATAAACTTGCTTTATCTAACGTTACTTTTTGCTCACCCATTATTATGCGCCTTGTTCTATGAAATCTCTATTATCTGTAACATGATATTGATTTATTGTTAAGCGCATTTTACATATGCATGGTTTCATGCAATTATTTATTTGAACAAAAAAAGAGGGCAAAAGCCCTCTTAAAATTTTTATAATAGATATTGAATCATTTAGATATTTTGATTAACCCATGCTTGAATTTGGCCTTTAGGGGCTGCACCCATACGCACGGTTTCAACGGCACCATTTTTAAATAATACAAGTGTTGGTAAATTGCGTACACCTAAGGCTGCGGTTAACTCTTGATTTTCATCGGCATTAAGTTTAACAAATTTTACATTGTCCATTTCGGTATCAAGGGCATCAATAATGGGTGAGAGCATTTTACATGGGCCACACCAGCTTGCCCAAACATCAACGATAACGGGTTTATCGGCATCAATGACTTCTGCCTGAAAATTATCTTGGGTTACATTTAAGGTCATAACTTTCTATTCCTTCTAAATTTCTCTATGGTCGGTATTTTCAATTTAGGATTACTATAGTGTTTCGTCAAGTAAGTTTATATTTTTTTCTAATCATTTTATTGATAATAATCTAAAAAATAACTTATAACTCTATAATCAGAGCCTGCCATGGCTGCAATTGCGCATGGTTCAAGTGATTGTAATCATTATAAATGATTTTTCCTTTTGGGATATTACAATCTTTAATATTATCGGAAAAATTAAGGATTATTTGCCAAATTTCATCCTTGCCGATGCGTTTATAGCCAATAATACCGTCTCCTTTATTTTCATCAAAAACAATATCGCCATAAACCAAAATATCTTTATATTGTTTGCGCAAGGTAATAAGCTTGCGATATACATCAACAATGGGCGACGTTAAAGCATCAATAGCGTCTTCATTGCCGTTAATCCAAGGCTTGTGGGCAGAAAATCCGTAATAGGGTTGGGTTTTATCCCATTGCATCGGGGTGCGAGCATTATCGCGTGCGCGGTAGTTAATATCGCTCCAATAATCAGCTAAATTTTCACCTCTATCCTCTACTTCTTTAGCAAAATTGAGTACCTGAACATCTTTATATTCATCAAGACTCGTAAATTCATGGTTGCGCATGCCCAATTCTTCGCCCTGATAAATATAAATAGCTGCCTTTTGTGTGAGGCTCCATACTGCCCATAAGCTGGCGGATTGCTGCCAATATTCACCATCGTTACCAAAGCGAGAGACAATGCGCGGTAAATCATGATTTTGAATAACGCTTGTATTCCAAATAGCGAGCCGATCACAATCTTGTGCCCAGCTTTGGCTATCTTTTTGCCATTGGGCAGCATCAAACGGCCATGCCTTAAATAACACACCACCGCGGATATCCTGACCATGGGCATTAAACACATGCAGGGTTTGCAAACATTTATCATCACCCGTAATGGTGGTAATTTCATCATCCACAATGGCCGGGCCTTCGCCCACGGTAATTACATCATATTCAGCAAAAACATCCCTATTAATTTCCTCTAACCATTCGGCCAAATGGGGGCCAAAAGAGATAAAATCGGTTAAGCCTAAATTATTGGGTGCATCGGGGAAGCCATGGGGTTTGGAGATAGAAGTAATGGCATCAAAGCGAATGGCTTTTACCCCTTTGTTGAGCCAAAAGCGGATAACATCTTGCATTTCTGCACGTAATTGGGGGTTCTCCCAATTGAGATCGGGCTGTTTTTTAGAAAATACATGCAAATAATATTTCCCGACCGATGGCACATATTCCCAAGCCGAGCCACTAAATAACGATACCCAATTATTGGGTTTATCTGTCCATATAAAATAGTCATGATAAGAATTATCCACCGATTTACAGGCCTCGGTAAACCAAAAATGTTCATCCGAGCAATGGTTCATCACCATATCCATCATAATGATAAGCCCGTGTTTTTCGGCTTCGGCCACAAGATTTTCAAAATCTTTCATCGTGCCGAATATCGGGTCAATATCGCGATAGTCCGAGACATCATAGCCCATATCATCCATGGGGCTTTTAAAAAAGGGCGAAAGCCAAATGATATCGACACCCAATGATTGGATATAATCGAGCTTTTCGATAATTCCGTTTATATCGCCAATACCGTCATTATTGCTATCTTTAAAGGAGCGCGGGTAGATTTGGTAAATAACGGCTTCTTTCCATGGGGTAGGGTTGGTTGGGCTTGTCATTGGGTTATGTATCCTTTATTGCAGCTTTAAAATAATGGCTTGCCAAGGCTGAATTCGGTTGGGGGTGAGTGCATAATAATTATTAAATAAAATTTCACCATCGGCAAAATTATAAGTTTTGGCATCATCGGAAAAATTCATAATGATATATAATGTTTCATCTGTTGATTGCCGCTTATAAGCAATAATGCCGTCATTGTTATAATCATCAAAGATAATCTCCCCATAAACAAGGCTATCTTTATAGGTTTGGCGGAGTTTGATAAGCTCTTTATAAGCGGGTAATATGGGTGACGATTGGGCATCAATATTGTTATCATTCACATTCAACCATGGCTGATGGGCAGAAAATCCGTAATAAGGCTTGTTTTTATCCCATTGCATCGGGGTGCGGGCATTATCGCGCGCACGGTGGCATATCGCCGGCCAATAGTCTTTTATATCCTCGCCACGTTCTTTAATCTCTTTGGCTAAGTTAATGATTTGCACATCTTGAAATTCATCAATAGAAGTGAATGGGTAATTTTTCATACCCAATTCATCGCCCTGATAAATATAAATAGTTGCGCGTTGGGTGAGGTTCCAAACTGCCCATAATATAGCCGATTGTCGCCAAAACTCTTTATCATTACCATAGCGTGAGACTATACGCGGGTGGTCATGATTTTGGATAAAGCTAGTATTCCATATATCTAAGCTTCGGATATATTCAATCCATTCTCGGTTTTGGTTATACCATCTTTTGGGGTCAAACGGCCATTTGCGGAATAGCTCGCCATCGCGCACATCTTGGCTAATGGGGCCAAATACATGCAGGCTTTGTAAACATTTATCATCGCCGGTTATGGTGGATATTTTACTGCTGCCTTGGGGCGGGCCTTCGCCCACGGTGGTTACATCATACTCTGAAAGCACTTCGCTATAAATTTCATTGAGCCACTGGGTTAAGTAAGGGCCAAAAGAGATAAAATCGGTGAGTTCCATATTGGCAGGAATATTGGGAAAACCGATGGGCTTAGAGATAGCCGTTATGGCATCAAAGCGTAGGGCTTTTACGCCTTTGTTGAGCCAAAAGCGCATAATATCCTTCATTTCGGTGCGTAATTTGGGGTTTTGCCAATTAAGGTCGGGCTGTTTTTTAGAGAATGTATGCATATAATATTGCCCAACCTCAGGCACATATTCCCATGCGGAACCCCGAAAAATTGACTTCCAATTATTGGGTTTATCCGTCCAAATAAAATAGTCATGGTAAGGATTGTCAACGGATTTACAGGCCTCGGTAAACCAAAAATGTTCGTCCGAGCAATGGTTCATCACCAAATCAATCATTATAGAAATATGACGTTTTTGGGCTTCGTGAAGTAAATTATCAAAATCGGCCATTGTGCCAAAAAGCGGGTCAATATCGCGAAAGTCCGATATATCATAACCCATATCATCCATGGGGCTTTTAAAAAACGGGCAAAGCCATAACATATCCACCCCCAAATCTTGCAGATAATCCAATTTGGCGGTTATGCCGTTAATATCGCCAATACCGTCATCATTGCTATCGTTAAAGGAGCGCGGATAAATTTCGTAAACAACGGCTTCTTTCCATGGGGCGGGTTTATTAATATTCATCACAATTTTAATTCCTCTATTTGCACCTCTTCGCCAAATTGGGGCAGGATAATTGCACCCGTTATCTGGTTGCGGACCCAAGTGGATTGGCGCTTAGCATAATTACGAGTGGCAATTTTGGCTTTTTCGGTAGCGGTTTCTAAATCCCATTCCCCATTTAAATAAGCCATTAATTGTTTAACCCCAACAGAGCGCATAGCGGGCAGGGTGGTGGGTAAGTTTTTATCTTTTAAGGCTTGGGTTTCAGCCAATGCCCCTTGTGCCATTATCGTATCAAAACGTTTATCACAGCGCGCATATAACGCACTACGCTCGGGCAATAACCCCAGTATTTGCCATGTGGCACTGGGTAAATAAGGGGTGGGTGCAATGCGCTGCCATGCGGAAAGGGGTGTTTCAGTATCCATAAATACCGAAAGCGCCCGAATGATACGTTGAGTATCTTGGGGTTTTAATGTGCGGGCAATGGCTGGGTCAACTTGGGCAAGGCGTTTATGTAAGGCCGGTGTGCCTTCCACAGCGGCTTCTTCCATTAATTGAGCCACAATTGCGGGGTTGGTATCGGGAATGGGGGATATGCCCTCGATTAAAGTTTTTAAATAAAAACCCGTACCCCCTACTAAAATGGGTTGTTTCCCCCGATGAAAACAATCGGTAATTGCATCTTTTGCCAATGCAGCCCAAGCGGCGGTATTTAAGGATGTATCGGGTTCTTGAAACTGATACAAATGGTGGGGTATAAGCGCTTTTTCTGCGGCCGAGGGGCAAGCGGTAATGACATCTAAGCCTTTATAAACCTGCATGCTATCAAAATTGATAATTTCGCCACCGAGCTTTTGTGCCAGCTTTAATGCCAAATGAGATTTGCCCGATGCTGTAGGGCCGATAACAGCAATAATTTTATTCAATTTACACCCATACTTTCATTTTATATATGATTAAAAGCTAGATATATACCCAGTTTTTGAGAGTGTCAATAATTGGATAATGTATGATAAAAATTTACGATAAAACGCTAAGCAAGTTATTCTTTTTCAGCAATTTTGGCAATGGTTGCGGTGGTAGAAAAACCCTCTAAAAGGGGGATCAAAACCACACGCCCCCCATTGCCAAGTACAATATCATGGCCAGCAATTTCTTCTACCTTATAATCGCCCCCTTTAATCAGGACATCGGGCTGTAATAGTTTCACCAAATCATAAGGTGTGTCTTGCTCAAAGGCACATACCGCATCCACCTCGCGCAAATGGGCTAATACACGGGCACGGTCTTCTAAATTTTGCACTGGGCGGCTTGGCCCTTTTAGGCGTTTGACTGAGGCATCGGAATTTACAGCGACAATCAAACGGTCGCATTCTTTTTTGGCCTCCATAAAATTATGTAAATGCCCCGCATGGAGCAAATCGAAACAACCATTGGTCATGCCCACAATCAGTCCACGGCTGCGCCAGTTTTCAATACGGCTTAGTAATTTTTGATGATCCATCAATTCGCCTTCATATTGATGAATGGATTTTTGGGTGCGGGCTTCTAATTCATTAGCACTTACAGTCGCCGTACCTGTTTTTTCCACCACAATGGCGGCTGCCGTATTGGCAATGGTCACGGCATTTTCGATATCTAAGCCGGCGGCTAATCCCAAACTTAAGGTTGCCACAACCGTATCGCCTGCGCCCGAAACATCGGCAACCACTTGGGCTTCGGTCGCTAAATGTTTAATTTTATTATCATAAGCTAAAGTCATACCCTGAGGGCCACGGGTAAGTAATAATGCACCTAAATCATAATCTTTACATAGGCTCAAGGCAATATTTTCGGCATCGTCATTGGTTTTGGGCGTATAACCAATAATCCCTGCCGCTTCATGGGTATTGGGGGTAATTAGGGTGGCATGGCGATAAGCATCCCAATTGCTGCCTTTTGGGTCAACAATAATCGGTTTGCCCAATTGCCCTGCTAAATTAATTAAATTTGCCGAAAGTTTAGGGGTAAGCAAGCCTTTGGCATAGTCCGAAAGTAAAATAACATCATATTCAGCCGCCAAATTTTCAGCCTTGTGAAAAATATGGGCTTCAATTTCCTCCGATATTACTAAATTGCTTTCTTTATCTAAACGCAGCAATTGTTGCGCGCGGGAAACAAAACGGGTTTTTTCAATTGTGGGGCGGGTATCATCGGCTATCAAATCACATGTAATATTTTGTTCGGCTAAGGTTTGTTTTAATAGCCCGGCCGTATCATCGCTGCCACAAATAGAAATTAAATGGGCGTTACCCCCAAGGGCAATAATATTGGCTGCCACATTGCCCGCACCGCCAGCCATATATTTTTCGCGCTCAAATTTTAATATGGGTATGGGGCCTTCGGGCGAAATACGTTGCACATCGCCATAAATAAAACGATCCAACATAACATCGCCGATAATTAAAATTTTACGATTTTTAAAGCTTTGAGCCGTATGATGTAAAGGCGTAAGGGGCATTAAATAATCCTTATTGATTGCAATTATAACAATAAATTTATACCATAAGATTTCAGATTATAAAAGGATTGTCGGGCATTGAAAATATTATTCGTTAAATTATCATCATTAGGCGATATTGTGCATTCTTTTCCGGCAGTTAACGATTGCGCACAAAATATGCCCGATATCGAGTTGCATTGGTTGGTGGAGGAAGGTTTTGCCGATTTGGCTGCATTACCAAAATTTGTTAAAAATACCCATAAAATCCATTTGCGCAAATTAAAAAAGCAACCCATTAAAGCTTGGCAACATATAAGGGCAGTGCGTAAAATACTCAAAGCCGAAAATTACGATATTGTTATTGACGGCCAAGGTTTAATAAAATCGGGTATTTTGGCAAAAAATATTGCCCCCGATGTTTATGGTTACGATAAAAACTCAGCAAGGGACAGCAATGCCAGCTATTTTTATAATCATAAGATAAATGTTAGCAAAGAGATGCATGCATTAGAGCGTACCCGCCAATTATTTGCTCAGTCTTTGGGATACTCCATTGAAGATAAAAAATTTAACTATGGCATTGATGCCACTATTTATCAGCCCAAAGGGGAATTGATACTTAACCAAAACCATATCCATGAGCCTTTTGTATTTTTGTTCCACGGTACCACATGGCCGACCAAACATTGGCCGTTTGACCATTGGGTAGAGCTTGCAGAGTTACTTAAAAATAATCACCTAAGAGCTTTAGTCACCTATGGCAACGATAGCGAAAAAGAACGGGCGGAAAAACTTTCCCAAGCATCGGATAATTTTATTATTTTACCCAAATTACCGCTTATGGAGCTGATGGCCGTATTATCTTGTGCTAAAGCTTTTGTATCGGTTGATACCGGCTTAGGGCATTTAGCGGCGGCACTCGATTTACCGGGGGTGGCTATTTACGGCCCCACCAGCCCCGATAAAGTGGGTATTTTAGGCACGCATCAAATATCGTTATTTGGTCATAAAGAAGGCGAACCTTTTTATAATAAGGAATATAAACAAGGTTTTGATAGTATGGCCAATATTACAGCGCAACAAGTTTATGATAAACTTTTAACTTGGCTTGGCGAGTAATAATTTAACAATATCCTTTTTTCTTTCCGAATTCTTTTTATTATCCGATTGATTATCAGAACTTTTATTGGATTTCGGATTAAAATATTGATGAATTTTTTGGTTGAGTAAATCAGGCTCAAACGGTTGCGGAAAAATACAAGCCTGCCTATCTGCCGGTATAGCGGAGTGATATTGTGCCTTAATGCGTAAATTGCGGGATTCACCCCCATATTCGCTATTCATAACTTCATGGTCAAAAACAAATTGCAAAAGTTTGCGCATATATGTTTTTTGCTGATTATTTTGAGTTGTACGGACTTCTGCCATAATATAATCCACCGATACAACTTCCTCATAATCAATGGCGCGATGTAAAAGAGGGGGATAATAAAAGCTTTTTTT
>JBKEAR010000045.1:0-27502 GCA_047972425.1 Alphaproteobacteria bacterium | reverse complement strand
CAGAGGATAATAGTGTAACAATATGGTTTGGCGAAAATACTATCGATACCGGTGCAGGGGATGATGTGATTACCTTATTTCATGGTGGTAATATCATTGATGCAGGCGAAGGAAATGATATAATCCGATTATTTGGTGGTGAATCCGACTTTATTTATACCTTAGGCGATGGGAACGATAGCCTTTATGGCAATGCCAATATTCTATTTGGTGAAGGTATCACTTTAGCTGACTTATCCATTGAAAGTTATGTTATTGATATTGCGGGTCAGGGTTCTATTAATGTAGAAGGTTATAAAGGGCAAAGCTTAATCTTTAGCGATGGCACCTCAATTTTTTATGAAGATTTCACCGCTTTATTTAGTCATCCGTCTGATAATATTTTAGAGATTGAACCGGTATTTGGCATGGATGATTATCTTTATGAGAGTGAATTTGGTAATCCTATAGTTGTGTGCGAATTTTTGGCAGAGGCCAATATTCCGGCGGTTTAAGGCCATTTTTTTAACCGATAAAGCCGCTATATATTAGCGGCTTTTATTTTGCCAAGCTTGCCAAAACTCCTGATAATGGGGTTTCGATTTCCCTTCCATTTGTAACAGCTCGGTGGTTTGCTCAATGGCCATATCAAAGGCTACAGGGTCTAAATTGCCCCGATGTTTCATTAAATGTAAATATAACAGCCATGTATTCAGCACATCAGTTTCGCAATAATCGCGAATTTCTTGGATTTTCCCTTCATTATATAGGGTTTGCACATCACCGCCATCGGTATCAAGTTTGCCGGGTAAAGAGAGCAGGGCGCAAACCTCATTAAGGCGAATACGTGCCGATGCTCCATAATCAGAAAGCATATCCAGTAAATCCGCATGCCAATCGCTCGAATATCGTTGCAAATAATTATTCCATTTATCGCCCATATTATAAAACCATGGGGCGTTTACGCCGTATTTCATGGCACGGTAACGCAAAACGGGTAAATCGAATGTGCGCCCGTTAAAGGAAACAAAACGGGGTTTATATTTATCGCACCAGTTAAAAAAGCCTTTAATCAGCTCTTCTTCGCTGCTTTCGGTTGTACCACCGCTGCGAAGCTCTTGCAAATGATAAACTTCAGTACTGCCATTGCGCTCAATCTCTGCCCGTAAAAAGCTAATGGCAACCACCTGATGAAATAACTGCCGCGGGAAGGCATTATTACCACCGGTAATCTCTAAATGATAATCCTCTAGGGCTTTACGTAGGGCTTGGGGGTTATCATTACTATCTAAGCCCAAAAGCCGTGCCGCCGCATTGGTATCAATTACGGTTTCAATATCAAATACAACCAGCTGATCATGCATTATTTTCCCCTTTGATGCTTGTTTTTTGTTGCCATTTAAGCTAACTATAACAGATAAATAAATATTTAGAAAAGGCTATCCAATGAATATTATGAAAATGATGAAAGAGATGAGCAAAATTCAGGAGAATATGAAGGAAGCTCAAGAAAAACTCGAAAGCATTGAAGTTCAAGGCCAAGCGGGTGCGGGCATGGTAACCGTAACAATGAATGGTAAAATGAAACCAACAGCCATTAAAATTGCGCCAGAACTTCTTGAAGATAAAGATGCAACCCTAATAGAAGATTTGCTCTTAGCCGCCTTAGATGATGCCCGCGAGCGAGCCAAAGAAGTGATGGATGCTGAGATGCAAAACGCAACTGGCGGGCTTAGCTTACCCGGTGGGATGAACCCATTTGGCTAATGATATTATTGATGGGTTGATACGGCGGTTTTCTAAACTGCCGGGTTTAGGCCCAAGCTCGGCAAAAAGATTAGTATTGCATTTATTAAAGGATAAAGAAAATAGCCTTAATCCGTTGGTTGAGCATTTACAAATTACGGCCGAAAAAATCCAAAAATGTACCATTTGCGGTAACCTAGATGCCCAAAATCCGTGCGGTATTTGCCATAGTGACAAGCGTGACAAGACCCTTATATGTGTGGTTGAAAATGTTGCAGACCTGTGGGCAATGGAGCGCACAATGGCTTTTTTTGGTCAGTATCATGTGCTAGATGGCGTACTTTCGGCACTTGAGGGGGTGCACCCCCAAGATTTACGTATACCGGCATTGATTGAGCGCTGTAAAGATAATCAGGTGAGTGAGCTGATTATTGCGACAAGTGCAACAGTCGATGGCCAAGCGACAGCCCATTATATTGCCAGCCAATTTGTGGGTGTAGATATTAAAATATCGGCACTTGCCCAAGGTGTACCGATGGGTGGAGAGCTTGATTGGCTAGATGATGGTACAATCTCCAAGGCTTTTCAAACCCGGCATAAAATTAGTCATTAAAAAAGGGAGGCATAAGCCTCCCTAATTTTTTAGCAATTTAATTTTAACAACCACCCGAAAGCGCCATGCGTAAACCCTGTGCATTATCATTTGCTTGAGAATGCTCTTGGTTAATTGTAATTGGGCTTGCGCCTTGGCCATAATAGGCTTCGTTTAAATCTTTACGCCGAACAAGCGCACCGGATTTTAAGCTTACCCCACCATAAAGGCCGAGTTTTGTTTTATTGAGCACCACAATATCGGTACCCATATTGGTTGTGGTCGAACCTTCGGCACCGCCACCCCATACGGCAACGGATAATCCGGCATCGGCACCAAAACGGAACTGATTTTTGATAACAGCATCAACAGCTTTATTGCTCATTAAAAATAACACCATCTCGGTATTGTCAATACCGGCTTGGAAACCGATACTTACGTTATTAACCGAATAGAATGAAGGATAACCCCAATTACCCGAATTTCCTTTAGTGATGAGCGTACCTGAGCCTGAATCGATACCACCAATATAACCACCGCGTACAACCGAAGGTAATACAACCACACCTTTGGCATTACTGAATAATTTACGGGTCGCAATTTTATCTTGCGGTATGGCTCTAAAGCTACAAACAGTTGTTTTAGATTTATCGACTAATTTTTGGGCTTTATCGCTGTTGCTTGCAGAATTACCGCCACTTAAATTACTACAGCCCGCCAAAAGCAATATTGCCGCACCGGCCATAGCCAATTTTTTTAAAATTGATAATTGTTTTGTCATTTCGCTCACCTTAATTTCTGTCATTGTTAAAATTCTAACAGCCAAAGGTAAACAGAATGTTTATTTATTCGGGATAAACAGTATTCCAATCATTTTTCATATCAATAATAAGCCAATTGGGTTGATTAACTTCTAAACCTTTATCGAGCTTACCGGCAATGGATTTTCTGTCATAAGCAAATTCTCTTTCATCATCGGTATGATGCAAAAGAATACCCAAATTATTGGCTTCGCTTGTTGTCCATTCGAGCATTTGGAAGTCACCGTCGGAATTACCCACGGCTAATATTGGTTTTTTACCGATATTATTATGAATTGCTACAGGTTTACCTTCTTTATCATCATTAAATTCAAGCTCTGGTAATTTAATGATTACAGGTTCACCTTCAATCACTTGATATTCATTTTTAAGGCGAGAGCCGATAATGCGTTCACTCGGAATATTATAAACTGTAGGTGCCCAAACCCTTAAAAAGTCAATACCACCGCCGGAAACAATAAAAACTTTAAAATCGTTAGCATATAAGTAATCAATCAGTTCCAACATGGGTTGAAAAACCATTTGGGTATAAAGCGTACCAGTTGTGGGGTGGGTTGCAGTTGTTATCCATTCGTTAACCGATGCATTAAATTTGTCGCTATCCATATTGGCATGGCTAACGGCAACCAATGTTAATAAATCATGCTCGGTGAATTCTGTAGCGGCAGCTAATCCTTTTTCGTTTAAGGCAACAAGGGCAGGGTTTTCTGCCCAACCCGGATTTTCGCTAAAATGTTTTTGCACATAATCCACCGCATAAAAAGCTTGAAAATAAATGGGTTGCTCCGACCATAATGTTCCGTCGTTATCAAATACGGCAATGCGGTCTTCGGGTTGTACAAATTTAGAAGAATTTTTATCGCTCACTTGCATAATGAATTCTATGATTTTTCCCTTAAGTTCACCTTCGTTCCAAGAGGGTAAATTATCGGCAAAAGCCAATAAAGGGAGAGTAAAAATAAGAGCAAATAAAGCAAATATTCTTTTCATGATAACATCCTATATTTTCAATTATAGGTATAAATTTTACCTTAATTATATGGAATAATCAACTCTTAGGAGGGTATAAAACTATTTTGCTTTCATATTGGTTTCAGTATAGGATAGAACGAAATAAATAATAAATAAAGAGAAAGAAGATGTCTGCAAAGTTAACCATACCGAAATCCCATTTGCCGCCACTGCCGAATGGCCGTTATTATCGCTTTCATACCATGGTTAAACCGGTGGGGGCATCGTGTAATCTCGATTGTGATTATTGTTTTTATTTACATAAAACCGAGCTTTTAGAGCAACCGAAATTTGCACCGATGAGCGACAAAGTTCTTGAGCAGCATATACGCCAATATATAGAGGCACAAACGGGTGAGGAGGTTGTATTTTCGTGGCAAGGGGGCGAGCCCACAATGCTCGGTTTAGAATATTTTAAAAAAATTGTTGCGCTTGAGCAAAAATATAAAAAACCCAACCAACGCATAGAAAATGACTTGCAAACGAACGGAACATTGCTTGATGACGATTGGGCAAAATTTTTAAAAGAAAATAGTTTTCATGTGGGTTTGAGTATTGACGGCCCTAAGGAGTTCCACGATAAATATCGTATAGATAAAGCCGGCAAACCCACATTTGATAAAGTGATGCAGGCAGCAAAATTATTGCAAAAATATGATGTTCCTTTTGCGGCTTTATGTGTGGTGAACCGTTTTAACTCTGCCAAACCCAAAGAGGTTTATCGGTTTTTGGCCGATGAAGTCGGGACTTATCGGGTGCAATTCAGCCCGGCGGTAGAGCCTAATTATTTTATGAAACATTCGCCCGAAGTAGTCGATAGAAAAAACGTAAATCCGTTGAATCTTGTAATGCCTTGGTCGGTTGCACCCAAAGCTTATGGGCGATTTTTAATAGAGATATGGGACGAGTGGCGTGCAACTGATTATGGGCGGGTGCATGTAAATTTGTTTGAAACTGCCGTTTCGCAATATTTGGGTTTGGGTGCACAGCTTTGTATAACATCTCCATTTTGCGGTAAAAGCCTTGCGGTTGAGCAAAATGGCGATTTGTATTCTTGCGATCATTTGGTTTACCCTGATTATAAAATCGGGAATATATTGCATCAGCATGAAGGCGATTTAGCATTTTCGCAAAAGCAAGTTACATTCGGTATGGATAAAGCCGACAAATTGCCAAAGCAATGTATAGAATGTAAACATAAAAACCTGTGTTGGGGGGAATGCCCAAAAAACCGCTTGCTCAAAACTAAAGACGGCGAAGATGGCCTCAATTATTTATGCGAGGGACTTTATGCATTTTACAGTCATATTCAAAAAGATTTAAAACAGATAAAAGAGCAATATTTCCCATAAAAAAGACCGCTGAAATAGCGGCCTTTTCTTTTATATATTTCAATTTACCCTAATTAGTTAGATAAATTGGCTGATTGGTTCATCATTTTATCGGCCATATCAGCAAATTTTACATTCATGCTTTCCTGCGCTGGCGGATATTCTTTGAATGTAGCTAAGAAACTTGCCATTTGTTGCCCGGCAGGGCCAAACATATAGGCACGGTTTTCCGCCCATTCATCATAACCACGAGCTTCGAGCATTCTTTCGAATGGGTCAAGCTTTAGGTTAATCACAATAGGGGTAGAAAGTGCGAGCTGCGGCGCTTGCATCCATTTTTCTTGGTCTACAAATAAGAACTTCCAATCCTCAAAACGCATGCCGTGGAGCGTGGTTTCGGTAAAATAATAAAATTCTTTACGAACGGATTTACCGTTATTTAAAACCAAATCGCTTTGGTCATAACCGTCTAAATGGACTTTAAAGTCTTTACCGTTATATTGTCTGCCGGTTAATAAATCTTCTTTAGCGGTTTTATCGCCCGCCCAAGAAAGAAGTGTGGGCATCCAATCTTCCATGGTCATAAATTCACCCGTATATTGATTTTCGGGGATATGATCTTTCCATTTAACCACAACGGGCACTCTAAAGCCGCCTTCCCAACCGCCGGCACCTTTTTCGCCATGGAAGGGTTGGTTGCCGCCATCGGGCCACGAATTGCTTGCGGCACCGTTATCGGTGGCAAACATAATAATGGTATTATCCAATTGACCTAAATCTTCAAGCTGTTTGAGCAATACACCCACATAATGATCCATTTCGGCCATGCCGTCGGCATATAAGCCATAACCTGTTTTGCCGTTCCATTCATCATTTAAATGGGTTTGGTAATGCATACGGGTAAAGTTATGCCATACAAAGAAAGGTTTATCGGCCTCTACGGAACGATTGATGAAATCCATTGATTTTTCGAGAACATCAGCATCGAGATTTTTTTGAACTTCTGCACCCCATGGGCCTAAATCTTCTACTGTTTGCCCGCCTTTTCCATCGGATTTAGAGCTTACGATACCCCGTGTTTTAATGATGTCAATATATTTTGGGTCTTTCGGGTAATCATATTGCTCCGGATATTGCCCGGCATTCAGATGATATAGAATACCGTAAAATTCATCAAAGCCATGCATAGTTGGCAACATGGCATCAAGATCACCGAGGTGATTTTTACCAAACTGCCCCGTTACATAACCTTGGTCTTTCAGCATATCGGCTATAGTTGGGGTGGAATCGGTAATCCCGATAGGAGAGCCGGGTACACCAACTGTGCTTAAACCGGTACGCATAGGGTATTGCCCCGTAATAAAGGCGGCACGCCCAGCAGTAGATGAGGCTTGGGCATAATGGTCAGTAAATAACATGCCTTCTTTGGCTATACGGTCGATATTCGGCGTTTCACCACCCATCATACCACGGTGATAGGCACTAATATTCCACATACCGATATCATCGCCCCATAAAATTAATATATTTGGTTTTTCTGCAGCTATGGCGGTAGATGATAAAATCATTGCTCCTGCCGTTGCCGCAAATAGCTTTTTCTTGAGATGTTTCATAATGTATATCCTAAAATCTCATTAAAAATATAATAAACAACCATAAGTATCTTATGATTATAGCTTGCAGTATGTGCTTATTTTGGGCGTAGTTCAAGGAGAATAATTGTTTTTTTAGCTTGAAATAAGCAAAATAAATATCCGTATATTACTGATAATAATGCTTTTTTATTGAAAGTATCAATTATCGAATTTTGTTTTTGCTCCGATAGGATTACCCAGTAAAAAACTTTTTGAATCCATTGGTTTTTTTCCTGATTTTTGCAGGCGGGTAATACGTACGGCATTCGGGTGGCATGCAATCAAAAGATGAGTATCTAAAACGAGTCCGGCTTCGTATTCGTGGTTTATATCTTCTATCCTTAAACCCAATAGACGAATCCGCTCGCCCTGATATTCGGTATATAAACCCGGCCATGGGGTAAAGGCACGTAACCGACGTTCAATTTCTTGTGCGGGGCAGTTCCAATCCACTTTACTTTCATTGCGACTCAGTTTATGGGCATATGTTACGCCAACTTCACTTTGCTTTTGTGGGGTAATGTTATTTAAATTGGCTAAAAGCCCATTGATATTTTGTGCACCAATTTTGGCTAATTTATCATGTAAACTCCCGCCGGTTTCATCGGTTGTAATGGGGACGATAATTTTTTGGAGTTCGTCACCTGTATCTAAACCTTCATCCATTTGCATATAGGTAATGCCGGTTTCGGTATCGCCGGCTTCTATGGCACGCTGAATGGGGGCGGCACCACGCCATCGGGGTAAAAGGGAGGCATGAATATTAATACAGCCATCTTTAGGGGCATTGAGTATCTCTTCGGGTAAAATTAAACCATAAGCCACAACAATTGCCACATCGGCATTATGGGCAGCAAACTCGGCTTGGGCTTCCAAGTTACGTAAAGATTTCGGTGTATGAACATTTAAGCCAAAATCTTCGGCCGCTTGATGAACTGCACATTTGGTTAATTTATATCCGCGCCCTGCGGGTTTTGGTGGTTGGCTATAAACAGCAACGATTTCATGTACTTTGTGAAGCTCTTTTAATATGCCTACCGAAAATTCGGGGCTACCCATAAAAACAATGCGCATGGTTTATTGATGCTCCTGATCTTTCTTCCATTTACGGAGTTTTTTCAGGGTCATTTGGCGTTTAACCGGCCCCATATAGTCGGTAAGTAAAGTGCCGTTTAAATGGTCAAGCTCATGCTGAATGCAAGTGGCGGTAAGGTCATCGGCTTTTAATGTTTGTTTATTACCATTTTCATCGAAATATTCTACGGTTACTTTTTTAGGGCGGGTAACGGGCTGCAAAACACCGGGCAGGGATAAACAGCCTTCCTCGCGCTCATTGGTTTCTTCCGATGCTTCTAAAATCACCGGATTAAATAATTTATAGGGTTTACCGGGGGTGGATTTGCCATCTTCTTCCTCAGCGGCAATTTGTTCGCAATCCATCACAAATAGACGGATTGTTTCGCCAATTTGGGGTGCAGCTAGTCCAACACCTTCTTTTTCATACATGGTTTCTAACATATCATCGGCCAATTGGCGCATATCGTTATTAATATCGGTGACCGCATCGCAATTTTTCTTTAAGCGGGGGTCGGGGGCGTAAACCATATTGAGCAAAGCCATTAAAAATTCCTTAAATCCATATTCATTATGCATTAAATTATATTTTTTTTATCGGAATTTCAAGCTTTGGCGATAAAATAACATAAAAAGGGAAAAGCCATAGCTTTTCCCGCCCTTAGGGATTAGTTAGAAAATGAATTTAACAACGATACTGATAATCCGTAATCAATACTTGCCTCACCTTTTGCCGGAACAGTCACTGCCCATTGATAAGTTGAGCTATCAATTTGCTCGCCCTTAATGCTTTCTTTGATAATTTTTGCATTACCGGCCATGCTTTCTTGCACATAAACAATCGCATCAGTTTCGGCGGCATTGGTAATTTTGACTTCGTAACTGGCTTTGGCAGAGCCGAGTTTATCTTTGCCTGTCCATTCCGTTTGCTTGCGATAAACCCGCAAATTGAACGATTGCCCTAACTCTAAACGTACAGGCTCGTTTTCTGCCGTATCTTCAATATACATTTCACCGGTAAAATGATCTTTATTGTCACTATCAGTTTCATAAACCCTAAATGCACCTTGGGGCATGGGGCTGTTGAGTGTATTGTCGAATATAATATAGGTTTGGGGGCGTTCGATATAATTGGGGTCGTAAACCTCTTTTTGTCCGCTAAAATAATGGTTGGCAACAAAGCTTTGGGTCGTATCTACCGTTGTAATTGGAAGTAACGGAAATTGGCGGGTTTGTTGGCTTTCTAACGATACTTTTTCGGGTAGTTTAAATAGCTGAAAATTCCCTAATGCTTGGTGGCGCGGTGCATAGAATTTTGCGCTTATATCGGCGGCTTCCATCATTACACCCTCATAAGCAACGGGCGAAACCATACGCTGTACATCACCTGCAATTACATTCATTGCGGTATTGTCAAAGGCAACCTCGGTATTATTGGTAATGGTTGCTAAGGCACGAACTTCCATTTTTGTTCGGTCATGGTTAAGGCGGCCGATATAATCAGCATTCCAGTTAAGCCCATCGGTTAAATAAGTGAGGTCTACCTTTTTATCGCCTGCGCTTTCGGCATTTAAATAAAGTTTAAGGGCAGGGGCTTTGCTGAGGCCATTGGGTATGTTATTAAACACAATGCGTTTATCACCCAAATTGGTTTCTATACCGCGTTTGGTTTTTACAACAAGTTGAGGTTTTGTCGTAATAATCGTTGCAGTTTCTACTTCCTCTTGCCCGGTTACGGGGTTATTGCGTATAAGCTGAATTTCTTGCCCTTCGGAAAGGCGGAGCATATTGGCATCAGACATTAAGGCATAATCGAAAACTTGTTGTAAAACCAATAAATTTTCACCACCAAATAAAGCCGATGGTGCATTTAAAAGGTTCGATACACCTTCAAAAGAGAGCATGTGTTGCCCTGCGGGGATATTCACTTGGCGTTGATCTTGCACCATAGCAAGGCCATTGGTATAAACGGTCATGGATAAATCGCTACGGTCATCGGTGGTGGTTACCAAATCATCACCCATGGCGACAGATGAAGCCAAAATAGATGTTGCTAATATAGCTGTTTTAAAATTCATTACCTAAACTCCTAAGTTATTTTTATATCTTTAAGCTAAAAATAAATTGGGGCAACAGTAAGGTAATGAATATTATTAATTGCTCAGCTCAAATTTTATTTGGATTGTTTTGTTTGATGCAAAGACATCAACGGGCATATCATCAAAAGTTGCAATTTTATATAAGCCTGATGACGGGTGAAAACCCCGATAAAAAAGAGCCAAATTTCCCCAAGGTGAATAATAGGTAATATCGCCAATTTTCGGGGTGAAACTATCATCGCTTGTGCTAAGTTTTTTGGATAATTTTGTCGTAACTTTTTCCGTATTGTTATAATCACTTAGCTTTACCGATAAAGGCAAAAGAGCTAAAAAATCTTTGGCTGTATTGTTATCTTCTAAAGTGGCAAAATGAATATTATTATCAATGGTTATTTTTAGTTTGGTTATTTTTAGTTTCATAGGGTTATCCTCTGCATGAGCCAACATCAAACAAGATATAATTGCTAAGATAAAATATTTGATATTCTTTATCATGGCTAAGCTCCGTAAATAAGCGCAAGCTTATAAAAAGCCTGCGCTAATGGGTTGATTATTCGGCCGATAAATTTTCTGTATAAAAGCTGGTTAATTTATCAAAGGGGATATATGTTATATTGTCATATAAATCCACATGGCCGGCATTTGGCACAATATATAATTCTTTGGGTTCTGCCGCACGATCATAGGCATCTTGTGAGAACTCAAATGAATGAGCATTTTCACCAGCAATGAATAATAAAGGCCGTGGAGAGATGGTTTCAATATCATTAAACGGATAAAAATTCATAAACCGAACCTCGCTAGATGCCGGGCGTGCCGTTGTACGTAACCTTGTAGAGCCTTCGGGTATATATTCACCGCGCGGAGTGCGATAAAAATCGTAAAACTCTTTAGTTATCGGGTCTGCATCATCGCCGATTTCTGCTGGTAGACCGTAAAGTTGAATTTCTCCGCCTTCAAACTCACCATAACGTTGTTCGGCCGAGACCACAATCATTTGCTTACGTTGTTCAACGGATACCGAGTTTTTTAAACCATTGCGAGCAGCATCTCCCATATTATACATGCTGACTGTTGCAATAGCTGAAATGCGCGGATCAATTTTTGCGGCACTAATAGCATAACTACCGCTGGCGCAAATACCTAAAGCGCCAATTCTACCTCTATCCACAAAGCTTTGTGTACCTAAATAATCAACTGCTGCGCTAAAGTCTTCGGCAAAAATTTCAGGTGCCACATTATTGCGGCGTAAACCTTCGCTTTCGCCCCAATAAGATAAGTCGATTGCCAATGTGATAAAACCTTGCTCGGCCAGTTTTTGCGCATATAGATTAGAGGCTTGTTCTTTAACCGCACCCATGGGGTGGCCAACGACAATTGCCGGATATGTTTTAGATGCATCCATATCCTTAGGCAAATATAAATTACCCACTACCGATAAATTATACTGGTTTTTAAAACTAACTTTTTGTGGAGTTACGCTTTCGCTTTTGTAAAAATTTTGATAATTATTTCCCATTATATTATTCTCCGTTGCAGGTGCAGTCATTGCTGTTGTCGCTAAAATCAATGCACAAATATATTTTTTCATTGAGGTTCCCTTTCTAGGTGTAAACTCTATTGTTTCGATAATCTCATCTTAGTGATTTTTTCATATAAGCGGTATAACCATCCTCCAATATTATTGCCTAATTCTCCAAATTAAATAAAAATATATGACAAATTGTAAATTTTATTTATAATGAAAAAATATATAAAAGGAGATGAATATGGCTTTAAATGCCGATATGCAGCGAGATGATATGATTAATGTGATGATTAATATCATTGACAATCAAACCAAAGATATAGGGGATACGGAAACCATTGTGCCGAATTTATATCTTTTTAGAAGGGAAACACCCTCGGTTCCTTGCGCTTGCCAAGTGGATTTAAGTATTGTGGTTGCGCTCCAAGGGGCTAAGCAATTGGTGGTTGGCGATAATATGTATACTTACGATGCCAACAATTTTTTAATTAACTCGCTAGACCTCCCCGCAAGTACCCAAACATTAGAGGCCAGTGCCGAAAAACCTTGTTTGGGTTTTGTTTTTTTGTTGGATACGCGTATCATTGCCGATATTGTGTCCGTAGGTAATTTAACCAAACCCAAACAAAATTCGGTTGTTGCGGGCTCGGCTACCGGCCCGTTAACCATGGAAATTTTAGAGCCACTTAGCCGATTAATAGGGCTTTTGAGTGAGCCGGAATCTATCCCCATACTTGCGCCCTTATTAAGCCAAGAAATTCATTACCGATTATTAATGAGCGAGCAAGCACCGCGATTATGGCAGGCGATTGCCCATGGCAGTGCGAGCCATCAGATAACACGTGCTGTTCAGCTTATTCGCGATAGTTATGATCAACAGCTCAATATGGAAAATTTAGCCGATTCTGTGGGTATGAGCCAATCGAGCTTATATGCGTATTTTCGCAATTTAACCTCAATGAGCCCGTTGCAATATCAAAAATGGTTACGTTTGCATGAGGCACGGCATTTAATGCTGAACAAAAGCTTAGATGCTGCCTCGGCATCCTATCAGGTAGGGTATCAAAGTCCTTCGCAATTTAGCCGGGAATATTCTAACTTATTTGGCTCTTCCCCTAAAAAGGATATTAACCATTTAAAACAAGAAAATATAATTATAGCCGAGATATAAAGCTAATTAAAGATTAACTGAATAAAAAACCACCCAAAATTTTGAGTGGTTTTTTTTATGTTTGCAATAGATTTTTTACAAAGCTTCTGCCAAGGCAATATCATACTTGGTACCACAATATTCACATTTGGTATGAATGATATTATCATCGGCAAGCTCATTAATGGTTTCATTATCCATATTTTTAATGGAGCTTAAAAATTTATCTTTCGAGCATCGGCAATGAAAGGAAACTTCGTTTCCAATCGTTATCTTAACACCGAGTTCTTGGAACAGGCGGAATAAAACATCCTGCAAAGATAAATCTTCGTCTAACGCTTCTTCATCTTTTAAACTTTCGGCAAATACCCGAATGGTTTCCCAAATTTCATGATGATTATGTTGCTCTTCAACCGATAAATCTTGGGTGGCAAGGGGTTGGATAATTAAACCAAAAGCAATTTCACCTTGCTCATTGCTATCAATTGCAGCGCGTAGCGATACAATAGATTGCACTTGGTCCGAGTTATTTAACCAATCCGTTGCGGCCTCGGCCAAATTATCTTTATCAAGAGCTGCTAAACCCTGATAGCGCTCCCCCTGATTATAATCGGTTGTAAAGGCCATAATGGCATTTTTACCGAATAATTCGGGCAATGTATCGCTATTTTCAATGATGACATCTTCATTCAGGCGAGCCGTGAGGCGAAAGCTATCTTCAGCTGTCATCTCGGCTATCATGAGACGAACCTTTCTGTTCTCGGCCTGTTGTTGGAGTTGCAGGGTAAAAATACCTTTTTCTTTTACCGATGATGTTAACATAACACCAAGCGTAGCCACATGACCCAAAACCTCGTTAATTCGGTGCGGGTAATGATGCGCTGCCAATGCCTGTTTATAGCTATCCTTTAAGCGCACAATGCGCCCACGGGCAACATTGTTACCGATGATAAATTCTAATAATGCATCGGTATAAACAGGATTTTGTAAATTGCTAATTTCTGTCATTAAATCTTCCTAATTTTAAACAATAACATAATATTGCTTTTTGGGCATGAAGGCGATTTTCAGCTTCATCGAATACAATTGATTGTTGGCTATCAATCACTTCATCGGTGACTTCCTCATTACGATGGGCAGGCAAGCAATGCATAAATAGGGCATTGGGCTTTGCTTTGGCCATAAGGGCAGTATTTACCTGATAGGGCATCATGGCTTTTATGCGTGCTTCGGCATCGGTATCGCCCATGGATACAAAACAATCGGTTACCACCATATCGGCATCTTTAATTGCGATATTAATATCGTTGGTCTCGGTTATTTTAGCACCTTTATCTTTTGCCCATTTGATGACTTCGGCATTGGCCTCATAGCTTTTTGGGGTGGCAATAGCGAGCTCAAATTGCCAAATGGCTGCAGCCATAATAAAGCTTGTGAGCACATTATTGCCATCGCCAAACCATGCGAGTTTTTTGCCTTTAATATCACCAGCATGCTCTTGCCATGTCATAATATCGGCCATAATTTGGCAAGGGTGGCTAAAATCGGTTAAGCCATTAATCAGTGGCACATTGCTATATTTTGCGAGCTCATGGATTTTATCGTGATTATCAGAGCGGATCATAATAGCATCGACAAAACGGCTAAGCACTTGGGCGGTATCGCCTAAGGTTTCGCCACGCCCTAACTGCATATCGCGCGATGATGTTACGATGGTCTCACCGCCAATTTGCTTCATGGCAAGCTCGAATGAATAACGGGTACGGGTAGAGTTTTTCTCAAAAATCATCGAAAGGCTTTTGTTTTTGCCGATATCCGACCATTTACCGGCTTTAACCTCGGCTTTTAACTCTTTGGCATAATCCAAAATTACCTGTAATTCTGCATGGGAGAAATCCCATAAATCGATAAAATGCTGTACCATTATTCATCCTCCCAATCATTTAATACTTGCGTTAAAATAGCTAAGCCTTGCTCATATTCATCTTTAGTAACATTAAGGGGTGGTAACCAACGTAATGTGTTATCACCAGCCGGAATAAGCAATAAACCGGCATCTAACAATTTACTATTTAATCTCATGGCGTCAATTTTGCAAACCATGCCAATCATCAACCCTAACCCTCTGATTTCTTTAATATAATCAGGAAATTGTTGTGTAACTTCTTTTAGCCGATTTTGGAGGTCTTGTCCTTTTTGCGCAACTTCATCTAAAAAACCATCTTTAAGTAATAGGTCTAAAGTGGTTAAGCCAACTTTGGTGGCAAGCGGATTACCCCCAAAGGTAGAGCCATGGGTGCCGGGTGTCATGGCGGCGGCAACTTTTTCCGATGCTAAAATCGCCCCAATTGGGAAGCCCGAGCCTAACCCTTTGGCCAAGCCCATTACATCGGGGGTAACACCAAGTTGCTCATAAGCAAATAACGTACCTGTTCGGCCGGTACCGCATTGAACTTCATCAAAAATCAATAAAAGGCCGTTATCATCGCATAATTGCCTTAAAGCTTGTAAAAATGCTTTGCTTTGGGGCTTTGCGCCGCTTTCCCCTTGTACAGGCTCAATTAAAATGGCCGCAGTTTCTGGGGTTATTGCGGCTTTTGTGGCCTCGATATCGCCGGGCTTCACTTGGTCAAAACCTTCCATCTTAGGGCCAAAACCCTCCAGATGCTTGGCTTGATTACCTGCCGCAATAGTTGCAAAGGAGCGCCCATGAAATGCGCCTTCAAAGGTGATAACCCGATATTTATTGGGGTTGCCGTTTTTATAATGGTAACGCCGGGCAAGTTTTAAGCAGCCCTCCATGGCCTCTAAGCCGCTATTGGCAAAAAAGACTCTATCGGCAAAGCTATTTTCGCATAATTTTTGCGCAAGCTCTTTAGCCAAGGGGAGGTCGTACCAGTTAGAGATATGCCATAGGGTTGCGGCTTGCTCTTGCAAAGCGGCTACAAGCGGAGGATAACAATGGCCAAATGTGTTTACTGCCACACCCGCACCTAAATCCAAATAACGTCGGCCATCACGCGCCGTTAACCAAACACCTTTGCCCGATTGGGGCTCTAGGTTAAAGGGAGCGTAATTCGTCATTAAATGGTTTTTCATTTGTTTTCTCCTTAATAGAATAAAAAAAGCCTTAAGAATATTGTCTTAAGGCGCATGACATTGTCTTAAAACAATAAGGTTATGATTTTAAACGATACCCACGTCGAAACATATTATACACAATTGCAAATAATGCAATATTGCTCATGAGTAAGATAGTGAATCCGAATAAAATATTGCCATCGCTCACGCCAATAAAGCCGTAACGAAAGCCATCAATCATATAAAAGAACGGATTACCCTTGGCCAAAGCTTTACCAAAGGGGGGTAGGGCATTAACCGAGTAAAATGTACCGCTTAAAAAAGATAATGGTGTGATAACAAAATTGGTAAACGCGCCTAAATGGTCAAATTTTAAAGCAATAATCCCACCGACAATCCCTAAAAGGGAAAGCATGCCGCAAGCCAATAGGGCATAAGCAATGATGATAACGACATTATGCACCATAATGATGCCCACTAAAGCCATAATCACAAATACCACAAAACCCACCAGTAAACCGCGGGACATACCGCCTAATGTATAAGCCACACTTAGCTCCATGGGCGAAAGGGGTGCCATAAGGGTATCTACGATATTCTTTTGCATTTTAGCGATTAAGAGTGATGAGCTGGTGTTGGCAAAAGCATTTTGTACCATGGTCATCATAATGAGACCCGGTGCCAAAAATTGTGGAAAATGCACGCCATTCACATCGGCACGGTGGGTGCCGATAGCCAACATAAATACCGCCAAAAAGAGCAAGGTGGTAATAACAGGGGCAACAACTGTTTGCGAAACCACTGTCCAAAACCGCCGAACTTCGCGGATATAAAGGGTTTTAAAGCCAATCCAATTAATATTTGTCATCTATTTTTTTACATTTGCAAATTATTATGAATTTACGCATAGTGTAACCATGATGAATGAAAATGACAAGCCAACATTTAATAAAGATTTATATAATTGGTTATGGAATTATAGCCTTAACTATTTAGCACGCTTTGAGGTGAGCCAAAACAAGCTAGAATTTAAGCTTAAAGAACGTAGGGAAAAATATCCGACTGATGTTGCGGTTTCAGAATATAATACGGTATTAAATGCAGTAATTGCTAAGCTTTTAGAGCAAAATTTACTCTCTGATACCCGCTATGGCCAAAGCCGTATACGCCAATTATATGCTCGCGGTAAAGCCACAAGCTTTATTAAGCAAGATTTACGCCGCAACGGCTTAGATGAATTTTTAATCGAAGATTTATTAAGCCAGGAAGCTGATGAAGAATATTCCCCCGATGAATTGACCGCATTGCGTTATATTAAAAAACGGAAATTCGGCTGTTATCGTATAGTCAATGCCGATTATAAACAAAAACAAAAAGAGCTTGCCGCTTTGGCAAGGCAGGGTTTCGGTTACGATTTAGCCAATCGAATGTTAGCGTTGGAATATGATGAAGCCGAAGAAATCATACGCCGCCTTTAGGCTGCGCATGATTTGGTTTTTAAGTTTCACCGTCATCATCAATAACATCGCTATCAATAATTACCGATTTGGTTTTTACCTTTTTCGGCGGTTCTTCCGTATATGCCGTTCCCTCCAAAGGTTCTTCATGGTAACGAATATGTGCCGGCGGGGCTTTGCCGTGTTTGTCCACACCGAAATAAAGGGTCATATGGGGGAACGGAATTTCAATATCCAGTTCGTCAAAACGGTTTTTCACCCGGCGGTTAAATTCACGCACAAGGCTAAATTTTTTGCCCGGCCGTGCTTTAAACCGCACTTTAATATTCACCGAGCTATCGGCTAAGCTATCCACACCCATAATCTCAAGCTCTTCCATGATATAAAAGCTCCAAGGGGCTTCTTGTATCATCTCTTCACCAATCTTGGCGAGTACCTCCATAACATGGTCTACATTTTCCCGATAACCCACACCCACGGTAATAACAGCATAAGCAAAATCTTTGGTTAAGTTGGTTACATTATCAATCGCACTAAAAGGTATTGTATGCACCGAGCCTTCAACATCGCGCAATTGGAGCGTACGAATGGATAAATGTTCAATCGTTCCCGAAAATCCGTTGACCTGAACAACATCGCCCACCTGCATTGTATCTTCAATGAGCATAAATACGCCCGTAATAAAGTCCGATACCAATTTTTGCGAACCAAAACCAATTGCGATACCAATCACACCGGCACCGGCTAAGAAGGGTGTAATATTAATCCCGATAACCGAAAGAGCCATAAGGATAAAAAAGATGGATACGGCAATTAAAAAGATATTTTTAAGCAAGGGCAATACCGTACGCATACGCGAATTATCGTTAATATATTCACCTTCTTCATTGGTGGTAGAAAGATAACGGTCCATAAATGTATTGGTAATTTCTTTAATGAGTGTCCAAACAATGCCCACAACAATTAAACTCACCATAACATTAATAAATTTAGAACCGCGCTCCGTTTTTATCCAGTTAAGAGAATCGAAACCAAGCCCTGCAAAAACAACAAAAATATACATAACAATCATGGCAAAAATACTAAAAGTGGCAATAGATTTAATGACGGATGTCATTGTTTCGGCCTGTTTTTTATGTTTACGGTTTTGCTCGCTTTTGCTTTCAAAACGTTTTATGAATTTATCGGATAGATATTCGGATAAATGAATGCCGGCTAATAATAAAATAAAATAGATAAATGGGCCTGCCGTATTATAAATTAACCAAATTTCGCGATTACGGATATCTAAAAACCAGTAAAAACCAATGGCCGTTAAAAAGAAAATAATCGGAAAATACCAAAAATCAGCCATCCAATCATAAAGCCAGATCATCTGATTATTTTTAAATTTTTCTCGGTAAACGCTGTAATATAACGATACAACCCGGCGTAATGCGAGGGTAAAGGAAATAAGGCTTAATATATAAATAATACCAGTTACACATTGTATCAAATAGTTAATCGATGCTGATGGCGGCCGGGGAATTTCGATTAAAGCATAAGATAGTAAAACTAAAAAGAAAGTAAAACCCACACGGTAAATACGGTTCATTAGCCATTTGGCCACAATATTTCGGCAAGAGATTAAGCGATACCGCGGGTGATATGGTGCAATAGCCAAACGGATAATGCCATCAAGCAAAAACAACCCAATTAATGGGCGGGTAAACTCGGCAATGGTGAGTTGTAATGCTTTATTATCAACGAGTAACTGATTCATAATATAACGGGTTAAATAAAAGAGAATGACAATGGGTAGAAATACCAAAGCGACCCGAATAACACAGCGAATTAAAAAGGGTAAAATTTTACGAGCTTTAGCGGTATCGAGCAAATAATGCTGAAAAACCGAAAATATACGGTTAAGGATAAGCCAACCCAACCAAATACCAGCAAAACTACCAAATAAATAAATGAGAAGCGTTTTCCATTGGCGTACATTTCTGTAACCGCCTTCGGCAGTTTCATCCTTAATACGTTGAACGGGAGCAATCTGAATTTTTGCATCGGGTAACGAGATAATTGATTTATATAATTGCATATTGGCATTGCGCAATTGACCGATAATACCTGTAGTTACCGTATTTGCATCAAGAGTTGCTTTTTCTTCTTCGGCAGGGGCTTCGGCTTTTTGAATAAGCTCTAAATTATTTTTAAATTCGGTTACCCGTGCCTGATCGCCAAGCAAGTTAATTAAATTTGTTAAATCCGGCTCGCTAATTTGTGGGGTTGCAGATGCTGCCGTTGCTGTATCCGCGGCTGCCGTATCCGTTGCTGTGGTCGTTTGTGAGCTTGTTGTATCAATATTATTGGTTGCCGTTGTTGTAACTGCAGGGTTTTCACTATTACCGCCCGGATTTGCCGTATCGGTTACAGGTGGAGTTGTAACCGTAGCTGTATCTGTTGTCGCTGTTGCCGCTGTTGCCGTATCCGATGTTGCAGTATCGGCATTTTTTGGTGTTTCTGCCGAAATATTAATGGAGGATAATGCCTCGCCAACAGTTTCGGGGGTGGCAGAAACAGCGATTATATTAACCAAAATAAGGAGAACAGCCCAAATTTTACATTTCATTTTTTTAGCCTATTTATGCTATTATATTTATATTAAAAATCATATTACAAGGAAACCATAAGCCATGTCCATCATTTACTATCATAATCCCAATTGTTCAAAATCCCGCGCGGGTCTTAAAATTTTAGAAGAGCGTGGTATTAATCCGGAAATCCGGTTATATATGGTTGATCCTTTAAGTATAGAAGAATTAACGAAAATTGTGGCAAAACTTGGTATGAAGCTCCGAGAAATTACACGAAAAAAAGAAGGTGCTGAGGCGGGTATTGCAGATTTTATGAGCGATGATGAAGTTGTTGCCATTTTAAGCGAAACACCACGGGCGATTGAACGCCCCATTTTAGAAATTAATGATAAAGCGGTTATAGGTCGCCCTACCGAAAATATCATAGGTTTTATTGATGAGGCATTATAATCTAAATCTTAAAAGGCTAAGCGAAACCAATTGCGTATACGCCCAATAAGCGATGATTGATGGTTTAAATTGCCAACATCTCTATCGAGGGGTGTGTATATATCTTGTGTGGCAAAATGTAAAAGGCCAATGGCTGTAGACCATACGGGGCTATTGACAATATGCTCAGACTGATAAGGAACTTGGGGGCGACCTAAGCGTACATGGCCTTCGCGATTTAATCGTTTGCCAACAAGCTCCGGAATACCGGGAAACTCTGAGCTACCACCGGTAACCACAACCCGTTTAATATCATTGGCACCACGGATAGAATTGAGTTTTAAGGATAGCTCGCTGAGCTGTGTGTTAATCCGGTTACGCACAATACGGTTAAGATCACCTTTGGTAAATTCGGCTAATTCTCCGCTTTCGGCCACTTGTTCTACATCAATTGCTTCGGTTGCATTAATATCATGAGAAAGTACCGAGCCATGGAGTGTTTTTAAACGCTCGGCATTTTCTAAAGTGGTCGAAAATGCTTTGGCAAGAGCTAAAGTAATATCCAAACCACCGCCGGGGATTTCGCCACTATTAGAAAAATAACCGTCCTTCCATAATGCCCAAGAGATTGTACCACCGCCAAAATCTAAAACAATTGCACCAATGCGCATTTCATCGGGGCTTAAACAGGCCAAAGAAGATGCCATGGCCGAGGTTACTTGGCCGCTAATAGCCAAACGTGAGCGCCTTATTGTTTGCTCTAAATTGCGCATGGGCGAGGCAAGGGCTGTGGTTAGCAGCATATCCACCTCAATGGAGGTTCCGTATAAATCTTTGGGGTTCGGTACAACTTCGCCATCTACGCGGTAACGTACCGGTGTGGCTTGCACCAAAATTTTGGTATCGGTAAATTCTTGCTGATAAGATGTCGGATCTATCCAATTGCGGATATCGGAATCCATAATTTTACCCCCCGAAAATTGAACAGGGTAGGAATATATAGAGGTTGATGGCCGCCCGGCCGATAAATTCATAAATACCGAGCCAACTTTTTCGCCCGCTTGGTGTTCGGCTTCATCGACAGTTGCCGAAATTGCAGCCTCGGCCAATTCTAAATCGATAATCGAGCCATGGCTTACACCTTCGGAAAACTGATGGCCTTGCCCAATGATACGAAAGCCGTTTTTATCATCTTTGTGGGCAATTAAACAGCCCATTTTATGGGTGCCGATATCCAGCACCGCCAAAATATTTTTTTTATTCTTTCCTAATTTCACGGCCATTTATTATACCCCTTTTTTATTTTGTTCATTGGGTGTTTGGGGGCGAAAATCGCCACGAACGACTAAATGATCTTTATATCGTAAATCAACTTGGTTAACGGCATGATTAAACAAATTCTGATTATTTTTAAGCTCTGCCAATTTCTTCCATGCCTTAAGCTCGTCATCTTCGGGCATTTTAACTAAAAGCCCATTATTTAGGTAAATATTCCATCGGCGTTCTGATACACGCTCAGCTAATTTTATTTGCTCTAAAAGCTCGGGTTCTTCGGCCAATATGTTAATTAAATCGAGCGATGCCTTAAAAGAACCATTGCCAGTTATACGCAATATTTTGCGGTTTATATCGTCTTTTTGCATAGGTAAGTTATTACCAAAACTATCGAGCATGCTAATTTTTGTACCTTCTTGCATCATAACAAAGGCGGTGCGCGGTACAATATGAATACGGATTGTATTGGGTAACACACGCTGAACAGCCGCTGCTTGTACCCAAGAAAGCTGCTCTAATTGGGCACGTAACTGTTTGGGGTCTAACGCCATAAGCGCATATTCACCGGGCTGAACACCAGTTAAACCTAGGGCTTCTAAAATTTCATCTTTGGGTAAATCTAAATTGGCTTCGCCCAATAATTCACCTTCCTGATCACGGATTTCATAACCCACCAATTGTACAGCCTCTAAGCGTAAGCCCATGGCTTTGGTGGTGTTGTTCCAAACATTATCGATATTATGTGCAATTGACTGAAAAACTCCCAATTGCCAAGCCCCTAATAAAATAAGAACGCCCAAAATAATGGCTAAAAAACCGCGGGCAGCTTTTTTACGGCTGCGATCATCCAACCGATTTTTCTTATCGTCTTTCTTTTTATTTTTTGCTGTATTGGCAGGGTTTTTTAAACGCTCTGAGTTTACTGATATCATTTTATTTACCAAAATCCGTTTTTGCTTCTTCAACCATTTGGGCACATAATTCGGGGTAGGATACACCCAAATAAGCCATTTGCTCTGGCATAAGTGAGGTGGATGTCATACCCGGTTGGGTGTTCATTTCTAAAATATAAAACTCTTTACCGTTATAGCGAAAATCTGCCCGGGCAATACCGCGGCATTCTAAAATATCAAAGGCTTGCTCGGCTAAGTCTTTCACTTCTTTTTCTTCAGCTGTTGTGAGTTTGGCGGGTAAAATATGGCGTGAGCCGCCGCTTTCATATTTGGCGCTATAATCGTAAAAATCGTGGCTTGTAACAATTTCGGTTACACATACAGCCTTGCCGTTATTCACCGATATTGTAAGCTCTCGCCCTGCAATAAAATCTTCCACCATCATTAAAGTATCATCCCATTGGTTAAACTCGTTATGGGGTAATTTATCACCGGCTTTTATAATATATACACCCACCGAAGAACCATCGGCCACAGGCTTAACCACAACATCTTTATCAAGGGGAAATAATTTAGCGGCTTGTTTGCCAAACATAACCATATTTTCAGCAACAGGTAAACCTGCTGATGCATAAATGCGATTGGTTAAAACTTTATCCATTGCGATGGACGATGCTTTAACGCCCGAATGGGTATAAGGGATATGCATTAAATTAAGCAAACCTTGAATATTACCGTCTTCGCCATAAGTACCGTGGAGTGCATTAAAGATAACGTTGGGCGCTTCATTTTTTAAAAATTGAACAAAATCGGCAATATCGTCGGTTAATTCATAGCCAATAACATTGTAGCGCTTAAGGCTTTGCAGGGCTTTTATTGCCTCTTTACCGGTGGCTTTAGAAACCTCTTTTTCATTAGAGATTCCGCCATAAATAACAACAACTTTTTTCATCGCTCAACTCTTTTTATAAATCCATCTTTGCATTTATATCAGATGAAAGTTTGCATTTGGTTAATTTTGTTAAAAAGATGGTAATAGAAAACCCCTTAGTGATTAAGGGGCTCTATTTGGGAGAAGTCTATATAAGCTTGCTTTTGAGGAGAGTTATAGCTTTAATAATGAAAGATGGTTTACAATCTTCATTCTATAGTTACTCGCCATATATCGACTATACTTATTGTATAAAACATAGAAAAAGGAGCGATAATAATGATTATAGATAATAATATTCCCAAATTGGGCATGGGTTGCTGGGCGATTGGTGGCAATTTTATGCTTGATGGTGTCGTTACTGGTTATGGTAAAATAGATGATGATATTTCTGTCAAAACCATTCAAACCGCCTATGACGAGGGGATACGTATTTTTGATACGGCCGCAGTATATGGGGCAGGCCATTCAGAACATATTGTTGGTAAAGCTTTAAAAGGCAAGGATGATGCCATCATCGCAACAAAGATTGGCTATTATTTCAACGAAGATACAAAATTGATTACCGGGCAAGATACTGACCCTAAAAATACCCGCAAAGCCATAACCGAAAGCTTAAAGCGTTTAGATAGGGATGTGATAGATATAGTATTTTTGCATCTTAATACTTTAGCAGTTGCGCAAGCTGAGCCTATATTTGAGGAGCTTGAAAAAATTTGTGATAAAGGGCTCATTAAAGGCTATGGTTGGAGTACGGATTTTCCCGAAAATATTAAAGCAACAGCGCATTATAAAGGTTATGGATTTATTCAGCATGGGGCGAATGTTTTTTTTGATAATTCAGTGATTGATGCCTTAGCGATACAATATGATTTATGGCAGTTTAATCGCTCACCACTCGCTATGGGTTTGCTTACAGGCAAATATGATGCCGCAACAAGCTTTGCCAAAAATGATATTAGAGGGAAAAATATGGGTTGGATGGATTATTTTAAAGATGGTAAAGTTCAGCCCGAATTTTTAGAAAAGTTAGCAGCAATTCGTGAGTTATTAACCTTTAATGGTCGCAGTTTAACTCAAGGAGCTTTAGGTTATCTTTGGGCGAAAACGCTCCGTAATATTCCCATACCTGGGGCAAGAACACCACAGCAAGCCAAAGAAAATGCGCAAGCATTACAATTTGGTGCATTGCCTCAATCCATTGCCAATGAAATTGATGTGCTTATTCCTAAAGATATCAATGCTGCCCCAAGAGAACGATGATAGGTAAGATAATCATCTTTCATTTATGAAAATTATATCTGTTTTATCTGTAATAGTATATAATAAATTATATTTTATAGTATCTTAATAGGTTTTTATGATGAAAGATAATTTAAATTGGCAGGATGTTAAGCTATTTCTTTCGGTTGTGCGCCATAAAGGATTGATTGGTGCTAGTTTTGAAACAGGCTTGAGTTCTCCGACGTTAGGGCGGCGGATGCGTGCCTTAGAGGAGCAACTAAACAATAAACTTTTTACTCGTGACAACAAGGGTTATAGTCTCACAAAATATGGGCAAGAATTTTACCATCATGCCCTTAAAATAGAACGTGCGGCATTGAGTGTAAATGATTGGAAACAAGGGCTTTCTGGGAAATATAAGGTATTGATATCGGCAGGTGCTTATACATTTCATCATTTAACTCAGCATATTCACCATTTATGGAACATGAAAGATAGTTATGGTTTAGAGCTTATTGTTGCAACGGAACGATTAAATATTGCCCAAGGGGAAATTGATATTGGCATAAGGGCGGGTCAACCTTCGGAGCCTTGGTTGGCGGGGCGTAAAGCGGGTAAGGTGGATTTCGCCATCTATCACAATAAGGATGCAATGGTTGATATTCCTTGGATAACAACGCCTTATGATGGTGCAAAAACAGCGTGGAGCCAATGGATACATCAATATCACCATACAAATATTGCTCTTAATGTGGATGATCCTATGCTGATGTTAGATCTTGTGAAACAGGGGATAGGCAAAACAATACTCCCTTGCTTTATTGGCAATAATGAGCCAAACTTAATCAGAGAAAAAGTAATAGAAGAGCTTAGCCATGAACGTTGGTTGGTGTTTCATCAAGATAGACGGCATCATCCAGCTATACGCTCTCTTATCAACAAGCTATCAAAAATATTATCAACTATTTGAGGGATAAAATGAAAATTGTATTTTTAGATCGTAAATCTATCCGTGATGAAGTGGTATTAACCAAACCCAATTTTGCCCATGAATGGGTAGAATATGATAATACCGAAATTGATGAAATTATCCCTCGTGCCGCTGATGCCGATGTGATTATCACCAATAAAGTGCCCATACGCAAAGAGATGCTAAAATCATTACTCAATCTAAAAATGGTTGCCCTCACCGCAACGGGTTATAATGTGGTAGATGTAGAAGATTGCCGTGCGCAAGATATTATAGTCAGTAACATTCGGGGATATGCAAATGCGGCTGTGCCCGAACATGTATTTGCGTTGTTACTCAGTTTAAGCCGCTCTATTATTCCTTATAATGCCGATGTTAAAGCCTTACGATGGTCAAAGGCGGATATGTTTACCTTTTTTGATTATCCGGTTTACGATTTAGCAGGCAAAACTATGGTGATTATCGGTAAAGGTGATTTAGGAAATAATGTTGCTAAAATTGCCAAAGCCTTTGGTATGCATATTCTATTTGCCGAACATAAAGGGGCAAAGCAGGTAAGGGCAGGTTATACGGATTTTTATGCGACAATTACGAAGGCCGATGTCATATCGGTACATTGTCCGTTATTCCCCGAAACACGAGATTTACTCTCCACACCCGAATTTAAGCAAATGAAAAATAAGCCGATTATTATCAATACGGCTCGTGGTGGCATTGTGAATGAGGTGGATATAAAAGAAGCGCTTGATAAAGGTTGGGTGGCCGCTTACGGTACCGATGTTTTATCGCAAGAACCCCCCGCAGCAGATCACCCGATAATGCAAATTTGCCATTATCCCAATGTACTCATAACCCCCCATATGGCTTGGGCATCGGTAGAGGCGGTGAGCATATTATGGGCGCAACTCATTAACAATATCGAAAATTGGCATAACGGCACCCCAAGCAATGTTGTATAATTAAGACTAAGATACTGATTATAAAAATTTTATAAGATTGTTTGCATGTTTCATTATATAAAAGGCTTATAACTTTTAAAGTTACAAGCCTTTGTTTTGTTATTCAATAAGGATGAATATATTAGTCACCCGAGGGTGATTGTAATTTTTTCATAACATCATCTAAGTTAAACGAGGCTGCTGTTTGGCCAGGCGGAAACTCTTTTAATGTTCCTAAAAATTGAGCAACATAGGCTTGTGCCGGAACATACATATAAACGCGATCAACCATCCAAACATAATATGTGTTGGATGTAATATCGGCGCGTTCATAAGGATCGCGGCGAAGGTTGAAAAGATTTGGAACTCTGAGTTTAACAAAAGGCTCCGACCAAATTTTCATTGTGCCTTGGGCTCTTTGTTATTCAAAAACAAATTTCTAATCCATGTAACGAAGGGCGGTTAAAGAATTATCGTCGCTAAAATAGAGTATTTCTTTACGGGGTCCTTCTTCGGTTTTGCCGGTTAAGTAATCGGAGAAATCGTAACCGTCTAAATGGTTTTTATATTTTTTTCCGTCCACCTCGGCACCTTGTGACGTGCCCCCTATAATTAGTACCAGAATTAAGTTAGTAGTTTAAGATAAACTAACCAAGAGAAAGGAATCTTAAGGTGGGGAAACAAATACGCAGAACAGCGGAGCACATAATAAGGAAGCTCCGCCAAGCAGAAGTTTTGTTAGGCCAAGGACATACAGTTG
>JBKEAR010000063.1:0-15009 GCA_047972425.1 Alphaproteobacteria bacterium | reverse complement strand
GATGACAATAAACTTGTTGGCTCTGGCGGTATTACGGTTTCGGGTGATGCCTTTATTGTAGAGGGTAATTCAACCACTGGTAATGATACAATCCGCATAGATAATGCGACCAATAATGCAACCAATCTTATTTATGGTGATACCGAAATTGCTATTAATAATACGGGCTCTGGTTATATCCAATTTGGTAATGATACCATTAATGACGGTACAGGCGCATCAACAATTTACGGCGATGCCAAAACACTTCAAGGAAGCGGCGAGGTTCGTGCGGGTTCCGATACAATCGAAGCCGGTACGGGGTTGGATGTCATCTATGGTGATTTTGGTGATATTAGTGGTTTTACCGGAACGATTTATTTAGGGGACGATTACATAAGAGGTAATGCAGGCCATGATATTATTTATACCGACTTTATTTCCGATGATGGCTTTACAGGTACCTTTGTTGTTGGTACAGGCACAGATACTGTTTTTGGTGGTTGGGGTGCAGATACAATATATGCAGGCTACGGTACGGAGGTGATTGACGGCCGTAACCCTGCCGGAGAAAGCGGAACGGGTATGAATCAGGATACTGTTTATATGCAAGGGTTAGAAGGTGATTATTCTCTTGTGCTTAATGGGCATACCAGTAAAAATGTTACATTATCTGGTACGGTTGATGGTTATGCAGCAAATATCACTTTATTGGATATCGAGCATATTTACTTTGAAAATGGAGATCACTACCAATGGAGTGCAGGCTCTTGGAGTTTGGTATAAATAATTAAGAAATAAGCCGATAGAGCAATCAATAATCTATCGGCTTTTTATAATAGATAACATAACAAAAAAGCACCCGTAAAGGGTGCTTTTTCTCATTGGCTGAGGCGGTAGGACTCGAACTATAGGTAATACTACTTAAAATGATAATAAATTTTAGTATTACCTAATGCTTTGAGGTTGTCCACAGCGTAGCTGTGTGCGGGGATTATTAAGGGGTTGCAAACCCCTTAGCATCAAATTATTACTGATGTTTATATAATCATTTTATTATGTATAGACTATATTTGTGAATGTATGGCTATTCCTCTATTGTAATAATATGTACAAAATATGTACAAAATGGATTCAATCGTCTATTTTACAATGAAATAACTTAGAATAACAAAAAACCCACCTTTCGGTGGGTTTTAAATTCTGGCTCCGACAGCAGGACTCGAACCTGCGACATAAGGATTAACAGTCCTCCGTTCTACCAACTGAACTATGTCGGAATAGTTGGGATAAAGGGAAATATATTGAAAACCCCAAACATTGTCAATAAGGAAATGCATAAAAATAATATTTTTTTCCAATGAACAAAAAACAAGTATGAAACAGTATATTTTATGCAAAAAACAAGATTTGAACCGACAATATAAGAGGGAATTTAATATAATGGAGGCGCGAACCGGATTCGAACCGGTGTACACGGATTTGCAATCCGCTGCGTAGCCTCTCCGCCATCGCGCCATAAGACTTTTGCAGGTATAATACAGAAAATTCATCTTTGCGCAAGTTTTTTTCGACGGAAAATTGGTTTTTCAATTGTCAATGGTGTATAAGAATTGTATATAAGATAAAACAGGTAAAAATACAGAGGTTGATTTATGGATTATAAAGCAGCAAGACATAGCATGATTGAAAGCCAATTACGCACAAACCAAATAAATAATGAAAAAATTTTGGAAGCTATCGGTAAAATCGATCGGCAAGATTTTGTTCCCAAAAACTATAAAGATGTTGCCTATGTGGATGAAGATATTACCATTGCACCCGATAGAGTGATGTTAGAACCCTTACTAGCCGCAACATTTTTACAAACAGCCGAAATTAAAGAATCTGATGAAGTTTTGGTTGTGGCTGCGGGTTTAGGTTACGAGCTTGCGTTGGTGCATGAATTTACAAACTCGGTTGTTGCAGTAGAAGGTAATATTCAGCTTCGTAAACAGGCCGAAGAAAATTTAAATGATAAATCGATAGATTCGATTGCCTTTAAAACATCGGGCTATAATAGTGAGGGCGCTCCCGAATATGCCCCCTTTGATGTGATTATGATTTTAGGGAGTGTAGAAGTTTTACCCGATACATTTATAGAGCAACTCAGAGAGGGCGGCCGCTTAATTTATATTAAACGTGATGGTCATGTTGGTAATTTGGTTAAAGTGACCAAAACGAAAGATAATATGACAACCGAAGATATCCGTAATGCCTATACGCCCATTTTACCGCGCTTTAAGAAGAAAGAAGAATTTATTTTTTAAACTTCTTTACTTAACGAATCACAACCCACCCAATCGGGTGGGTTTTTTATACAGCAATGTATAAATAAGCATGACAAAATAATATGTGTTACAAAAATTATTTTGTTGAAAACCCACAAAAAGCCTTGTATTTTAAGTTGTGAATTATTATTTTGCGCACAAAAGCTTGTGTTCAGGCGCACAGAACGGTATTTTACTCCATAAGTATAAAAATATGAGTAATGGCACGATTAGAGGTTTAAATGCGATTAAAAAATATTTTATCAACAATCATATTATCACAAATGATAACCCATGTTGCATCGGCGGTAACGATGGATGAAGCAATGCTCAATGCATGGAATCATAATCCGTCATTGCAAGCGGCCCGTGCTTCTTTAGATGCTGCTAAACAAAATATTCGCATTGCCAGAGCTGATTTTTTGCCACAAATTAATGGCGCCGCCGGAGCCGATGCCCTTTATCGCAATGGTCAAGCATTGGGTGGGCTTAATACGGGCGACCGTTATTCATCCGATGTCGGCGTATCGCTTAGCCAAAATATTGTAAATATTGCCAATAATTATAATTTATCGGCCACAAAATTAGGGGTTGAGGTAACGCGCGCTAATTTAGAGGCGCAAGAGCAGGGGTTATTATTACAGGCCATTACCTATTATGTAAGTGTTGCCCGCGATACGGCTGTTTATGCTTTACAAACCCGATACGAAAATTTGCTTTCGCAACAATATAGTGCGGTTCGGGCACAGGTAGAGGTGGGTGAACTGACACCGACCGACCAATATTTATCCGAGGCCTCATGGCGTGGTGCTACCGCAACAAAAATTGCGGCTTTAGCCAATTTAAATACCTCTAAAGCTTATTTTCTCCAAATCATTGGTTTAGAAGCCAAAGATATGCGCCGCCCTTATGGCCCTAAAACTTTACCCAATAATTTAGAGCAAGCCATTGCAGAGGCACAATCACGTAATCCATCGGTTATTGCGGCCGAGCAGCAATTGTTGCAAAGTGAAGAGCTTTTAAAGCAGGCTCGTGCACAACGTTTACCCACCTTAACCGCCGATGCCAGTACCGGATATACCGATTATTTTAGTGAAGATGGTATTTATCAGGGGGCGACAGAAGATGGTTGGTCAAGCAGCGTGGGTATTAATTTAAATGTGCCTATCTTCCAAGGTGGTCGGATTGATGCGGGCATTGATGCCGCACGTGCCAACTTAATGGCGGCGGAGCAAACATTATATGATACCAAAAATGTTGTTCGCCAGCAGGTTACAGCCGCATGGGAAAGTTATCGGGCGGCACAACAGCAGGTAGAGGCTTATCAGAGCCAAATTCGTGCCAGTGAATCTTCTGCTAACGGTGTACGCCGCGAGTTCGAGGTCGGTACGCGCTCACTGATTGACCTTATTAACGAAGATGCCAATTTAGTTACTGCTCGGGTGAATTACGAAAATGCTCGTGCAACCGAGATTGTTGCTGGTTGGTCGCTCTTGCAATCAATGGGTCGGTTAACCCCCGATGTTTTAGGATTAGCCCGCTAATGACCAAATTACGCTTAGATGATATTTTGGAGGCTATTTCAAAAGAGTCGCAAAATACGGCGCAATCAGCTGCGCCAACAATATCATCGCATGCGTCTGATTCATTGCAGGCACAAGCAGAAACAACATCATCATTATCCAAGAGTCTAAAAAAAAACTTAAATTCTGGTGATACAGCTAAAATCGTTCATCTCAATGTTGTTAGCGCCCATCATCGGCCAAAATCTTCTGTTGCCGATGATAATATGATGTTGCTCAATGAAAAAGATGATGCAAAAACCACTATTTTATCTTTGGAAGAAGCCGTTCAACATACAGATGACTGGGCCGATGAAATGTTGCAAGCATCGGAAGAACTAACGGCCAAAGCTAAAGCCATGCGCATGGCGCCACTTTATTTAGAGGATATCATTACGGATGATGATATTCTTATTTTAACCGAGCCAAGCGATAGGGGAATTACCGATGAAATTCACCAAGCAATGGGTAATTGGCTGCAAAAGACCGATAATGAAACGATCAAAAAAATTATTGAGTCGGCCTTAACCGATAAATTAAGTAAATAATATTTTATCCCTCAGTTTTATATAAAAAATTGTTTTATTTGGTTTTTTTATAAAAATCAAGCAAGCAAATAACAGCTTATTTTTTGGGTGCATTTTGTTGCGAAATGCGCTAAAACATAGGGATTGTGAATTATATTGTTTATCAAATAACTTGAAAATAATATCATTTAATAAGCGATAGCCTAAAAAAAGGAAATAATTTTAAATGCTCGAAAAAACCTATCATTCATCAGAAGTTGAAGGTCGAATTTATAAAAAATGGGAAGATAGCGGTGCTTTTGCTTGTGATCCAAGCTCCGATAAAGAGCCCTATACAATTTTAATGCCACCCCCCAATGTTACAGGTAGCTTGCATATTGGCCATGCGCTTACTTTTACTATTCAAGATTTACTGGTGCGTTATTGGCGCATGCGTGGCAAAGATGTTTTATGGCAACCGGGTAAAGATCATGCCGGTATTGCGACCCAAATGGTGGTTGAGCGCCAATTGGATGCCGAAGGTTTAAACCGCCATGATTTAGGGCGCGAGAAATTTTTAGAGCGTGTTTGGCAATGGAAAGAACATTCAGGTGGGAGCATCTTTAATCAGCTTCGCCGTTTGGGGGCATCAGCCGATTGGAAACGCGAACGTTTTACCATGGATGAAGGTCTATCGCAAGCGGTACGCAAAGTGTTTGTAGATCTCTATAAAAAAGGCCTTATTTATAAGGATAAACGCCTTGTTAATTGGGACAAGCAATTGGGTACGGCAATATCGGATTTAGAGGTTGAACAACGGGAAGTTACCGGTAAAATGTGGTATTTCCGCTATCCGGTAGAAGGGGCGGATGAATATGTTGTTGTTGCTACCACCCGGCCTGAAACCATGTTGGGCGATACCGCGGTTGCGGTTCACCCCACCGATGAACGTTATGAGCATTTACACGGAAAATCGGTTATTTTACCAATTGTTGGGCGTAAAATCCCTATTGTGTTAGATGACCATGCGGATCCTGAAAAAGGTACCGGTGTTGTAAAAATTACACCAGCTCACGACTTTAATGACTTTGAGGTCGGAAAGCGCCATGATCTCGATGTTATTAATATTTTTACGGCCGAAATTACCTTAAATGAAAATGTACCAGAGCGTTTTCAGGGAATGAGCGCCGAAGATGCCCGTATTGAAGTTATCCAAACAATGGAAGAGCTTGGGTTGGTTGAGCGTATAGAAGACCATAATTTGCAGCAACCCCACGGGGATCGCTCGGGTGTGGTGATAGAGCCTTGGTTGATGGATCAGTGGTTTGTTGATGCACCAAAACTGGCTAAAGAGGCATTATCCGCGGTAGAAGAAGATTTAACACGCTTTATCCCTAAACAATGGGAAAACACTTATTTTGAATGGATGCGTAATATTCAACCATGGTGTGTATCGCGCCAATTATGGTGGGGGCATCAAATTCCGGTTTGGTATGCCGAAGACGGTAAGATTTTTTGTGAAGAAACTTACAAAAAAGCAAAAGCAGTCGCGCGCGCGCATTATGGCCGCGATGTTGAATTGGTACAAGAAGAAGATGTGCTCGATACATGGTTTAGCTCGGGGCTTTGGCCGTTTTCTACCCTTGGTTGGCCCGAAGATACGCCAGAGCTAGAAAAATATTACCCAACCAATGTTTTGGTTACTGGTTTTGATATTATCTTCTTTTGGGTAGCGCGCATGATGATGCTCAGCCTTTACGTTATGGATGATGTACCGTTTAAAGATGTATATATTCATGCCCTTGTCCGTGATGCCAAAGGGCAAAAAATGTCGAAATCTAAGGGGAATGTCATTGACCCGTTAGAGGTTATGAATAAATATGGAACCGATTCTTTACGCTTTACCCTTAGTGCGTTGGCTGCTCAGGGGCGCGATGTTCGTATGAGTGATAATGTGGTAGAGGGTTACCGGAACTTTATTACAAAATTATGGAATGTTTCACGCTTTACCCAAATGAATGGTTGCGAATGGGATAGTGATTTTGACCCACGTAGTGTGACTTTAGATGTGAACAAATGGATTATTGCCAAAACACAAAAGGCGGCTAAACGCGTGCAAGAAGGTATTGAGGCTTATCGTTTTAACGAAGCTGCTGGTGGTGGCTACCAATTTACTTGGGACGAGTTTGCCAGCTGGTATATCGAATTTGCCAAACCATTATTTAGCGGTGAAGACCAAAAAGTAAAAGAGGAAACCCAAAAAACAGCCGCTTGGGTGTTAGAGAAAATTTTGCGCATGATGCACCCCATTATTCCTTTTGTGACCGAGGAGCTTTATAATCTGTTATATACCGACCAAGGTATGCTGATGGTGCGTGACTTCCCCTTAGAGGAAGAATTTCCGATTATTGATGACGAGGCCGAAGAACGGATTGAACGCCTTATTCGCCTGATTTCTAAAATTCGGACATTGCGCTCAGAAATGTCGGTAAAAGCATCGGCAAAGGTAGAGCTTTTTGTGCGTGGGGCACAAGCTGATGTTCAAAATAAACTCAAAGGTCAATTTAGTTTAATTGAGCGTATGGCTAGAGTTTCATTATTAAAATTCTCCGATACCGAATGGCCAAAAGGTACGGTGCAAGATGTTGTTGATGAATTAACCATTGGCTTGCCTCTTGCGGGTGTGGTGGATGTAGCCGCCGAGATTGCACGCCTAGAAAAAGAGATTGGTAAGTTTGATAAAGAAATTGCAATGTTTAAAGGCAAACTTTCGAACCCGAACTTTGTGGATAGAGCGCCGGAGGAAGTTGTAGAGGAACAACGCCGCAAATTGCGCGAGGCTCTTTCGGCCAAAGATCGTTTAGGGCTTGCTTTAGAGCGGTTTAAGTCTTTATAATAAAAAGGCTTAAAATTAAAGAGAGGGAAAATGAGTCAAACAATCTCGATTGTTAGCCCATTTTATAACGAGGCCGAAAGCCTAAAAGCGTTTATCGAAATGATAAGTAGCGAGCAAGATGCGTTACGTGCATTAGATGTAGAGCTTTTAGAGGTTATTTTGGTTAATGATGGGTCTACGGATCACTCAATAGAAGTTTTGCATTCAATAACAAACCCCAAAATGCGTATTCATGTTATTGATCTTGCCCGTAATTTTGGCAAAGAATATGCTATGCTTGCGGGGCTACAGGCGGCAAGGGGCGATGCTGTAATTTTAATGGATAGCGATTGCCAGCATCCGGCATCTTACATACCGACTTTTATCGAGCATTGGCGCGAAGGTTACGATATTGTTTATACCTATAAACAAAACCGTAAGTCTGAAGGTCCGCTCAAACGTTTGGGTGTAAATTTATATTATAAGCTGATGAATTTTATATCCTCGTCAGATATTCAAAAAGATGCCTCGGATTTTCGCCTAATGGATCGCCGTGCCCTTGATGCTTTTTTGCAGTTGCCAGAGCGCGCGCGTTTTTCTAAAGGTTTATTTTCTTGGGTTGGGTTTAAGCAAATGGCTATTCCTTACACACCCAATAAACGTAAATTCGGTAAAACAAAATTTTCGAGCTTAAAACTCCTTACATTTGGTTTAACAGGTGCGGTAAGCTTTTCGGTACGGCCGTTACGTATGGCATCGTTTTTGGGTTTCATTGTGGCCTTACCCGCATTTTTATGGGCGGCAAAAATTTTATATTCTAAAATCTTTTTGGGTGAGCCTTTCCGTGGTTATCCGGCGGTGCTTTCGGCAGTATTATTTATGAGCGGTATTCAGTTTATTCTCATTGGTATTTTGGGTGAATATATTGGGCAAATTCACCGCGAGGTCAAAGGTCGCCCCAATTTCATCATTGCCGATGAATTTATAATCGAAGAAGATTTATCATGAAAAAACTATTGGTTCATGCCGATGATTTCGGAATTTCGCCGTCGGTGAATGATGCCATCGTCGCCCTTGGTGAACAAAAGCGATTATCGGGCACGGCGGTGATGACGATATTTGAAGAAAGCCGTTATAAAGCTGATGAATTAATGGCTATTGAGAATTTTGCCATTGGTCTTCATATCACCTTAACCGACCAACCCTTATGCCATTATAATAGCAGCCTCATCAATGCCGCCGGCCATGCCTATGGTGTGAAAGATGTTATTCAAAAAGCAACAAAAAATCAGCTAGATGTACAAGATTTAGAAGCCGAAATCCGTATGCAGCTCGATAATTTTTACACTATTTTTAAACGTTACCCCGATTATTTCGATGGCCATCACCATGTGCAATTATTAAAGCCGGTGCGCAAAGCCCTATATAATGTTACCTCGGCCTTAGGGATTAATGTTTATATTCGTAGTGCCAATATGCCCTATGCCTTTGGATTATCACCCAAAACATTGGTTTTGCGCGGTTTAAATAAAGATATGCAAACCGATATTCAAGAATATGGTTGGCAAAGTAATACATATTTTGCAGGCTCTTATGGAAAAGAAGGCATTAGGGCTTATTTCGATAAAATATTATCCAAACAAAAAGATGATCTTTTAATGATGGTTCACCCGGGTTTTGTGGATGATATTTTAGCCTCCAGAGACCCATTTACCGATGGGCGTATTGCGGAATATAATTATTTAAATAGCGATGCCTTTAGCCAAACGCTGCAAAAATACGGTTACTATGTGGGCTAAACTGATTAAATACGGGCTTATTGGTATATGTAACGCCCTTATTGATTTTGGAATTTATTGGCTATTGGTGCATATTTTTTTAATAAACCCGATTATCAGCCATATTTTGGCATGGCTCATTGCAGTACAATTTTCTTATATTTTAAATAGCCTTATTACTTTTAAACAAAACTGGCGGCAGATATCATCGGTAAAAAAATGGTTGTCCTTTATTTTATCGGGCTGGGCAGCACTTTTGGCATCAACCTTAACTTTATATTTCTTTTTACCCTATGCAGGGGCAGATGGTGCAAAAGTATTAGCAATATTCTCAAGTTTTGCCGTGGGTTTTATCATTAATAATTTTATTGTATTTAAAGAGCAGCCATAGCCATGAAATATAAAATATTCCCTTATATATTCATTACGGCTTTTATTTTGTTATGGTCAACCATTACGGCGATAACTTCCTATAATTTGCCTTTAGATGTTTTAGAAAATCTATCTTGGGGGCAGTTATGGCAATGGGGATATTACAAGCATCCACCTTTGCAAGCATGGCTGCAAGAGCTTATGGTAATGATATTCGGCCATCAGGATTGGCCGGCATATCTCTTAGGTTTTGCGAGTGTGGGTTTATCATTTTATGGGGTTTATGCCATAGCCAAATGGTTTAAATATCCCGGGTGGTTAGCGGCTCTTTTACCTGTGGGTGCGGCAAGTATTTATTATTATACATTTCGGGCAACTGAATTTAATGCCAATGTGGCGAGCCTCCCCATATGGGTGGCTTATATTGCCGTATTTTTACGGGCTTGTGAGTATAAAAATATACCATATTGGCTATTGCTCGGTTTTATTGCCGCCTTAGGCATGTATACAAAATATAGTTTTGCTATTTTATTATTTGCATCATTACCCTCTATTTTAATTATTAAAAAATATCGCCCGTTACTTTGGCATTATGGCCCATATTTGGCCGTTTTGGTGATGATGGCTTGCCTTTTGCCCCATATTGTATGGCTTATCCGTACCGATTTTTTACCGTTACAATATATTGGTGAATCTGTCGCTATAAAAGTGAGTATCCTGCACCATATTTTTAACCCGCTTATTTTTGCACTGATCCAACTATCGGTAAGTCTTTCGGCATTAGTAATTTTTTGGTTTGTTGCCCAACCCCGTTTTAAATCACAATATAGCGCATCTGAAAAATTAGCGATTTCCATGGTAATCACCCCATTAATAACAATGATGCTCATTGGTTGGTTATCACCGGCGGGTTTACGGATATTTTGGGGGTATACATTGCCCATAACTTTTGTTTTTTTATGGGCGATTATCTTTGATTGGCAAAAGCGAGAGCGCCCAATAATAGCATATATTGCAATTCTTATATTGCTGTTACCTTTGGTAACTTATACCGCTATTCGCCTGGGCCGTCCTTATATTAAGGATTATGGTAAACGCATTGATTATGATGGTTTAACTTTTGCCCAAACGGCTAAAGAATATTGGTACAAAAATACGGGGCAACCAAATTTACCTATTCTTTTGGCGGGTGACCATTGGGCGATCGAAAATATTAGTTGGTATAGTGCGGAGCGTCCCTTTGTTGTGGTCGGTGGGCATGAAAATTTAAACCCATGGATATATAATATCGATTTACCCCAAAAAATATTATGGGTTGGTTGGGGCAAACCGACAAATGAGGCCAAAGAATTTATCACCCATGTGGAACAGGTAAATTTTGGTTGGCATAACAAGCGATATAAGCGCAAAAATCCATATTATTTTGCGATTATTGATAGAGCGGATATAAAAAAATAATCGAAATAAAGCTTGATATCCATATTAAAAACCGACTATATTATGGTGGAAGTTCGAAGCGGACGATGCTTTGGTGTTAATCTGGTCAGATCCGGAAGGAAGCAGCCATAGCATTAAAGAAGCGGGTCGTTTCGGGCTTCTTTGTTTTTAAAGGAATGATGCAGCAATTATGGCGCAAACGCAAAATATCCAAAATGGTCAAGATGGCGAATATCTTGTATTAGCCCGAAAATATCGGCCACAAAATTTCTCCCATTTAATTGGGCAGGATATGCTTGCGCAAACTTTAAAAAATGCGCTGGATAAAGGGCGATTAGCCCATGCGTTTATCCTTACGGGGGTGCGTGGTGTGGGCAAAACGACTACTGCGCGAATCATTGCAAAAGGGCTTAATTGTATTGGCCCCGATGGTAACGGACAACCCACCTTAGAACCTTGTGGTGTGTGCGAAAATTGTAAAGCGATTACCGAAGACCGCCATATGGATGTGATAGAGATGGATGCGGCATCGCGTACGGGTGTGGATAATGTGCGTGAGATTATTGATAGTGTGAAATATCAGCCTGTTTCTGCTCGTTATAAAATTTACATCATCGATGAAGTCCATATGCTCTCTACCGCTGCATTTAATGCCTTATTAAAAACATTAGAAGAACCCCCCGCCCATGTAAAATTTATTTTTGCGACAACCGAAATTCGTAAAGTGCCCGTTACCGTATTATCCCGTTGCCAACGTTTTGATTTACGCCGCATTCATGCTAACGAACTCAAAGCCCACTTTAAAAATATTTCGGATCAAGAGAATGTTAAAATTTCCGATGAAGCCTTAGCCCTTATTGCCCGCGCGGCCGATGGCTCGGCAAGGGATGGTTTATCCCTTTTAGACCAAGCAATTTCGTTAAGTGATGGTGCAATTGATGAAGGCCAAATTCGGGTAATGTTAGGGCTAGCGGATCGCTCGGCCAGTTTGGATTTATTACAAGCCATATTTGAAGGTGATGCACAAAAATCCATTGATATTTTGCAAAGTCTTTATAATCATGGTGCCGACCCGATTGTTATTGTGGAAGATTTATTAGAGGCAATCCATTGGTTATCGCGCCTTAAAATGACACCCGATAATATCAATAGAGAAGATAGCCCGGGGCTTGATTATGAGCGCTCGGTTGCATTGGCACAAAATATTTCGGTGGGTTTAACATCTTATATGTGGCAAATGTTACTTAAAGGGTTAAATGAGGTAAAGTTTGCACCATCACCGTTGATGGCAGCCGAGATGTTAATTTTGCGCTTAATTACAGCATCTAACTTACCAAGCCCCGAAGAGGCAGCTGGTATTATTAAAAAATTAGCCGCTCATCCGGAGCTGGCGCAAAAAAAAAATCAGTTAAAGCCACCCTCTAATTTAAAACAATCACCACCGGTACAACCTGCAAATTATGCTCCGCCAGTATCTGAGCCAAAGACTAAACCGGTTACGACCGAGGCAGAAGCTAAGCCCCAATTACCCCAAAGCCCAAAAAATATTGAAGAGCTGATTGATTTATTGCGGGGTCAAAGCCAAATTGCCATGGCATCGGAGATTTCTCATGATTGGTCGGTACAAAATTTTGCCAATGGGCATATAATCATTGCCCCCATTAAAACGGCTAAACGAGATTTTCCTCGCCGACTTTCGGGCTTTTTGAGTGATATATTTAAAACAGATTGGCGTGTAGAGGTGATGAATAAACAGCCTGAGCAGGTACAATCTTACTCGCAACATAAACAAGAGCAATATCAGAACGAAAAAGAGCAATGGCAACATAGTGATGCCATGCAAAAAGTAAAATTACTTTTCCCCGAAGCACAATTGTTAGATGTGAAAAAAGTTGAAAAAAAACCAGCAGAGCTTATCGATCTTCTTGATGAAGAAAATGAAGAAGAATAATTTTATGTGCTGAGTCATAGATATTACATTAATATTCATGCTTTATTTTTTTGCAATTATATTTTTTACCTATTATTCTATTCATATAAAAAGATAGGGAGATAGTGTAATGACACTTTCATTACAAAATTTTTTTCAATCATCTTTGGTCACTGCCGAAATTTATTATAATGAACAAAAAATGGCTGAAACGCTGCTGGCTACGACAGAATTAGATATATCGGTTCTACCAGATATAACCGTATATGATAATGAAGATGAAATTATTCTTTATGGTGAAAATATTGAGTTATCTGAAGATACAGAAGTTGAATATGACTCAAATTATCAACCGATACATGAAAATAACTTTGAAATACACCAATTAAACAGCAATGATTACCAAAGTACAATATTGGCGCTGAGCAATGATAATGGCTCAAGTGATTTAATTAATGTGCCTGTTATTGCGGATGTTAACAAACCGCAAATAGAAACTGATAGTGAACCGAGTATGTGGGTAACAGAAACCCAGTCGGAGATTTCTGATGATTGGTGTGGTGTTATCGAGCCAGAAATGCCGATTATATTTGATCGTTATTCAGGTGGGCATATTGTTACAATGGGGGCAGAGGATAATAGTGTAACAATATGGTTTGGCGAAAATACTATCGATACCGGTGCAGGGGATGATGTGATTACCTTATTTCATGGTGGTAATATCATTGATGCAGGCGAAGGAAATGATATAATCCGATTATTTGGTGGTGAATCCGACTTTATTTATAACTTAGGCGATGGGAACGATAGCCTTTATGGTAATGCCAATATTCTATTTGGTGAAGGTATCACTTTAGCTGACTTATCCATTGAAAGTTATGTTATTGATATTGCGGGTCAGGGTTCTATTAATGTAGAAGGTTATAAAGGGCAAAGCTTAATCTTTAGCGATGGCACCTCAATTTTTTATGAAGATTTCACCGCTTTATTTAGTCATCCGTCTGATAATATTTTAGAGATTGATCCGGTATTTGTCATGGATGATTATCTTTATGAGAGTGAATTTGGTAATCCTATAGTTGTGTGCGAATTTTTGGCAGAGGCCAATATTCCGGCCATATAAATAAATTACATTTATCTTTAAGAATAATAAAAAAATATTAATAACAACTCAAAGGCGCGTAATTATATTTTCTGATAGTCTATTTATATACCATAATTGTTTATGTCCATTTTTTATATTTTAAGTTTAAAGAAAATAGAAATTAAGAGAATTTTTATGTATTTTTATTTACATAATATTTTTTTGTGATTAATATATTACTCTCGTTAAAGGAGTATAAATAATTTGCAAAAAAAAATAAAACCACCATTGATAAATAATTATACTAGCTTAATTAATCATGTATTTTCTTACTGGCCGATGCCGGTAGAAGCCGATAGTAATATTTTAATTACAAATAATGTAAAGGGAAATGAAGAAAAAATAGACCTACAGATAGAATTAGAGTTAGAAAAATCAGATAATCTAAACCAAGATATTTTGTCTAACTATCATCCAATATACGAAAATAGATACAGTATTACTTCAATCGAGTCCTTCGAGCTACAAAAACCTTCTGCATTATTAATATATTCTCCATATAATATCTTTTTGATACCAGAAGCCTCGGATCAAGATAACAAGATGTCAATTAATATGGTGGGAGTAAATGATTTTAACATTGATAATTTAATTTTTGATCGTTATTCAGGTGGGCATATTGTTACAATGGGGGCAGAGGATAATAGTGTAACAATATGGTTTGGCGAAAATACTATCGATACCGGTGCAGGGGATGATGTGATTACCTTATTTCATGGTGGTAATATCATTGATGCAGGCGAAGGAAATGATATAATCCGATTATTTGGTGGTGAATCCGACTTTATTTATAACTTAGGCGATGGGAACGATAGCCTTTATGGCAATGCCAATATTCTATTTGGTGAAGGTATCACTTTAGCTGACTTATCCATTGAAAGTTATGTTATTGATATTGCGGGTCAGGGTTCTATTAATGTAGAAGGTTATAAAGGGCAAAGCTTAATCTTTAGCGATGGCACCTCAATTTCTTATGAAGATTTCACCGCTTTATTTAGTCATCCGTCTGATAATATTTTAGAGATTGAACCGGTATTTGGCATGGATGATTATCTTTATGAGAGTGAATTTGGTAATCCTATAGTTGTGTGCGAATTTTTGGCAGAGGCCAATATTC
>JBKEAR010000026.1:0-11162 GCA_047972425.1 Alphaproteobacteria bacterium | reverse complement strand
TTATCAAGGCTGTTGGTCTCGAAGAATAGATATTGAGCATCGCCTTGTCTATTCCGTCCTTGATGATAAAATAGTGATATTACAATGCCGTTATCATTATGGATAATGTAATCAATATATCTGTCTTAATATAAGCAGCCCTACTTAATAATTGGCTTGTCTCCGATAAGACAGGGGAAAGCAATGGCTTTCTCTAGGCTAACCATCAACACTCGGGCTCTCTCTATCGTCACTCCTGCGTAAGCAGGAGTCTGAATACAAGGTTTGAGCCGCTAGATTCCGGATTAAATCCGGAATGACCAATATAGTCTATACATAATAAAATGATTATATAAACATCAGTAATAATTTGATGCTAAGGGGTTTGCAACCTCTTAATAATCCCCGCACACAGCTACGCTGTGGGCAACCTCAAAGCATTAGGTAATACTAAAATTTATTATCATTTTAAGTAGTATTACCTATAATAAGGATTATTCGCTCAAGCTAAGTATTCGGTAGGTATGCAACGCATGATAATAGCTACTAAAATTCAAACAGACGAAGTTAGTGTTTCCTTGGGGTTACAAAATGTTACATTTTTTGTTGTTGCGGTAATATTGCAGATACAAATATCAACTAAATTGTAATCATATTGATAGTGATCAATAACATAAATTACATAAAGGAAATAAAATTATGAAAAAATTATTATGGTCAACAGTGGCTTCAATTGCAGTTCTTTCTTCAGCTTCGGCATTTGCTGCACCAAACCAAAATAAAATGGGTGCAAATATTACCCCAACCGTTGAAACAATCACTGCCCGTGTGGAGCAAAGATTAGTAGGTAATCCTAATCTGAAATTAGATTCGGTAACCGAAGCCGATGGTAAATTTACTGTGCGCATTGTTACCCAAGATGGTTCTTTAGTCGAAGAAAAAATTATCGACCCCACTCAACGTGGCCAAGGCCGTGGCATGATGAATAGCGATACGCCTTTAACCGTAGAGCGCACCAAAGAGATTTTAGAAGGTAAGCTGGCTATGCGCGGTAACCCGAATTTAAAACTGGGTGAAATTACCGAGGTTGATGGTAAAATTAAAGCAACTATCGTTACTCAAGATGGCTCTTTAGTGAACGAATTTGATATCGACCCCGCCCAACCTTTTGATGCTTTTCATCAAATGATGGGCATGAATAATGGCGGTATGAAGGGCCAAATGATGGGTCGTGGTAAAGGTGACAATGGCCATGGTTATCATCATGGTAAAAACCGTGGTCAAGGTGGCAAAATGGGCATGAAAGGCCAAGGCATGATGGGTCAGGGTCAAGGCAATATGCCATGCCAAGGTATGGGCCCCGGTAATGGACAAGGCCAAGGCATGATGCAACAAGGTCAGCCACAAAACCAAGCACCAAAACAATAAGGCCAAAATAATCCAAGATTAACCATAATCTTTGACTATTTAACCAAAGAGTCCTATATCTGTAGGGCTCTTTTTTATTAAAATTGATGGTGATAATAGATGCGCTTTTGGCTTTTATTGGTTTGTTTATGGATTTTTCCGGCTTCGGCGGTAACAAAAATGGTGGTATCGAGCCGCCCTATTTACGATATTTTAAATCAGGTGAAAACCGATGATTTAGAACTTAGTCTCATTGCCCAAAATAGTCATTCTCATAACACGGAACTATTGCCGAAAGATAAGCTTGTGATGAATGAGAGTGATGTTTTATTAGCCATTGAACCCTTTGATGCATCTTTAATAAAGGCGGCTAATCAATTGAATAAAAAGGTTATTGTTTTAAACGGGTTGAGCCAACATATTTTGCCGCTTCGGATAGAAGGGCATGATGACCATGAGCACGCGGCGGTAGAAAACCATGCCACTGATGACCCGCATTTTTGGCTTTCGCCCTTAGTGGTGCAGGATGTCATTTTGTGGTTAAAGCAAGAATATCCCACAATGATTGATAATGATGAATATAGCGAATTTGAAGACTATATTGCCAATTATAAACAGGCGCTCACAATAGGGGTTCAGCCCCGTTGGGTGGTTTACCATGATGGTTGGCAATATTTAGAGAATTATTTTGGCTTTGATGTCCCTTTATTTTTCACCCAAAATCCCCAAGGGTTAATCCGCCCCAATGATTTTAAAAAGGTACAAGAGCAAATGAGAGAAGGGGATGTAAAATGCATGATTATCGAGCCCCAAACGGCGCAGCGGGTGGCTGCCGGGGCAAAAAACAATTTGAATATTGATGTAATTATATTAGACCCAACCGGCCGAACAGCACCTAAAGGCAGCAATAGCCTATATTGGATATGGGATGAATATATGAAGGCTGCAAAATCCTGTAGCGATTTGCAGCCTTAAGATTCTAAAAGTTAAGCAATCTTTTTAGCCGATGCAATGAGCGAGCGTACTTGGCCACGGGCAAAGTCCGAAACCGCAGTATCGCGGGCAATTTGTAAAGCTGAAACTGTACCTTCGTATAAAATAACAATTTGGCGGGCTACAATTTTAGGTTCTGCCACACGGGCTTCTTTAACGGCCTCAAAAATCCAAGCCCACATGCTTTCTTTAAGCTCTTGGGCGGTTTGGCGCACAATATGGTCCTTGTCGTTATATTCGCTCATGGCATTAATGAACATATCGCCGTTAAAGCCTTTTTCTTTACACATACGTGCATTCAAAACAAACAAGCTTTCAAGGCGAGTGATAGGCATTTGCCCACGCTCGATTAAAATACGATCAAGGCGTTCTTTTAAATAATCCGCCCACGATTTAAGTGCGGCGGCCACAAGCGCATCTTTCGAGTGAAAATGCTTGTAAAGTGTGGTTTTAGAAACACCGGATTCTGCTAAGATACGATCAATCCCTACGGCATGAAATCCGTTTTCATAAAATAGTTTGCGGGCAATATGCACCAAATGGTCACGTCTTCCAGACTGCATGTTTATAACTCCTTCGAGAATACTAAACGGTTTGTTTTATTCCCTCAGCATGCCCGAAAAAGGTTAACAAGTTGGTAACGCATTTCAGTTTTTAATAAAAAAATATGCGTATCAATAAATGCCGAATAAAAATGGGTGTTCTGAGTTTTTAAGTAAATCCATATAATTTAATAGATTGCTTGGTTATTTCATGGTAAAAAATAAGCGAAAAAAAGGGGTGCTTGAGATGCAAAAAGAAATTTATACCGAGATTATTATTAACCAGCCGATGGATAAAGTTTGGGAAATTTTGACGGATTTCGATTCTTATCCAAAGTGGAATCCGTTTATTGTCTCTTGTGAAGGGCAGCTTAAAAAGGGTGAAAAATTTAGCGTATCCATTAAGCCCGAAGGTCAAAAACCAATGGGAATGAAACCAGTTATTATTCATCTCACACAAGGAGAATCTTTTATTTGGCATGGTAAAATGTTCTTCCCCTGTGTGTTTGAGGGCAAACACAGCTTTGCTTTAGAGAAGATAAGTGATAATCAAACACGGTTTATCCAAAGCGAAAAATTTAGCGGCATATTCGCCACGCCCATTTTAAAAATGGTGGGTAAAAGCACAGTTAAAGGTTTTGAGGCCATGAACCAAGCCCTAAAACAACAATGCGAAAAAATGTAAATAAGTAAAGTATAACGCAATGGAAGATATCTCTTTATATACATATATATTTTTATGGTTTGTTGGTATTTTTGCCGGCTTTGTGGATTCTATTGCGGGCGGCGGTGGGTTATTAACCGTGCCTGCTTTAACCTCGGCCGGTGTACCGCCGCAATTTGTATTGGGTACCAATAAATTACAAGGGAGTTTCGGTTCTTTTAGTTCTTCCCTTAAATTTCTTAGCTCCAAAGAGGTTTCTTTACGCTCCATTGCTTTGGCTTTTGCTTGTAGTTTTGTGGGGTCTTGCATCGGTTCGCTCTCGGTACAACAAATTAATGCCGATTTTTTAGAACCGCTCATTTTGGTAATGCTTATACTCGTGGCCTTATTTTTTATATTCTCACCCAAAATGAACGAAACTGAAAGTAAAGCCCGCTTAACGCCTTTTGTATTTGCCCTTATTTTTGGCACAAGCATTGGTTTTTACGATGGCTTTTTTGGCCCCGGTACGGGCTCGTTTTTTGTCATTGCCCTTATGACCATGCGCGGCATGGGTCTAAAATCGGCCACCATGCGGGCCAAAATTTTAAATTTTGCTTCAAATATCGGTGCTTTGTTATTTTTTATAATCGGTGGTGCGGTTATATGGCAAATTGGTCTATTGATGGCCACGGGGCAATTTATCGGCGCACGCTTGGGTGCGGGCATGGTGATGAGTAAGGGCACAAAGCTGATACGCCCCATGGTGATTATTGTGGCCATATTAATGAGTATTAAGTCGTTGCTTAGCTATTTTGGCATTGCCTTTTAAGCGTTACAGATTGTTACTATTTGTTACGATTTGCATGCAGATAAATACTGATTTTTATGATATAAATAACAAAATAAATAAATATTAATGGTGATTTATGGATAATAAGCAGCGTGTATTAATTGTTGATGACGATAATGAGATAAGAGAATTGGTCGCCAAATTCTTAAAGCAGCATGAGTTTGAATGTAGCTTAGCTCAAGATGCTAAAATGATGGATAAACTGTTAGAAGATGAACCGGCATTTGATGTTTTAATTCTGGATTTAATGATGCCGGGTGAGGATGGTTTATCGGTTTGCCGGCGTTTGCGTGTATCGGAGCATAAAAATTTACCCATCATCATGTTAACGGCAATGGGTGAGGAGACCGATAGGATTATCGGGCTAGAGATGGGTGCCGATGATTATTTACCCAAACCATTTAACCCGCGCGAGCTTTTGGCACGGATTAAAGCGGTATTGCGCCGTAGCCATGGTAGTTTAGATGATGCAGCACCTTCGGGTGACCCCGAAGATTTAACCGCAACTTACCATTTTAATGATTGGGTTTTTGATAGTGCAAGGCGTATTTTAATTGATGGCAATAAGGTGCAATATCCACTTTCTACAGGTGAGTTCCAAGTATTATCGGTATTTGTAGAGCGCCCGCAGCGGGTATTATCGCGGGATCAGCTTTTAGATATGGCACGCGGACGCGAAGCCATATTGTTTGATCGCTCCATGGATGTGCAAATTTCGCGTTTGCGTAAAAAACTGGGCGATGATCCGAAAAGCCCAACATATATTCAAACAATCCGCGGCGGTGGATATAAATTTGCCGTTGATGTGCGAAAACAAGGTTAATTGATGAGGCGTCTTTTTTTCATTGATAGTTTATGGGGTAGAGCTTGCATCACTTTGGTGGGCTCTATTATTGTGAGCTGGACGATATTATTGGCTTGGCAGTTTTCGGAGCGCTATGAGCAATCTTTTGCTTTTCAGACCGAAAGCTTTGGCAATCGCATACAATCTTTATATGAAAACCAAGCGGAATTTGTAGGCGGTGGCGATAGTAACCCCATACGTAAAAACTGGGTTGCGGTATGGCCGAATAATCGCAAAATGATGCAAGAAAACGATTCGGCAAATACACAAAATCATATGGATGACCATATGCTGCAAAATCAAAATCAAAACCGAAGACAAGGCCAAGGTCAACAAGGCGTAGGTAAAGGGCAAGGGCAAGGTTTAGGCCGTAATATCGAAAAAGGTTGGAAGCAAGAAGAAAGATTAATCACCCGTTTTACTTTTATTTATATTACCCCAGAGCCATTAGTGAAGGCCGATGGCAATAATCGGGTGCTTGAGCGTTTTGCCCGTAAAGATGTGGGTAGCAATTTTGATTTAAATATCAAAACAGTTAAAAAGGCAGATTTCGAAAATGTAGAGCTTAACCGCATGCCGCCTTCGCAAAAATTATTATTGGCATCGGTACCCATGACCAATGGCGAATGGCTTAATATTACATCGCCGATAATTAAAATGAAAGGCCCTAATTTTTCGCCATTATTATTGGTAGTAGGGCTAACAAGTTTAATGGTTGTGGCCTTTGCGTTATATGCTATTCATCGTTCCTTACGCCCCTTAGCCTATATTGAAAAACGGGCACATACCTTGGGGCGCAATATGGCGGTAGAGCCATTAAAGGTCGAAGGCCCAAGGGAGTTACGCCAAGTACAAATGGCGCTCAACCGCATGCAAGAATCCATACAACAAAATTTTGAAAACCGCACCACATTATTGGCTGCTTTAAGCCATGATTTAAAAACACCATTAACCCGCTTGCGCTTGCGTGCCGAGTTTATGGAGGATGATGAAGAGCGCGAGAAAAATTTAAAAAATATTAACGATATGGAAGCGCTGATTGCCGAAATTATGGATTTTGCTAAATTGCAATCGGGTACCGCAACCAATGATACGGTTAATTTTTCGGCTCTTGTGGAATCGATTGTGAACGATGCCCAAGATGCCGGGCAAGATGTAACCATTGACCATATCGCAAATAATTTAACCATTAAAGGCGAAGGATTAGCGATTAAACGGGCAGTCAATAATTTATTGGATAATGCGCTAAAATATGCCGGTAGTGCCCAAATTAAATTGGTGCAAGATGGTAATTATGCGCGGCTTGATGTGCGCGATTTTGGCAAAGGATTATCGGAAGAACAGCTTGAAACCCTATGGCAACCCTTTAAACGGGGCGAAGCATCGCGTAATCGCCAATCGGGGGGTACAGGCCTAGGTTTAGCATCGGTACGCATGATTGTAGAGAGTTTAGGTGGCGAGGCCAAATTGCAAAATTGTAGCGAGCCCCAAGGCTTAAAGGCATCTGTTTGGCTGCCGGTAATTGTGAAAAATAAACGCTCAAAAAATACTTGATTTAATTTTGCAAGTTTGTTATAGTGAATATTGTAATTGCTACAAATGTGGGATTACAAATAATACCTTGCTTATGTTAGGAGGTCTAAATTATGAGTAATAATGTATTAGTCCCTGTAATTGGGGAAAATGATATTTCTGGATATATCCAACAAGTTTGGAAATTCCCTATTTTAGATGTTGAGGAAGAATATTCCCTTGCCAACCGTTATCATCAGGATGACGATTTAGAGGCTGCCCGCCAATTGGTTACAAGCCATTTGCGCCTTGTTGTAAAATTAGCCATGAAGTATAAAGGTTATGGTTTACCCATGGCCGATATGATTTCCGAGGGCAATATCGGTTTAATGAAAGCCGTGCAAAAATTTGAGCCCGAAAAAGGCTTTCGCCTTTCTACCTATGCCATGTGGTGGATTAAAGCCGCCATGACCGAGTATATTTTACGCTCTTGGTCAATGGTACGCATGGGAACATTGGCTGCACAAAAAAAGCTATTTTTCTCGCTACGCCGTGTGAAAGAAAAACTCAATATCCATGACGAAGGCGAGTTAACCCCCCAAGATGCCGAGCGTTTGAGTGATGAGATTGGTATGCCTGCCCAAGAAATTAGCGATTTTAATCGCCGATTAATGGCCAGAGATGCATCTTTAAATGCACCGGTTTTAGATGAAGACGGTATTGAGCTTCAAGATACTTTACGTGCCGAAAGTTTAAGCCCCGAGGATCATTATACCGAAGAAGCCACGGCCGATATTCAAAAACAAGTGCTCGATTATGCTTTGGGCTTTTTGCCCGAGCGGGATCAAGAAATCTTACGCCGCCGCTTTTTAGTGAGCGAGCCCGATACGTTAGAGGCTATTGGTCAAGATTTAAATATTAGCCGCGAGCGTGTACGCCAATTAGAGGCCAGAGCCTATAAAAATTTGGCAAAAGTCGTTAAGCAAAAAGCTCAAGAATTGGGTGGCATGCAGGCTGTTATATAATAGCAATATTATTTAAAAATATAAAAGCTCCTATCGGATTGATAGGGGCTTTTTTTATATGTTTGAAAATATAGGCGATTCGCAATTGTAATAATTGTTAAAAAACAACTGGTATTCTAATTTTAACTGGGTAAAAATTACTTTTTGAGTGATGAAAAAATAAATTACAGTAATTTTTATAAAACCACAAATAGGTATAATATACTGAAAAATATATATTAAATAAAATGTTTGGAATTTATATTCTATTTATGATTTAATATAGAAAATTAATTCTAATGCGGGCTAATAATTTTGTATTCTAGTGCCTCATTGGGGTTGATTGATACTGTAAGTTTCAATGACTCAGGGAGTGAATAAAGAATGAAAAAATTACTTTTAACAACAATCATGGGTACGCTTATGTTTGGTGCTATCCAAACAGCGGCTGCAAAAGATATTGTTATCGGGGCGCCTGTAAACTCATTTGCCGATAAATGGCAAACTTATTTACAAGATGGTGTGCGTAAATTTGATACCGACCATGATGATGTAACTATTACTTTAACCGATGCAAATGAAGACCCAGCAAAAATGTTAAATGATGTGGACAATTTTATTGAACAAGGCGTGGATGCTTTATTGGTTGTTCCAACCGATGTTGCTACGGTTAAGCCAATTGCTAAAAAAGCCAAAAAAGCAGGTATTCCTTTAGTTATAGTCAACCGTTTACCCGATGAAAAAACCATGGAAGATGTCACATCTTATGTGGGTTCGGAATCTATCCAAGCCGGTATTTTACAAGCAGAGGAAATTGTAAAAGAGCTAGACGGTAAAGATGCAAATGTATTGATTTTAATGGGGCCGCTCGGGCAAGAAGGCCAAATTTATCGCACAGCAGGTAATAAACAAATATTCGAAAAACACGATAATATTAAAGTTATTGCCGAGCAAGAAGGCCGTTGGGACAGAGCCAAAGGTATGCAAATTGCCGAAGATTTGTTCCAAACACGCGATGATATTAATGTGATTGTTTCTAATAATGACGAAATGGCTATTGGTGCTTTACTTGCCGCCAATAAAGCGGGTATTAAAGATGAGGATATTATTATTGCCGGTGTAGATGCCACCCCCGATGCCTTAGAATTTTTGGGCGAAGGTCTCGATATTACCGTGTTCCAATCGGCTGGCGGCCAAGGTTATGGCGGTGCCGAGGTTGCTTATAAAGCGGCCAAAGGTGAGCCGGTAGAAAAATACGAGTGGATTGACTTCGAGCTCGTTACTCCCGATAAAAAAGACGAATATAAAGCAAAATATTAATCTGTTTATCTTAAGGAAAGAAGGGGCAATAACCTTCTTTCCTTCCTTATGTAATACGGCTTTTATGAATGGAGGATTGATATGAGCGAATATATTCTTGAGGTCAAAAATGTATCGAAAACCTTTCCGGGGGTTAAGGCCTTAAGCAATGTGAATTTAAAAATCCGTACCGGTAGTGTGCATGCACTTATGGGCGAAAATGGCGCGGGAAAATCCACATTAATGAAGATTCTTTACGGTATTTATATTGCCGATAAAGGTGGCGAACTTTTTTTAGACGGTCAACCCTTTAAACCCACAAAACCGATTGATGCTATCCGTAGCGGATTAACAATGGTACCCCAAGAGATTAGCCCTGCACGGAATTTATCGATTGCCGCCAATTTTTATTTGGGTAGAGAGATTACAAAAGGCGGGTTTTTAGATAATAAAGATATGAACCAAGAGGTTTCTCAAACTCTTAATGAGTTGGGCATACCGATGGATGTAACCGAGGTAATGGATAAGGTATCTGTAGCAAAATCGCAGTTAATTGCCATTGCAACAGCGGTTTCTTATGATTCTAAAGTGATTATTATGGACGAACCAACAACCGCCTTAACCGAGGCCGAGGTACAACAGCTTTACGATATCATTAAAAAAGTAAAAGAGCGGGGCATTGCGATTATTTATATTTCCCATAAGTTAGATGAAATTTTTGAGACTTCTGATGAAGTTTCGGTTTTACGCGATGGCGAATATATCGGTACAAAAAATATTAAAGATATTACCAAAAATGAGCTGATTGAAATGATGGTCGGACGTTCCATGACCGACATGTTCAAACGTGAAGAAGTGCCGATAGGCGATGTTTTGTTACGTGTGGAGAACTTACAAAAAGAAGGTAAATTTCGCGATGTAACATTTGATGTCCACAAGGGCGAAATTTTTGGTATTGCCGGCCTTGTTGGTGCCGGGCGTTCAGAAATTGTCGAAGCCTTATTTGGCTATAAACCGGCCGATAGCGGCGAAATTTATATTGACGGTAAAATGGTATCGATTAAATCGCCCAATGATGCCATTGCCAATAAAATCGGCTTTGTAACCGAAGATCGTAAATTAACGGGTTTATTTTTAAATCTCAATATAACCGATAATATTATCATGCCCGATATTAGCCCTTATTTACGTAGTTTTTTAATCTCGGAAGGTCTTATTAAAGAGGCCGCCAATAATCAAAAAAAGGCATTGCGTATTAAAGCGCCGAGTGTACGGGTCATTACCGATAATCTATCGGGGGGTAACCAGCAAAAAGTACTATTAGCCCGTTGGTTATTGTTGGAGCCCGATATTTTAATTTTGGACGAGCCCACCAAAGGGATTGATGTGGGTGCCCGTGCCGAAATTTATAAAATCATGGTAGAGCTTGCTAAAATGGGCAAAGCCATCATCATGATTTCATCGGATATGCTAGAACTTTTAGCCATGAGCGATCGCATTATGGTTATGGCAGAGGGCAAAGAAACAGGAATTATCAGTAAGGAGCAAGCCACACAGGAGCTTGTGCTCAAATTAGCCGCAGGCGAAACCTTAGAGACGGCATTAGAAGCGGAGGAAATTACGTCATGAATAGGTCTATCGATATAAAAGATTTTTTATTTAAATATGGTATGGTGGTTATTTTAGTTTTGCTGTTTATCTTTTTTTCGGCAACCGTACCCAATTTTTCTTCGATGAATAGTATGCTTAATACCTTAGAGCAAGTCTCTATGTTCGGTGTTATTTCACTCGGGGTTACATTTGCAATCATTACCGGTGGTATCGATCTTTCTACCGGCTCTATCGTTGCCTTTGCCTCGGTAGTTGCAGCCTCGGTTGTAACCGGAACCGACGGGGCTTCTTTTGCATTGCTTGCCTTTTTGGCTGCTATGGCCATAGGCTCGGTATGTGGCTTGGTGAATGGGGCGTTTACTGCCATTGGGGGTATTCCACCATTTATTGCAACATTGGGTATGATGACCATTGCCCGTGGTGCAGCCCAGCTTTATTCGGGTGGCCGCCCTATCGATGCCAGTTCCGATGCTTT
>JBKEAR010000050.1:0-26202 GCA_047972425.1 Alphaproteobacteria bacterium | reverse complement strand
GGTTGCACGCACTACGCGCTTCGCAACGGGGGTTCGAACCCCTTATCACCCGCTCCAAAATCTCTCAAAAACTATAAATTCTGAATATTGCACTTTTCTCACCCACGAGATTATAAGTTGATTGCACGCATTCGTTGGTAAACACTTCGTGTTATTTAACTTTTCAAATTTTTTATCACTCCGACCTTAAACCAATAATCTATTTTATGGGGCTCTGCCACTATACCCTATAGTATGTGCGGGGCTTTGCCCCTGCGCCCCAAAACACTTCGTGTTTACCTAAAGGAAAAGTCTATTCGACTTTTCTATCCCCTATTCTGTACCACCGAGCCATCATTGTCATGCTTTGCATGCCAACTTAATAATTGGCTTAAACGGATAATTTATATTTATTTATTAGTCATTCCGGATTTAATCCGGAATCTAGTGGCTCTATTTTCTACAAGACTCCGGCTCGAAGGCCGGAGTGACGAATGAGCTAAAATGGCGACCATAAATTTATCAAATATGTTCGTGATTGGCCTAGGAAAACCGGATAGGTTTCCCTTTAGTAACTGTGTCAAGATTTATGGTGAAAGAGGGCATTATTCTACTTTCCACAAAAAAGCCGAGTGGATATGGCCACTCGGCTTAAATATTGGGTTGTCTTTATCTTAATCTTAATCAATCAATGTATCCCCACGGATTTCATCGATATTCAGGCCAAAGGCCTCAAAATTGCTGCGCACAGTATGTTTTTCTTCTAATACTTTCGCATTATAATAGCCCATTTCTTCTTTGGGTTGTAAATGCTCTTGTAAGTCAAAGGCAGCTAACGGTTGGGCAACCATGTAAAGGGCAACATCGGCCGCTTCTTGATCACTTAATGTGTTTTCTTTACCCACAGGCATATGAATTTGAATCCATGCCGGTGCTTTATTGAGCTTGCTCATACCTGCGCCCGTATTATAGGCCAACCATTCACCGGCCTCATTTTGCCCCCATAAGGGTGGGAACATCGCCATGCCTTGGCCGTTATCGCCATGGCAGGCGGCACATTGGCTATTATAAATCTCTTGACCGGCCAAATAATTATCGTGGGTCGCTTGTTTTTGAATACCCGCAAATAATTTTTGCTTTTGTGCCCACATATCCGAATTTTTTGCATTTACGGGGCGTTTGGCATCCATTTTTATAGGTGTACCTTCGCTCAGCCACGTAATATAAGCAGTCATAGCCACGCTGGCTTCAGTATCAATGATTGGGCGTTTGCCGTTCATGCTGCGCATAAAGCAGTTATTAATACGGTCTTGGAGGGTTTGCACGGTTTTTTCCCGGGCAGAAAATGCAGGGAAGGCCGCGGCTGTACCAATAAAGCTACCTAAACCATCAACCGTACCCACACGGCCGTCACTGCCGGGTAAATGGCAAGAACCGCAAGTGAGTTTATTGCCGACTAAATCGGCGGTTAATGGATTTGTGCCTGTATTTTTTAAAATATCTTCGCCCAATTGTACCATGCGCCCCAATTCGCCCTCGGGGTAATTTTCGGGTGCTTGGCCACCATGAGCCATTGGTAAAACAAACAGCATTGCTGCTGTAAATATCATCTTCTTCATCACAGAATATCCCCTTTTTTTATATGGTTATAATATGAATATATATAAAAATATTTGGGTTGTCACATAGAAACTGAACAAATATTCATAAATTTAGATATTTTACTCCCATAATATATTTTGCCATAGGCGAATAGCCCCTTTATGGCTAATGCGCATTTGGCGTTCTATGGCTAGGCTGCAATGGATATGCTGGCCTTGGCCAAATTGCCCCATAATTAGGCTACCATCAAAACGATTATTGCCCTTTTGAATAGTGATTGCCGATTGATAAGGGGGCTGATAGGCCGATACAAAATATAATCCCCGCTCTTGCGCCCAATTTTGCCAATCGGCATCGGTTATTGGGTTAGGGGCAGAAAATAGAAGGTCATCATGCATAAATATGGGGGCATCGGCATCGGTTTCGCGCCAACGAATAGAGGGCGAACCGATAGTGAAATCACCTACCCAAGCCATTTGATTTTGTGGGTCATCTTGCGGGCGCTGATAAAGGCTAATCAGCCGTCCACCCCGATGTACCCACTGATTAATACTGGGCATTATATCATCAATCATTGCACCATAGCTCGCTCTAATACAGCTATCTAAAATGATAATATCATAATCATCGGGTATAAGCTGATACAGATTATCTGATGTATAAATATCCAAATATTCGGCTAAATTTTGGGTAATACGGCACAAGGCCAAACTATTATGATAAATGAAGGCAATTTTGGTTGAGATATTGCGTTTATTTTGGAGATTAAGCTGCTTGATTACAGCCGGTGTGATACTATAAATCTTTTGTTTCAGATGGTTTAAATCAATCTCTTTAATGACTTGTAAGGGCATATCATTCCAATAAATCTGATGTTGCCCCTCTGCCCATTGGGGTGGGGTAATCTCTACCCGATTGATACCTTGAGATAATTGGTAATCTTTGGCAAATATCATTTGACCGTCAGCGGATTGAATATTTAATTGCCCCTGTTGTTCCATCGCTAAAACATTAAGGGAAAGTTCAATGGTCTGATTATTCATGCGCAAATTGATTGGTTCATCTAAATAAAGTGATGGATGAATAATCGGGTCTTCAAAGGCCGTATAAGGCAATGATATTTCCATACCACCAATCGAAAAATCAAATTGTATTTCCGGTAAGTTTTTATATGGGCTTAAACCATAAATACCGTTACTCCCCATGAAAAATTGGGTATTCATATCGCTTGGGGGTTGGGGTTGCCAATCTACAGGGAGTATATATTCACTCATCGCTTCAATCGTAATAGATTGCGCATATGGTGAAAAAAACGGATTATCGGATATAGCCGTTAAAGTGATGGCTTGGCTATTACCGTTAAAAATACGGATTTTCCCTTTATTGCGCTGCCCCGCAATAATATACGGTTTTTCCCATTCTAAACGCACATAAATTTGGCTATAAATTTGCAAAAGCCGAGTGAGATGCCGTTCTAACTGTTGCAACCGAGTTTGCGCATAGGGTTGGCTTGGTGTTAATTCTTTAATATATTGCTGCAAGTTCCAGATAGAATGGCGGCAAGCTGTAGGGTTAGCAAGCTCAGTTTTGATGTTGGTTAAATCATCATCAATTTTTTCAAACGCTTCGATATATTCGGGGGCATATAAAAGGGCAAGTTCTTTAAAATTTTGGGCGAGGCCGTCAAATAAGTCCGTTTGGCTCCCGATTTTGGCATCTAAAATATGCAAGCCCACTTTGGCTCCCCCAAAAAAGGAAATATCTTGCGTGCCTTCACTTAGCCAATATCCCATGGACTGAGATTGATGATTTTGCCGAGAGATTTCACCTTGCTGCAAATAACTTTGCCCGCTTAAGCTTTCTATTTCATTGAGCAAAAATTCATGATGGGCAACGGGGGGAGGGGTGCTATCGTCATAAGCACTCCCACCACCGCTCCATGCAGGCAGGAGCAATTTGGCACATTGCCAAGGGGCAAGTTTGGGGTCGGCTTTGCAGATATAATTGGCATCGGCGGCTTTATCAAAAGCGGCAATCGTGGCACGTGTTACCGCTTTATGGTGGCCATGTTGGCCTTCTACATCTAAAAAAGTCGGGCATAATAAATCGGGCTGGTGCAGGCGGATATGATAAACAAAGGCATCGGTTAAGGCTTCAATCCCACCCCATCTTTCTAATGTTTCCGAACCGCTTGCGGAGAAGCCAAAATCGCGTATCGGGTCATTAGGGTTGTGATTAACCCAATATTGCTCCATTGGGATTTTTTGAGCAGCTCCCAGCATCTCTTGGCTACGAATGAGGGCTAAATTGGCACCATAATCGTCTGAAACATCATTTTGCCCGCCTTCGCCCCGGGTGGCGCAAACATAAATAACCTGAAACCCGAATTTTTGCGCAAATAAACTGAGTAAATGGCTGCTTTCGTCATCGGGATGTGCACCGGTTTGCAACAGTTTTAAGGGTGAAGATGCAATGGTTATCAGGCGATAGGCTTGCGCAAATCGGCTAGGCGATTGATGCTGATTGCTAAGTTTTTCCATGGGTGCGCACCTTCATTATCGGGTTGAATTTCTGAGTTTAATTTTATAGGGCATTTCGGTCATGGAGGGAATAGCAATATCATTTTCCAAATAGCTAATCACATGCTCCACCGCCCGATAGCCAATATTGCGATAGCCGACATCAATGGTTGTGAGGCTAGGGGTTGTATATTGCGAAAGGGGAGAATCGTTAAACCCACAAATGGATATTTGCTCCGGCACAAGGATATTTTGCGATTTACAATAGTTAATGCCGCCAATGGCCAAGCGGTCGTTACCAAAAAAGCAAATATCCAAATGGGGTTCTTGCGCTAAGGCTTCTTCCATCAGCATCATACCGGTTTCCACCTCGGCCATTTCGTCTATATTCAGCTCCACTGTTAAGGATTTATCATGTTTTTTCACGGCATCGACAATACCTGTGTAGCGTTTCTTCCACCGGTAAGCTGCTGCAGGGCCTTTGGCATTGAGATATGCAATTTTTTTGTAATCATGGCGTTTTAAAACCGTATCGGCAAAAGAAAATGCCGCCATATAGGCATTGATGCCGATTTTGGGCAAATCAATTTTTGCTTCAATATCTAAAGTGAGTATAGAAGGGATTTGCGCATTGTTGATCATGGTTAAAAAGGTTTCATCATATGATACACCGGCCGAGATTATAGCATCGACATTTTGCGCAATCGCCGCCCGTACCGCATTGAGCTCCTCGCTAATATCATAATGGGTGGTATGAAACATCAGCTGATAGCCGTATTTTTTACCGGCTTGGTCGGCACCTTCTACAAATTCCCCAAAAATTTGCCGCCCCAAATGGGGTACAATCACACTAATAAGCTTGCCGTTATTGCCCGCTAAGCGGCTGGCGGCACGGTTGGGCATATAATGGGTATCGGCCAAGATTTTCTCTATCTTTTTGCGGGTTTTTTTGGCCACTTGGTCGGGCGCACGAAAATAACGAGAGACGGTAATATGTGATATTCCGGCTTCTTCGGCTATTTTGCGTAGGGTATATTTTTGGTTCATGCCATACTCATTTGTTAAAATGTTCACGGTAACATTTTTGTTGACAGGTTACCATAATCATGCATAGTATACAAGTGTTCGAAAGAAATTATTTTAACAAGGAGACCATTATGCTGAAAAAAATCTTACTTTCCTCAATTGCCATGGCGGCGTTTACGGCGGCAGCCCAAGATGTTAAAGTAGGGTTAAGTGCAGAGCCAACATCTATTGACCCCCATTACCATGATGCTTTTTATAATACCTCGGTTTTATTTAACTTATATGATGGTCTTATTGCCCTAGATGATACCATGCAAATCCGGCCCGGTTTGGCTGAAAGCTGGGAGGTTGTATCGCCAACGGTTTGGCGCTTTAAATTGCGCGATGGTGTTACATTTCACGATGGCTCTAGCTTTGGTGCAGAAGATGTTATTTATTCCATTCGCCGCATTAAAAACGGCCATGTGATTAATAGTCCATCGCCCTTTACCACTTATGTGGCCACCATTAGCGATATCCGTGATATAGGCGATAATGTGATAGAAATTGAAACCGCAAGCCCCGACCCCGTATTGCTAAATAATCTTTCTTTTGTTGGGATTATTTCGTCCCCTAAAGATGATGTAAAATTTATTGAAGCCGATGACCCTATAGAAACATGGCCAGAAAGCTTAGAGTTTAACGATGGCAAATTGGCCAATGGCACAGGGCCTTATAAATTTAAAAGCTTTAAAACGGGTGACCAGCTTATATTAGAAAAAAATGCCGATTACTGGGGCGGTGCACCCGCAGCCGATACAGCCTATTTATACCCCATGCCCGATAACGGTGCACGTACAGCCGCTTTAATATCCGGCCAAGTGCAGGTGATTGATGCCGTACCGGTGGCCGATATTTACCGAATTGACGAAAATGAAAATTTAGCTTTAGTCAGCGCACCTTCGGCAATTACCATCTTTTTTATGTTTGACCAATTTGGTGAAACCACACCAAAAATTGAGGGTAAAAATCCGTTTTTAGATCAGCGTGTGCGTAAGGCTTTTTTACAAGCCATTGACCGTGATACTATTTTAGAGAATATTATGGAAAATATTGCCGAGCCGGCGGATCAGATGATACCACCGACAATGGCGGGTTACGCTACCGATTATGTCCGCCCAGCTTACGACCCCGAAGCCGCCAAAGCCTTATTGGCCGAGGCCGGATACCCCAATGGTTTTAAAATGACCATCAATGCCCCTAATGATCGTTACGTGAATGACGAAAAAACAGCCCAAGCCATTGCCCAAATGCTTGCCCGTGTGGGGGTAGATGCGCAGGTAGAAACATTCCCGCGCAGTGTATATTTTACCAATGCCAGTAATTTTGATTTTAGCCTTTATATGGGCGCAACCGGTGCCGAAACCGGCGATGCTTCTAAGGCATTAGCAGCCATGGTGCATTCGCGCGACCTCGATAACGGTTGGGGCGGTGGAAACCGTGGGCGTTATGCCAACCCGAAAGCCGATGCTTTAATCGAAGAAGCCTTTACAACGGTAGATGCCGATAAACGTTACGCCATGTATGCCGAGGCCTCTAAAATCTTTGCCGAGGATGTGGCAACTATTCCGCTTTATCATGTGGTGGGTGTATTTGGCACAAGCAAAGATGTCAATTTTACACCGCGGATGGATCAGCGTATGTATTTGCCCAATATTGCTTTTAACAACTAAAGCCTAAACTCAAAACGGGAGCCTGATTATCGGCTCCCAAATTTTTCATTTTTTTAAAGATAATGGGGATAATATGTCTCAGAATGATGTTTTTCCTGCGCCGGTTTACGAGCGTTATTTGATTAGCGAACTCAAACAACTTTCGATGAAGCGCAATTATTTTGATTATATGATGACCGCACATCGGGCATATATATTAATGCTTGCCGAAGAAGGCATTGTGGAGCAAACAATTGCCAACCAAGTGATTTTGGCATTAGACAATGTGCAAAATAATCAGGATAAATTGCTCAAACAACTCAGTGAGGGCAAAGAGGAAGATTTATTTTTTGTTATCGAAAATATGATGGCCGAAACCATTGGCATTGATAATGCCGGTGCGCTCCATACGGGGCGGAGCCGTAACGATTTAGGCCATACAATCTTTCGCATGTTGTTCCGCGATTATTTTATGGTCGCCCTATTGCAGCTGATGGATATGACCGAAAAAATCATTAAAAGGGGCGATGCCGGAAAAAAAGAAATCATTGTGGCATGGACCCATTGCCAACCCGCCCAGCCCACCACCTTAGCCCATTATTTTGGTGGAATGATAGAGGTTCTATTGCGCAATTTAGAACGCTTGGCCGATGCTTATACCGATGTCAACCAAAGCCCTTATGGTGCAGCCGCCATTACCACAACGGGTTTCCCCCTTAATCGCCACCGTTTGGCGGAGCTTTTGGGGTTTAACCGTGCTATTGAAAACTCTTATGGCGCCATAGCCTCCACCGATTATAATTTATATGTGATGGGTATTATTAAAAATATATCCATTCACTTGGCAAAACTGAGCCAAGATATGCTCGATAGTTTACGCTTAGAGATTGGCCAATATGATTTACCCGATGGTTGGGTGCAAATAAGCTCTATTATGCCGCAAAAAAGAAATGTAGTTGTATTTGAGCATTTACGCAGCCGCCTTAGCCGTATATCGGGCGATTGCGATACGGTAGGTAATGCCATTAAAGGCACACCTTATGGCGATATTGATGATATAGAAATTGAATATCACGAGCATATTGCCCAAACCTTTGAGCATTGGGGCAAAACCATACCCATGCTGGGCGAAGTTGTGGGCGATATTATCGTGAAAGAAGAGCGTGTGTATGAGCTGATTGATAAAAGCTGCATTTTAGCAACAGAATTGGCCGATAATTTGGTACGTATGGCGGGATTAACCTTTCGCAATGCCCATAAAATTGCGGCACGTTCGGCACGATATGCCATTAATCATCATATTGCACTATCCGCGCTCCCTTTAGAAAAGCTGATGGAGTTTTATTTAGAGGTTATCGGTAAAGAGCCAAAAATTAATTTACAGCTGATATTAAATGCGCTTACACCCAAAGCTTTTATTGATGTGCGCAATATATTCGGCGGCCCCGGCATTGACGCGATAAATGCGGCTTATAACGGATATTTTGCCCGCTTTAACGGTGTAAAAACCCGCATACTTGCCACCAATGCCAAGCAAGATGACCAATTAACCCAGCTGCATAATCTATTTTCTCAAGCCCTTAAAAATGCGAAGGGTTAAATAAATGCTTGCCATTATTTTAAAGCGATTATTGCAAGGGCTGATTATTTTATTTCTCATGACCTTAGTGGTGTTTTTAGGGATTAATCAGGTGGGCGATCCATTATCGCAATTGGTATCTGACCAAACATCAGCAGCGGATATCGAGCGTATTCGGCAAAATCTTAACCTTGATAAACCGATTATGATGCAATATCTGCTCTTTTTAAAAGATATTATGCAAGGGCATTTCGGTAACTCCTTTATTACGGGCGAAAGTGCGGCAAATATGGTGATGAGCCGCTTACCTGCAACGATTGATTTAACCATTGCTGCCCTCATAATATCGGTTTCCATTGGTATTCCGGTGGGGTTAATTGCGGGTTTAAAACCCCATTCGCTTTTTGGCCGAACCTCCATGGCACTTTCTATTGTGGGTTTTTCTATCCCGATGTTTTGGTTTGCGCTGATAGCTATTATGGTATTTGCGGTGATTTTTCCCATATTCCCCTCAGGTCGGCGCGAAGGGGTAGTGGAAATTTTGGGCTACCCAACTTGTTTATTTTCGCTCGAAGGCTGGCGCTCGCTCTTTTTGCCTGCGGTGATATTATCCATTAATAAAATGTGTTTATTGGCACGTTTAACCCGGGCATCGGTGATTGAGGCCGCAAGCTCGGAGCATGTAAAATTTGCCTATGCTAAAGGGGTAAGCAAAGGCAAAGTGGTGCGCCGCCATATTTTACGCAATGTATGGATACCCATTATTACGGTTATGGGCACCGAGACTGCGAATTTGATTGCATTTTCAGTTGTGATAGAAACCATATTTTTATGGCCGGGTATTGGGAGTTTGTTGATTAACAGTATTTATACCCTCGATAGACCGGTGATTATGACGCAACTGATGCTTACCACAACCATATTTGTATTGCTCAATTTGGTGGTGGATATTGCCTATGCCTACCTTGACCCGCGTATTCGCGATCTTTATCGGGGGAGGCATGTATAATGGCAAAAGATAGAAAATATCGTGATTTTTTAAAAGAATTTGCCAAAGATAAATTGGCATTATTTTCGGCTTTTATTCTCATAATTTTTATATTTATGGCGGTATTTGCCCCTGTGCTTTCAACCTTTCGGCCATATAATTTACAAAATATCAGGGCAGAGAATAATCTGTTACCCCCCGGCTCTAAAGAGCGTATATCCTTACCCAGATTACGCTTTAATTTAGATATCAACCAAAATGGCACTTACAATGCCCCCCAAGGGTTAAACTTTAGCCAATATTCGGTCGATACAACGGCCAACCAAATTATCATTCACTTTTTGGGCGAAGATGTGGGCTTTGAAACCATGACCATACAAAATATACCAACTGGTTTTAGCGTATATAACGCCAAACGCCACCCCATTACCAAAGCATGGGATATGCGCGATGTGGGCGATGAATTGGTGCTTGTGGGTACAAAAAAGGCCGATTTAAAACCCATAAATATCACCGCCAAGCCCACACCTATTTATACAGGGCGCAGCTTTATTTTGGGTACGGATTCCAATGGGCGCGATTTATTTTCGGCCATTTTATATGGTGCCCGAACCTCACTCTATGTGGGGTTAGTCAGCGGCTTTGTTGCGTTATTTATTGGGGTGGTTATCGGTTTGGTTTCGGCATGGTATGGCGGGCGTGTGGATAGTATATTCATGCGCCTTGTGGATTTACAACAGAGCTTTCCGGCAATTTTAACGGGCTTGCTGATTTTGGCTATTTTGGGCAATGGATTATTTAATGTTATTTTAGCCCTTATTATTGTGCAATGGGTATTTTATGTGCGCACCGTGCGCTCCATTGTATTGGTAGAGAAAAATAAAGAATATGTGCAAATGGCGCGGGTGATGCAGCTTTCTACCCCCAAAATACTGTTTAGCCATATATTACCCAATTGTATGCCACAAATTTTGGTGTTAGCCACAGCGCGTATTGCCACCGCCATTACCTTAGAGGCCACCTATAGTTATTTGGGCATGGGTTTGCCCGCAACCAAGCCATCGCTGGGCTCGCTGATTGCCAATGGGTACGAATATATATTATCGGGTAAATTTTGGATAAGCTTGTATCCGGGGTTAGTCCTTGCGGTGCTGATTATTGTGGTCAATTTGGTGGGCGATCGCTTGCGCGATATGATTAATCCGTTTTTAAAGGCATAAAAGATATGGCATTATTAGAGATTAACGATTTAAATACATGGTTTTTTACCGAGCGCGGCATTGCCAAAGCGGTACAAGGTGTATCGCTTTCGGTGGATAGGGGCGAGATTTTAGGCTTGGTGGGCGAGAGTGGCTCGGGTAAATCGGTGACCAATTTTTCCATTATCAATCTGTTGCAATATCCGGGTAAAATTGTCTCGGGCGAAATTTGGTTTGATGGAGTCGATTTAAGCCAGCTCTCCCAAGAGGAAATACGAGGGTATCGGGGTAAAAAAATTGCCTTTATCTTTCAAGACCCGCTCATGACCCTTAACCCGGTTTATCGTATTAAAGACCAAATGGCCGAGGCCTTAGAAGCCCATGGTATTACCGATAAAAAAGAGCAATATCGCATTAGTCTGCTGAATTTAAAAAAAGTAGGCATTCCCGCACCGGAGGAACGCTTAGAGGCCTTTCCCCATGAGCTTTCGGGCGGTATGCGCCAACGCATTGTGATTGCCATTGGTTTGCTCAATAATCCGGATTTACTCTTGGCCGATGAACCCACAACCGCCTTAGATGTTACCATACAATCGCAAATACTTTTTGAAACCAAAAATTTGGTGAAAGAAAATAACATGGCGCTTATTTGGGTATCGCACGATTTAGCCACGGTAGCCAGCTTAGCCGACCGCATAGCGGTAATGTATGCAGGGCGCATTGTGGAAACCGGAACAGCGGCCGAGGTTATTAATGGTAGTTTGCACCCCTATACAATGGGGCTGTTGGCATCGGCACCTAGCCGCAATGCAAGAGGGCAAAAATTGTATCAGATAGAAGGCCAAGCGCCGTCTTTCTTTGATATTCCCCAAGGCTGTGCTTTTTATGCCCGTTGCCCTTATGCTCAAAAATCTTGCCAGCATGAAGATGCTTTTGCCACCATATCCGTAAGCGAAACCCACCAAGTGGCTTGCCATCGTTATAAGGAGATTGGCCATGACTGAGACCATTCTCGAAACCCGCAATCTCACCAAAATATTTGAAAGCAAACCCGATTTAATCGAGAAGATTGCCTCTAAAATCACCCATAGCAACCGTTATTATAAGGTTTATGCGGCGCAAGATATTAATATTAGTGTGAAAAAGGGCGATGTTTTGGGCTTGGTGGGCGAGAGCGGCTGCGGAAAATCCACCATTGGTAAAATGTTGGCAGGGATATTAAAGCCATCGGGTGGGGATTATTTTTATAAAGGCTCAAATTATAAGGAGCTAAGGGAAGATCATAAAAAAGCCCTTAAAATCCAAATGATTATGCAAGACCCCACCGCTTCTATCAATATTCGTAAAAAAATTGTGGATGTCATTAGCGAAGCCCCTTTGTTTCATGGGCTTATCACCAAGGCCGAATATAGGGATTATGCGGCATTTTATTTGGAGAAAACAGGTCTGCCGGCCGATGCGCTCGACCGTTACCCCCATATGTTCTCGGGCGGGCAAAAGCAGCGTATAAGCATTGCACGAGCATTGGCGTTAAAGCCTGATTTTCTGATATGCGATGAATCCGTTGCGGCGCTGGATGTTTCTATTCAAGCGCAGGTGATTAACCTATTGCTTGACCTTAAAAATGAGTTTGACCTCACCATGATTTTCATCAGCCATGATTTGAGTGTTATCAAGCATATATCCAACCAAATATGCGTGATGTATTTGGGGCAGATTGTCGAATATGGCGAAACGGAAGATGTGTTTGAAAACCCGCAGCACCCTTATACCCAAACCCTGTTGCGTGCCATACCGGATATTCATAATTTTGGGGCGGTGTTCGAGCCCATTGAAGGCGAAATTCCATCGCCAATTAATCCACCTTCAGGCTGTTACTTCCACCCCCGTTGCCCTTATGTGATGGCGCAATGTGTAACGGATACACCAGAGCTACAATTTATCCGAGACAGAAAAATTGCGTGCCATTTATGCGCAAATAAAAGCCAAAATAAGCCATAAAAATCCATAAAAATCCCTAATATTTTATGGATTATAGCAAAAATTAACAAGAAATTTTTGGATGTTTAAGGATAAAAAAGGGTGAATGTGGTAAACATTCACCCTGTTTGTCGGATTAAAATGGTGAGTCTGGGAAGTAAAATTGCTCTGCATTTTCTTTAGTAATTAAAGGCGAACCTAAAATATAACGACCCCTCGCGGGTGCATTGGATTTAAAATGCATTACCGTAATATCCATAGCGGTTGCAATTTGTGCTGGCGGATAAAGCACATCAACGGGGGTGAGTTTGTCGCCCTCCATCACGCGTTTAACAATCTCTTTCATACCCGCACCACCAACAACAAAAAACTCATCTTCGCGGTTGGCTTGTTTGGTGGCTTCTAATACGCCGAGCATAATATCGTCATCTTGCGCCCATACGGCATCAATTTTCGGAAAGCGCGAAAGATAATCTTGCATCACTTCAAAGCCGTCATCACGGTTCCAATTGGCATATTGCATGTCTAAGATATTCACATTGGTGCCGTCTATCACGCTTTTAAAGCCTTCTACACGCTCGTCATCTAAAGTGGTTGGTATACCCCGAAGCACCACAATATCGCCGCCATCGGGTAGTTGGTCTTTGATATATTGGCCAGAGATACGCCCCATCTCGAAGTTATTACCGGCCACATAAATATCCTCGATGCCTTCTTCGGTCAAACCGCGATCCACCACGGTAATGAAAACACCCTGATCTTTAATGGCTTTTACGGGGTCGGTAAGGGGGCCAGATTCAAAAGGTAAAATTACCAAAGCATCAATTTGGTGAATAGATACTAAATCTTCTAAACCATTGGCTTGCTCGGATGCACTGCCGGCGGTGATAAGCTGAATATCAATATCGTCATATAAAGCCTCTAGGCGTTTTTCGGCAACCTCGGCATGGTAATTTAGCCCCGCCATAAAGCCATGGGTGGCTGAGGGGATGGATACGCCGATTTTAATTTTCTCGGCCCAAGCGGCTCCCCCAATTAATGTTGTTGATAGGAGTATAGGTAGGATTGTCTTTTTAAACATGATAAGTCTCCACATTGTTGTTACAGGTTCTTTTATGATTTTTGGGTGCGTTGCAGCAAGATGGCAACAATGATGATAATGCCTTGCGCTGCACCATTGAGATGAACGGAAATAACATCGGTTAAATTGAGGATATTCCCGATGACGGTTAAGATGAGGGCACCAATAAATGCACCCACAACTTGCCCATGACCGCCCTTAAGATATGTGCCGCCAATTACTACAGCCGCAATGGCTTCTAGCTCCCATAATACGCCGGTTTGGCTGGTTGCCGAGCCAAGGCGCGGGATATAGACAATAGTTGCAATGGCCACACATAAGCCTAAGAACATATAGGTTAAAATACGCACTTTATCCACAGGGATAGCACTATATTTGGCCACATTGAGGTTAGAGCCAATAGCCGCACAATAACGGCCAAAGCGGGTATAATTAAGCAAAATATAGCCCAAGATAACCACGGCAATCAGCACAAATATCGGGGTAGGGATACCCAAGATATCGCCATAATAAAAAGGGCGATAAATATTGCGAACTGCACTATCTAAGGTAATGGCACCGCCATCGGCCACATAGATTAATACCGAGCGATAAATACCCATTGTACCCAAGGTGATAATGAAGGGCTCAACACCCCCTTTGGTCGAGATAAAGCCATTGATAAACCCGCCGATTATCCCTAATATAATAGCTAATGTTACCCCCATAATAACGGCAAGCATGCCGAAATCGTAAGTTTTGGATAGGTAATTCATAAATAAAATGACCAAACCCGCAATGAGTGCTGCCATAGAGCCAACTGAAAGGTCAATGCCGCCGGTTGTAATTACAAAAGTCATACCCACGGCAATAATCGCAATAAAACAGCTACGGGTTAAGATATTAAGCAAATTCCCTTTAGACAAAAATGCCGGGTTGATTAAATAACCGATAATCATAAGAGCCACTAAAGCCAAAAGAGGGCCATATTGGCGAAAGTCAATTTTTTTGGCGCTAAGCATTGATGGTTTCTCCTTTAATTCCTGCGGCATAATGCATGATATTTTCCTCAGATATATCATTGCCCTCAACAATACCGCTCATATAGCCGTCATACATCACAAGTACACGGTGCGATAAAGCAATAAGCTCGGTAAGCTCCGATGATATTAAAATCACGGATTTCCCTTGCCCGGTTAAATTTTTAATGAATTTATAAATCTCTTGCTTGGTACCAATATCAATGCCCCTTGTTGGCTCGTTCATCACAATTAAATTGGGGGTGATAGACATCACTTTGGCAAGCAAGAGTTTTTGTTGGTTACCCCCCGAAAGCTCACCCACTTGTTGGATATTGGTGCGCAGCTTAATATGATATTCTTCAATGGCTTTTTCGGCGGCCTTTTGCTCTTGTTTATGATGAAGCAAAGGTGTGCAATAATCTTGAATATTGAGCAAGGTGATATTGGGTGTCATGCCCATATTGAGCAGCAAACCTTTGCCCTTACGATCTTCGGTTAAATAAGAAATGCCTAAGGTAATGGCATCGCTAAATTGAGTGATTTTTACCTTTTGCCCATTTAAATAAACATCGCCCTGATAACGCCCCTTTAAGCCCAACATGGTCTCTAGCACGGCAGTACGGCCCGAGCCGATAATGCCACCAAAACCCAAAACTTCGCCTTTTCTGACTGTAAAGCTTATAGGGGATTTCATCGATTGACCTTTAAGATTTTTGACTTCAAAAATGATATCGTTTTCATTTTGTATCGGATGTTTCTCCGGATACATTTGCGAAACATCGCGGCCAATCATCATATTGGCAATCTCATATTTTGTCACCGCCGATTTTAAGCCATTATAGACGATATTGCCATCGCGTAAAATAGATACATCATCGGCAATCTTTTCAATCTCATTGAGCTTATGAGAGATATATAATATGGCGCACCCTTGCTCGGTTAGGCGTTTAATGAGCTCAAATAAAACTTCGGCTTCGGTTTCGGTGAGCATGGAGGTTGGCTCGTCCATAATCAGCAATTGGGTTTTATGGGTAATGGCCTTGGCAATCTCTACCATTTGTTTATCGCTAGTCGAAAGCGATTTTACCCGAATATTTGGGTCTATCTTTACATGTAATTTATCTAAAGCCTCTATGGTGGCTTGGCGCATTTGTTTTTTATCGAGGAATAAACCATTGCAACGTTCTTGCCCTAAAAAAACATTTTCTTCTACGGTTAAATCATCGGCCAAATTGGTTTCTTGATGAATAAGAATAATCCCTTGTTCTTCGGCCTGTTTGCTGTTGCTAAATGTTATTGGCTCTTGGTTAAGGATAATTTCGCCACTTGTCGCCGGTTGATAACCGCCAATGATTTTTACTAATGTGGATTTACCTGCTCCATTTTCGCCAATTAAAGCATGAACACGGCCGGGGTAGATATCCATTTGAATATCTTTAAGAATTTCATTTTCCCCAAAGCTTTTGCAAATATTCTGTACGCTTAAAAAGGGTGGGGGTTGTGTTTGTAGCATTTTACCCTCGCTTATATATCTATATATATACCCATTGGTTATTATTTTGGGACGATTCAAGGCAGGCCGTAATAAACTTTAAGCCCCTTACGCCATCGGTAATACCCGGTGTTGGATAATGGGCATTGGGGTTTTTTATAATAAGCGCGGCCTCCTTATAAAGTTGGGCAAAAGCCTCTAAATAGCCCTCGGGGTGTCCGGCAGGGATGCGAAACTCTACCGTATCATCAAAACCTGCACCACCACGGGTAAGGATTTGTGTGGGTTTATCAAGAGCAGAATATTTAATATGGTTGGGGTTTTCTTGGTGCCAAATGATGCTACCTTTATCGCCGAATATGCGTAAACTCAAACCATTCTCTTGGCCAATAGCCACTTGAGACGACCATAACATACCCTTAGCACCATCGCCAAAATCCATGAGTATTTGGGCATCGTCATCAAGCAAGCGACGGGGTACAAAAGTATTAAGCCGTGCAATCACTTGTTGGCATTGTAATCCGCTTACAAATTCCGCAAGCTGAAAAGCATGGGTGCCGATATCGCCCAAGCAGCCGACTGCACCGCTTTTTTTGGGGTCGGTACGCCATGCAGCCTGCTTGTTGCTTACATCATTTTCGGTCGCGAGCCAGCCTTGGATATACTCGGCTTGGATAAGGCGTATTTTGCCCAATTTGCCTTGGCTAATCATATTTTTTGCCATGCGGATAATGGGATAGGCAGAATAATTATGGGTGAGGAAAAAATGCTTATTGGTCTTTTTGACAGCCTCTTGAATTTGCAATGCGGTTTTTAAATCTGTTGTCAGCGGTTTATCGCATATTACATGAAAGCCCGCCTCCATAGCAGCAATAGCCGGGGCGGCATGCATATGGTTGGGGGTAACAATAGCCACGGCATCAATTTTATCGGCACGTTTGGCCTCTTGTTCTATCATCTCTTGCCACGTGCCATAGGCGCGCTCAATACCCAGTTCTTTTGCGCTTTCTAATGATTTTTGCGGGGTAGAGGATAATGCGCCGGCGGTTAGCTCCCAATAGTCATCAATGCGCGATGCTATACGGTGCACATTGCCAATAAAGGCATCTTTACCGCCACCAACCATACCTAAGCGAAGTTTTTTTGCCATAGCTATACTCCTAATAATTTTTTGTTTAATGCCGTATCAACCCCCGATGATGCAAAATCATCAAAGGCTTTTTCGGTGGTGGTAATAAGGTGCTTTTTAATAAAGGGCGCACCTTCGGCAGCACCTTGCTCGGGGTGTTTAATGCAACATTCCCACTCTAAAACCGCCCAACGGTCAAAACCATATTGGGTCAGCTTAGAGAAAATACCGTTAAAATCGGTTTGGCCGTCCCCCAAACTGCGAAAGCGCCCGGCGCGCTCAATCCAATTGCTATAACCGCCATAAACACCTTGGCGACCATTTGGGTTAAACTCGGCATCTTTAACATGAAAAGCCTTAATGCGCTCGTGATAGATATCGATAAATTCTAAATAATCCAAGGATTGCAAAACAAAATGGCTCGAATCGTATAAAATATTACAGCGGCTATGATTGCCGACTTTTTCTAAAAAGCGCTCAAAGGTCGTGCCGTCAAATAAATCTTCGCCGGGGTGGAGCTCGTAAGCGACATCCACACCAACTTCATCAAATTTATTTAAAATGGGCAGCCAACGTTTGGCAAGCTCGGTAAAGGCATCGTCAATCAGCCCTTTAGGGCGTTGCGGCCATGGATAAAGATAAGGAAAAGCCAAAGAGCCCGAAAATGTGGCATGGGCTTTTAAGCCCAAATGATAGCTCGCTTGGGCGTTATATATTAATTGTTGTACGCCCCATTCTTGGCGGGCTTTGGGGTTGTTATGCACACTAGCATTGGCAAAATTATCAAATAATAAATCATAAGCGGGGTGTGCTGCCACCAATTGCCCTTGTAAATGGGTGGAAAGCTCGGTGATATCCACACCATTTTGGTTGGCAATGCCTTTAATTTCATCGCAATAATCTTTTGACTCGGCGGCCAATTTAATGTCAATAAATCTGTTATCCCACGATGGTATCTGCACGCCTTTATAGCCTAAAGAGGCCACCCATTTAGTAATGTTATCTAAGTTATTAAATGGCGCATCATCGCCCGCAAATTGCGCTAAGAATATAGCGGGGCCTTTGATTTGTGTATTCATTTCCTCACCCATTTTTTTGTTTCTATAATGAAATCGTTTTCATTTTTTACTAGTATATCAATTTTAGAGATTGAGTCAAGGGATAGATTTTAACAAAAAAAGGATATTGTAAAATGTGAATGGCTTCAAAAAAAGGAGATGATTTGATAAGATGTTGTATAACCTTATGGTTGTAGAATGCTTTTATGGCTATCTCTTTCTATAATTTTATAAGGAATTTCGAGTGGCCATTTGGTTTCGGTTTTTTCTGCATTAATACGGGCAAATAAAACCTCGGTGGCTTTATAGCCAATGGTTTCGGCATCTTGGGCAATGGTGGTTAAGGCGGGTAGGATTTTAGAGGAGAAATCAATATCATCAAACCCAACAACCGAAATATCCTCGGGTACTTTTACCCCTTGAACTTGGAGCTCATAAATAAGACCAATGGCCATTTCGTCACTGGCACAAAAAATAGCGGTGGGTAAATCTTTTAGGGTAATAAAATATTGGGCAGCACGGACACCCGATACGGATTCATAATCGCCCTCAAAATAATATTGGTCATTAATTTTGATGTTCGCGGCTTTTAAGCTTTTTTTATAACCGCTATATCTTTCGATATTCAAGCTGTTTTTGGGTGGGCCATTAAGAAAACCGATTTTTTGATGGCCTTGGGCAATCAATAGGTTAATAAGCTCTTCGGTTGCACGGCTGTTATTGGTTTTTACAATGGGGAGCTGGGTGATGTTTTGATAGGGATATTCACAGGCAAAAACAAGGGGGGCGGTGGGTAAATCGAGCTGTTCTTGTAAGGAGGGGGGTATTTTACCATTGAGTAAAATAATACCATCCACACGGCCATGGAGTAGCTGATTAACATAGATATATTCTTGCTCTTTATCACCATTGGTATTGGCTATAAATACCGTATAATTTTGTTGCTCGGCATATTTTAAAATACCATCAAAAACCTTAGAGAAAAATGGATTTTTAATATTAGGCACAACCACCAAAATTGTATAAGATTTACGGCTGCGCAAAGCTTGTGCAGCGGTATTCACTTGGTAATTAAGCTCTTTAATCGCCTCTTGAATACGCATTTGGGCTTTTTTACTGACCAAATGGGGTTGCTGTAATGCCCGCGATACCGTTGCAGGTGACGTATTGGATAATTTAGCAACATCTTTAATGGTTGGTACTTTATTCATTATTTATTATCGGTCTTTCTAAATTTAACTTTATAGGTAATACTACTTAAAATGATAATAAATTTTAGTATTACCTAATGCTTTGAGGTTGCCCACAGCGTAGCTGTGTGCGGGGATTATATCTTGTCGGAGACAAGTTATCTTTTTTTAGAAAGCCTTCGGCTTTACGGGTTGCAAACCTCTTAGCATCAAATTATTACTGATGTTTATATAATCATTTTATTATGTATAGACTATATTATAGCATAGGCTATATCATTTAAATTGTTAAATTTTTATTTTCAACTTTATGCAAAAATATTATAATCATCGTAAAATAAGGATAACAAATGATTACAAATGCTAAAGCATTATTTACGATATTAGATGCACAAGATATTGCTTATATTTGTCATCATCACCCACCGACCCACCATTATGATGATCATCGGGAAATTCGCGATAATATCCCCGGTATGCATTGCAAAAGCCTTTTTTTAACCGATAAAGAATATTATTATATGGTTTGCATGCGTGGGGAATTGCGCTTAGATTTAAAAAAATTACAGCAAAATTTACAATCTAAGCGGCTTTCCTTTGGTAAAGGGGAAATGATGCAGGAGATATTGGCAGTTGCCCCCGGTAGCTGCACGCCCTATGCTTTAGTTAATGACCATGGTTATCGCATTCATAAGGTGATACTTGATAATACTTTTGAAACAGCGGATAGTATTAATTTTCACCCCATAGAAAATAATGCGACTATTCGGGTGAGTTATAATGATTTTATAAAATGGCTCGATTTTACGGGGCATCAATATATCAGTTTAGAGTTATAAGGATTGAAATATGAGAACAGAAAAAGAAATTATGCTCGCAGGGGATATGTATGACCCAACAGACCCCGAGTTAATGCGGGATCGCTTGAATGCCAAAACCCTATGTATGGAATATAATAAGCTGATGCCCAATGAGCAAGAAAAGCGCTTTGCAATACTCCAACAATTATTCCAAACCACGGAAACACCCTATATTGAACCCAACTTTTTTTGCGATTATGGTTACAATATTACGGTGGGTAAAAATTTTTTCGCCAACCATAATTGTTTGTTGATTGATGTGAATAAAATTACCTTTGGCGATGATTGTATGTTGGCACCCAATGTGCAGATATATACAGCCACACACCCCATTGATATTAAGGGGCGATATTCGGGTCGGGAGCTTGGTTATGCGATAACTATTGGTAATAAAGTATGGATTGGCGGTGGTGCAATTATTTTACCGGGCATTACCATAGGTAATAATGCGGTGATTGCGGCCGGTAGCGTGGTTACGAAAGATGTTCCTAAAAATGCCGTTGTGGCGGGTAATCCGGCAAGGGTTATTAAAATGGTTGATAATGATTAACAATATAAAAAACGCTCTTAAATATTTAAGAGCGTTTTTAGTGATGTTTAGTTAGAGGCTTTAACAACCAAGCCGTCTTTATCGGTAAATTTACCCACGGCAATCATAATAAGGTCGATAAGTGACCAAATACCTAAACCACCAAGGGTTAATAACATTAAAATACCAGTACCGGTTTTACCAACGTAAAAACGATGCGCTCCAAATGAGCCCAATAATAGGCATAAGAGTAAACAAGGGACAAAACCTTTAGGAGAGGTAGTCGGTTTTGCCTCGGTAACTGTTGTTGTTTCCATAACTTCCATTTTACTTTCCTTTATTTATTTGATTGATTTTTAAATTGACCCGGATAAGCCACTATTTTACCTTGGCCGTCTCTTTCGGCTCCAATAAGCAGTTTAATTGTTACAAATATTGTATGAATAGCATCGACTAAAAAAAATAGCCCCGCCCAAATCATATAAGATGGCTCAAAATTTGCGATTGAATAGGCGTATAAACTAACACTTAAGATAAATAATCCTAAATCGAACAAACCATGCAGAATATTACCTAAATAAAAATGATGAATACCCACAATGCCGAATACAGCCGAAAGAGCTACGGCCGTACCATAAGATTTATCTGAAATTTGCGGCTGCTGCGTGGCAGACTGAATCATAAAAACCCTCTTAAATTGTATTTATTGTATAATCAACCAATTAAAATAGTGGGTTTTTTATAAAAAATAAATGTAAACTTGTCAATTATATTTTTAAAACATATATTGGGGATATAATTATTCATAACCCTATTTTTATAAATAAAGGATGCTTTAATGTCGCTTATTCAAGATGGCCCCATTGGCGGTAAATCGCCCAATACGCAAAAAAATTCTCAAATGCCTGTTACGCCGCCCGCAATAATTGAGGCCAATGAGCAAAGCTTTATTGAGCTGATTACCCAAACATCCATGCAAATGCCGGTAGTATTTGTTTTTTATAATTCATCTTCTCCTGCCAGCCAAAAGATGAAAAGCCAACTTGAAAAGCTTATTAAAGAGGCTCAAATAGGGGTTCAACTCGCTGGATTAAATATCGATACCGCCCCCATGCTTGCAAGCCAATTACAAATTCAGTCGGTACCCACGGTTATGGGCTTTTTTCAGGGGCAACCGGTCGATGGTTTTGCGGGCCCCCAAGATGATAGTTTTTTGCGCAGCTTTTTAGGCAAACTCACCGGCCAAGATGTGCAAGACCCAAAAGAGGCTACTAAAGAAGCTATAGAGCTTGGTAAAGAATTTATTGAAAAAGGCGATTATGAACAAGCCATAGCCATTGCCCAGCAAATTATGCAAGCTTACCCCGATTTAGGGGCGGCGGTAGCACTACTATTACGCGCTTATGCAAAATTAGAAGGAGCCGATGCCGTAGATGCGATTATTGCACAATTATCGGAAGAACAGCTCAATGATAGCGAAGTTCAATCGGCCTTAAAAGCCATTGAGCTTTCTAAAAATGCGGTTGATGATAGTGTAATTACCGATTTACGCGCCCAATATGAAGCCGATGAAAATAACTTAGAAAATGCATATAATTTGGCCGAAGCCCTTATTGGCAATGGTGAAAATGCCGAGGCTATAGATTTATTATTGGCATCGTTTCGTAAAGACCGTAGTTATAATGAAGGTGCAGCAAAAACCAAATTATTAGAGCTATTTGAGGCTTTGGGTAGTACAGACCCGCTCACAATTAGTGGCCGTAAAAAACTAGCCAATTTATTATTTTAAATAATATAAGCTCGTAATCATTTAGGCAAAAACCATATATAGATTATAGCCCAATTTTAGGGGAGGCTATAATGCGTTTACGATATGGCTATATTTTTGTTTTCTTTATTTTATTGATATACACCGCCATTTATTGGTTGCAAATGCAGCAAAATAATATGGGGTGGCAGGGGCAATTATCTTATTACTTTGGGATATTAGCCGCTATATTAATGGCAATTGTTTTTATACTTGCCGCACGCCCTCGGTTTTTAGAAAAAAGCTTTGGCGGGTTAGACCGCATGTATAAAGCCCATAAATATATGGCACTCTTGGCATTGCTTTTTTTGATTTTTCATTATTTTAGCGTACCAGAGGGCGGTAGTGGTTTGGGTAATCGGGGGCGGGGTTTGCCCCCCATAAAGCCATGGGGTATTGCAGCTGGCATTGGCTTTGTTGCACTAATTATCATCGCTTTATACCGCAAAATTCCTTATAATAAATGGCTACTTACCCATCGGTTTATGGGGCTATTTTATGCTATTATTGCTGTGCATATTATCATGGCTTTTTCTAAAGGGAAAATGATGCCCATTACATCAGCACCGGCAATAATCCTTTTATTATTTGTGGCAATCGGGTTGGCGGCATTTATTTATAAGCTCATTTTTTACCACCCATTGAATGATTATATATATCGCATAGCTGATATACAAAAATTAGAAAATGCCACCGAGGTTATTTTAGAACCGCAAGACAAAAAAATGAAATATCGGGCAGGGCAATTTGCTTTTTTAACTATCCAAGCGCCCACATTTTATGAAAGCCATCCTTTTACCATTACATCGGCACCCAAGGAAAATAAGCTACGATTTACCATTAAAGTACTTGGTGATTATACCCAGCATTTACGCCATGATTTATCGGTTGGTTTAACGGCAATTATTAATGGCCCTTATGGTTTATTTGACCCAATAGCTGGTACACAAAATAAAATATGGATAGCCGGGGGTGTAGGCATTGCTCCGTTTTTGTCATGTTTGCGGGCATTACCAAAGGATAATGAGCTAAATATTTATTTATATTATTGTATATGCAGCCCTAAAGATGCGCTATTTATTAGTGAAATTCGGAAAATTTGCAATAATGCAAATAATATTCACTTTGTCTGTTTATATTCCGATGACGGAGAATTTTTAACAGCGGAGCGTATTATGGCAGATGTTCCATTACCATTAAACGCATGGGAATACTACTTATGCGGGCCAAAACCGATGATAAAATCAATCACAACACAGCTTAAAAATACCCATGTGCATAATTATCAGCTCCATACCGAAGAATTTGACTTTCGCTAAGTACAGATAGTAATAAAACATAATTTTGACAAAGACTTACATTAAGGATATATATAGAAAGAATTTGTTATTAGTTTTTAGGAGAGACAAATATGAACCTGACACAATTATTACAATCAGCCCAAGGGCAACAAGTTTTAGGGCAATTAGCCAAACAATTTAATATGGATACCGCCCAAGCATCGGCCGCTGCTGCACAGCTTTTACCGGCAATCCAAAGCGGTATGCGTAATCGTATCCAACAAGATCCATCGTCACTGAACCAAATTTTTGGCGAAAAAGCCCAAGAGTTAGAAGGTTATGTAAAAGATGATAAAGTAACGGCAGATGCCAGCCAATTAACCGATACGGGTAATGCAATTTTAGGCCAAATTTTTGGTTCTAAAGAAGTAAGCCGCGAGGTTGCAAGCCGTGCCTCGGCCAATACAGGCTTAGATGTTGGCGCATTAAAATCTATGTTACCAATTTTAGCCTCTTTAGCCGGCAGCCAAGTGGCATCGGCTGGTCGTAGCGGTGGGCAACAATCATCGGGTGGATTATTAAGTGGCCTGCTTGGTGGTCTTTTGGGTGGTAAAAAACAAGGCAATAGCCAAGTGAATATGAGTGCCATATCATCTTTATTAGATGCCGACGGCGATGGCTCGATTGCCGATGATTTAATGGGTATGGCCAGTAAATTTTTTAAATAGATAAATTTTGAATAAATAAAATTATCCCCTCAAGTGAAGAGGGGATTTTTTATATGTAGCATGTTCATCGTTTGTTCTTTACGAAAATATGTTTTTATGTTATGTTAATTCAAAATAAAAATTTAATAAATCTGATTACTATAGGATAAGGAAAAATTATGAAAATAAATCATGATATTACGTACAAAAAAGCTAATGGTTCAGACATAATATCATTATTAAAAATGTGGGATAGACAATCAGAAGCAATAGATTATGAGCCATTACCAATTGATTCTGATTATTATAGCAAAAGGGCTGATGCATATTATCCTAATAAAGATGAAGGAATTTATATATTACAAAATTCTAATGGCTTTGGATTTGGTTTTTGTACACTTGTTTATGCTCAATCTCAGAAAGGTTTGATGGGTTCAACCTTACGTGTTCTGGATACAAAGTTTAATCCTTTAATGATGCTAGGGGTTGAGATGATTGATGCTGATGAAGTTCTTTCTCAATTTTATATGCAGATTTATGCACATCATATTATTTGTTGCCTGAAAAAAGCTGATTTTTATAATGCTGAAAACTTAAAATTCCAAGCAGAAGGATATGATGTTGAGCCACTAAAAAGTATATATAAACACTTACCTATAGAAATACAAAGCTGTATAGGAAGCATGAATACACATGGCTTATGGATGGTATGGGAAAATCTGAAAGGATTAAATGACCTTGACATTTATGAAAAAAAAGATTAGTTTAAATCATGCAATTTAAGTTGTTTTTATTAGGAGTGTTACATTATGAAAAATTCAGTTCTTTTAGCTTTTTATGAAGCGGCTAGGAAAGCTGTAGAGGAGTTAGGTGTTGAGGGAATGGATAAAACATCTATGTTCACTAAGCTTAAAAAGAAAAAGATACAATTAAAAAAAGTTGCATAGTTTTATTAAACTAAGAATTTAGAAGCCCCTTATTTATTAAGGGGCTTTTGCATTGTGTAGATAAATCACATAAAAGAAATCGGTAATAGACAGCCAGCCACATGGCGGCCATCGCCCAATAATATTGGCCAAGTCGATAATGCGGCTTTGGTGTTCATCCACTCTAAGGCGATATGATGATTGCGCAAAGCCTTGCGGATTTCAAAGGGTGGCACGATAAAATTGGCGCCGGTACCCACTAAAATGAGCTCGGGTTTTTCTTTGGCTTTTAAAAAGATATCAAAGCTTTCGGGCGTAATATCTTTAACCGATTGAATATATTGCCAAGGCATAATTGTATCGCCAAAAATTAATATAGCCCCTTCATAGCGTTTTTCTTTCAGGCGAAAACCATTATCGTCATAGGCGTTAATTTGCCGAGGGTCATCGGGTACGGCCTGAATAAAATCGGATGTCTCCATTATATATTCCCGTAAGGTGATACTTTTTCTTTATTGGTCTCGGCCTTTTGTGTTACACGAAGGGCTAATAATATGGGCACAGCCACAAATAGAGACG